>JAISFP010000191.1 GCA_031263525.1 Deltaproteobacteria bacterium | reverse complement strand
CAATACCGTTTACTTAAGTCGAACTTGGGATGGAGGGAACGCCTCCAAGAAGTCCTCTAGAAGTCTTTTAGAGGGTATCCACCTTCTTATCACCTGCGAAGTCATAGTATTTAGAATCTTGAAAGACAAGATAATACTTAATAGTATATATAATAATTATTCTGAAATATTACAGAATATTTAGAACTCTAATCGTAAAAGATAATAATTCCATTAAAGTTTATAACCAAATATAATCTGACAAGTAATATTGTTCTGAGACAGAACAAACATTTATTGTTTCTTCATGAAAGGTGGTAAAAGTATTTTTAATTAATAACAAAAATTAAATAATATTTATATGTAATATATGAGAATTAATAACTTGCAACAAACAAATATTTTGTCACAAATACTTAAGATGAACAAAAAAATTTTTTGTTTATATAGACAATTACTGGCGAAGTATAACCAGCTCGAGTTTGTTAGGTACGTGTAAGGGTTGATCTCTATGTCTAACCGGATATTTGCTAAGCCTTTTTTTTACTCCACGCGGACTACTCTCCCCTTTGCTCCTATCAGCGCGAGTCAAAGATATTTTGTAAATAATGTTTTGTATTTCCATTCCATAATTACTTGTTCCAACTGAATGGAAATATGGTAAAAATTGTTTAATGATCCTCAATGAAGAAGTAAAACTTAAAATGTCAGAATCTTTTTCAATATTTAGTGCAGCTTTGTTCATTGTTGATCTAATGATATGATGGAGTATCAGTAATGCCCATATCTCCTGCAATACAAGATCAGGTCTTTGACTACGAATCAGTTTTTTATTGTAATTTAAGAAATCCTTAATTTCTCTTAAACAACCTTCTTCTTCCCATCTCTCGTGATACAGAGTTGCTAATTCGTTTGCTGGATATAATTCATGATCGAGTAAAGTTGTTATCAATCTGTAAAATTCTTTTGTCTTATCGTCATTTGTTATTGTAAATTCAATCACTCTTACGGTAGTTGGGACACATTTTTTCCTGTTCTGGCTATCATAAATTGTTGAAAGAAAAGAGCCGTCAGGTAGCTCAACCTCTCTTTCTAGTTTAAGTGATTTCTTTATTCTCCATAAAAGTTCGCTATGCGTTGCACATTCCCTAAATAGCTTATAACCATAAAAATTCCTATCAGCAAGCAAGAGCATATTTTTCAATAGTTTGTCTGGAAGAAGCTGAAAAGCGAGAGCCTGTTCGCTTGTGTTGGCCAGTCCGATTGTTGCCCCTATAACTGCATGTGTACCACATTCTGTCAATGCTAGGACTCTTGCCTGAGGAAAAGCTGCATATCCATTTGCCGAACCTGGATATCCAAAATATTTTGCATTCTTTTGGGTATCTGGAATATCAAAGTTTGAACCATCCACTGAAACAACTCGCAAGTTTTTATACCAAGCACTTTTTTGTTCATCATGTGCAATTGGCGAAAACAGTTTATTTGCTATAAGTTTGAAAGGCTCAGGGCCTAGTCTGCTTCTGGCATGACATATTGCTGATTTTGAAATCTTTGGAATTTCATTTCCTTTGTTGTCAACAAAGTTAGTTCTTCCTGCAAGCCAGGGATAAACTACTTCCGTAGGCAAATCTCTAAAGAGTGACATAGAAAACACATAGTAAATCGTAGCTGTAGCCGGCAAAAGCCTTACTCTTTGACTGTGTTTGCCAGTTTGTGTGAGCACATCATCAACCAATTCTTCCGTTACAACCGATGCCAGTAATCCTGAATGAAAAAATTTTTCAAGAGTAATGTTTTGAGAAAACTGATTGGTTTGCTCCGACATTTTTGATAGCTCTCCTGTTATTGACTTAGGATATACAGTCTTAATGCTACTTTGGAGAGATAGCAGAATAGACTGAAGATATATAGCAAGATGATCAATAGGAAAGGAATGTTGAAATCGTTTTTGGAGTGGTAGAGGGTTAAGAGGATTACAAAATGTATTCTGGGATATTATGTTAAATTTCATGCGACCTAGCCCATGCTGAATATTGTTCGGTTCAATAATTAACTGAAAAGTATCTGAGGAGGTGTTGTTCAATATAGTGTTATTGCTGAGGAGGTCAATCTTGTTGAATTCCAACAAGTTGGTGGTCTTGTCTCGCAATCCCAGCTGGAAACATCCATAAGTTATGAACATGCCAAGGGAAACCACAATCGCCACGATAATCGAATTTTTGCACGTCATCTTCGTCCTCCCTCCACCTTGGTAACACTTGTAATAACCATTGGTTTGTCTGACTTATTCAGAGCCTTTATCACGATAGGCTTTGAGGAAGAATTTTGTGTACTCAATTCCCTCCTCATAACGAAAGTCAAACCTTTCAATTACCAATTACGCGGCAAGATGTTAGAGGATTGAAAGTCATATGTCAATAGTTTATTGTAAATATTAATAAATACTCCAAATTAAATGAACTTAAGATTATGGCCCAGATAAAAAATTGGCATGGTATGAAATTATTTAAAATTTATATAATTAGTAATATATAAAAAATCTATACTATATAGCTATTTTTAAATTTCCATTGCTCATCACCATCTGATATGAAACTAAATATTATTGTATTAAAAAACAATAATACCTAGCATACATTAAGTAAAATTTGAATAATACAGTCAAATCATCTAAATTTACTAGCGATCCAAACACCAAACTCATGGAAAGATCGTAAATTTTTTTGTGTAGATATATCGCGATTGTTATGAATAATTTATTCATGTTTTAAAATAATTAAATGTCAATATTCATTATTTCAGTCACGACTATATATTTAGGTAATACTTATGATCTGTAAAAATATGATTATTAATTATGTTATTATACTTGAAATTAATTAAAGTGTCTTCAACATCCATTTCAAGCTACGCTTTGCTAATATAAACAAATTATTTTGAAATAATTTAAGTAATTGAATAAGCTAAACTTAATTATCATCTGAGATGTCAAGAAATATCCGCTCATGGCTGTTGAGACCAGGAGGTTGGGCAGGTCGGCGGGGATGAGGAAGGGCAAGTCGGCGGGGATGAGGAAGGGCAGGTCGGCAGGGAGGAGACGGGGCAGGTCGGCTTCATCAGTCAACAGCACAAAGGCTCGGGACAGCTTTCTAGGCGGGTTCTGCCTTCTAAGAGTTGGCTAAGTAAACGGTATTGTGGCTACCCGGGAAACCTGAACGCCCGCCTTCCGGGCCAGCAGCCTCCATGTCCAGCACACATGACCGTCCGGCGGGGACGCTGCCAGGAGGTCCGCGAGCGCGGCGCAACCGGCCTCGCCGCCGACAAGAGCGGCGACCCACATCTCTGGCGAGACGGCCACGGCACACCCTGCCTCGAAGGTGGAGGACGGGGCGCTCCCGGACTCCTTAAGGCGTAGCCACCGGGAAAGATCGCTTCGTGATCGGCCTCCTGGCGGGCGCGGGCCGCGAGTTCGGCCCTCTGAAGCGCCGCCTCCCCGCGGCCTCGCAAGATTTTGGCCCCCGTTAAGAGGCCATCCCTGGCCATGATCTTCCTAACGCTCCCGATACTGACGCCCAACTCCCTCGCGAGGAGCCTCTGAGTCCAGAACCCGCGCCCGCTTGCCGGTGGCGGGGAGTCCAGGAGGCGGAGGAGCTCTTCGCGGGCGGCCTCGAAGCTGGCGAAGGGCACGAGGGGGCACGGCCCGGAGCGAGGGGGTTTCCCGGCCATCACGCCCTCCTCCGCCCGAGGCCGGCACCCGGTCCCCAGCCGAGACAGGTGCCAGACGCCCGCCCGGGGAGCAGCCGGTCCGCCCCGCCCCGGCGAGCTGCCTGTTGGCCAGGCCCTCAGGTCCGCCCCGCCTCGGCGAGCTGCCTGTTGGCCAGGCCCTCAGGTCCGCCCTTCTTGGCAGGAAGACGGGCAGAACAAGAGTGAGTGGCGGCCTTCCGGGCGGAACCGACCCCTGGCCGCCCGGCTTGACCGGGGACGGAGCGTGACAGGCATGAGAGCAGCAGTCTCTGCCGGGACGCAGGTGCCGGAGGGGCTGCGGACAGCCCGGCAGGCCCGGCCCGGCGCAAGGGGAGGCAACCGGCATCCGACCAGCCGGTTCCCCGAAAAAATCTCCTCCGGCCTGTCCTGCTGGGGCTCCCCGGGGCAAGCCCCTTAAAAAAAGTCCGGTGCCCTCCTGGAGGTCCGGGGCCGGGCTCCCCGGGCCTCCCGAGGTTCGGAAAGGGGACGCTAAGTTGTTGAAATTCCTAATGATTTCGGAAACTGACCGCCCTTCCGGGGAGCCGGCTGGGGACGGGCGGCGGGCGCTCTACGGCTTCCGACCGACCGGTTCCGGACGCCGAAACAAAATTCCCTGCAATTTCCCCTTGCGGGGTCTATAATAATCCTGATGCAAATAGCGCCCTGGTGCCGGGCACGGGACGCGCATGCGGGAGGAGGTCCTTATGGCGAAGACGCTTTTTTCCATGAGCTACTCCGGGACAGGCGCCGACGGGGCCCGGGGGGGGCCCTGCCCCGACTGCCTGGGGGACGGGCCGGTCGGATACAGGGGGACGCCCGCCTACTACGGGGCCCTGGGCACCGGGGGCCTTGCCCCGGCAAGGGCGGGCGCTGACGCATCCGGCACGAAGGCCAGGGACGGGGCCGCCGGGGGCGCCAGGGGCCCCTTCGACCGGACCGTCCTGGGCTCCGTGACGCTCCGTAACCGAATTTTCAGGGCCGCAGTGGGCGACACCGCCGAGGAGGGATGCCCCGGGCCCCAGAACCTGGAGACCTACGGGAAGCTCGCCGACGGAGGTGCCGGGACCATACTTACCGGCTTCACCCTGGTGGACGACCTGGAGAAGGGGTTCCTGCCCATCTTCTCGCTCGGGGACGACAGGGTCCTGGACGCCCACAGGCGCCTCGTCGATCTGGTCCACTCGAAGGGGGCCGCCATAGTTGCCCAGCTGGTGCAGATCGGCTCCTACCAGTCCACCGAGTTCCACAAGGCGGTGACCCCGAGGCTCCCGTTCCTGACGCTCCTGTCGCCCTCCGGGCTCCACGACCCGGTCTGCGGGGCCTCCCCGCGCATGATATCCGGCTCGGAGATACGCCGGGTCCACGACCGCCACGCCGAGGCGGCGGCGAGGGCCAGGAAGGCCGGCTACGACGGGGTGGAGATCCACGCCGCCCACGGGTTCCTCCTGAGCCAGTTCATGCAGCCGATCCTAAACCGCCGGGACGACGAGTACGGCGGCTCCCCCGAGAACCGGGGGCGCATGGCCCTGAACACCTACCGCGCCGTGCGGCAGGCGGTCGGGACTGATTTCCCCGTCATAATCAAGGTGAACGTCACCGACGGCTTCGACGGCGGCTGCGACTTCTGCGAGGTGCTGGAGCTGTGCCGGGCGCTCGCCCGCGAGGGCCTGGACGCCGTGGAGACCAGCGGGAACTGGCGGGACCTGCCCCAGGACTCCGGGCCCTTCTTCCTCCGCGAGGCCTCCGAGATAGCCGCCCAGGTCTCCGCCAGGGTGATACTCACCGGCGGCCTGAGGACGCTTGACGACATGCGCAGGGTCCTCTCCGAGACCCACGCGGAGTACCTGGGCATGGCGCGCCCCCTCATGAAGGACCCCGCGTTCGTGAACAAGCTGAAGGTCGAGTGGGAGGCCGGGGGGGGCGGCGCCTCCGCATAGGCCGCGACATCAGAGTTCCTTCGCCCCGGCCTGGCACGGCCGGGACGGAGCCGCGGCCCGAGCCTCGGCAGGAGCTCGGCCCGTGCCGGAGACGGAACGTCGACCAAGTCCGGACGGAAGAGATCGTTGCCCTGGCCGTCACTGGTGACCGGTCCAGGCTGGAGAAGGAACGTGTGCAGTGCCCGGACGGGCACGTGTCTGGGCAGGGAACATTGCAGGCACATCCCAAGGAGTGCCGGAACGGAGTCCCGCGTTCTGGCGAACGCCAGACTTCTGTCCGGGCTTGCCGTCTCTCCATGACATGGTGACCATGCCTTGTTGGGACCGGTGCCCGTGGCGTCAAGTCCAGGCCAGTACAGCGAGAACCTGTCGCATTCTGCTGTCTCTGCCAATGAGCGCTGTCAGCCGTATCAAGAATTTATCATGGGAAGCTTTGTTATATCCTTAAACTTACAAATAACAATTATTCTTTTAATTGAATTAAATTAAATTAAGATATCTTAAAAATTATTTTTCAATTATCTTTATAAGGTACTTAATAACGATAACATTATAAAATTTAGAAAAAATAATTATCACTTTATCCCTCATAAATTTTAAAATCAAAAAAATTATAATTCTTAGATGCCACACTCCATTCACCATAATTAATTTAATTATAACACTCGTGATAGTCAGTCTGTATAGAGACAATCATAAATATAAAATTTCATAAATTGTAATATACATCCTCTCCGGCTTCTCGAACTGAACACCGGATCATGGCATCTCAAGCAACCTGTAAAGCAGACTCCGGATGTCGTTCAGACGGCTAGCGCAAAAGCATGATCCCCATACGCCGAAAACCAGAAGCATCACGACAAGGACGATTTAGGCGATCATCCTTTTCAACTGCTGCGATCCTCTCAAATTGCTGCTGGCAAGGTCTGCCATTTGCTCGAAAACGTATCCTCAAACGGTGCAAATGCTTATGACAGTCGCTGCCTGAAACGGTGCGACATTGGCGAGCTGTAGCGTTTCGCTCGCTGGGCCGACGTCCTCTACCATCCAGTCAGCCATATCGCGTGCTCCCTCTCCCCAGCATGGGATGAGGATGTTGAGGAGGCAACTTTGAAATTTGAGCAACACGAAGTGAAGAAAATATTTTCTCATAGGGTCAACACCGAAATATAATTTTCCCCTTTGCAATTCGAACAGATAAAACGCATTAAATTTTCCAATTTCCTCAATAAAGCGTACCAAAAACTGCCAGTCCATCGCCGCTTTCGAAGTTTTGCCAAGTCTGTCAACACGTCTGGAGAGTGTAACCCCAGACAGAAAAGGTAGAAAATGAAAAAATGCCAGATCAAGTCATCGTCAACAAAAACAGAGAGAATCGAGAGCCGGGAGGAATGGGGAAGAATCGGGAGGAACCGGGAGGAACCGGGAGAAATCGGGAGGAACCGGGAGAAATCTGGATAAATCGGGAAGAATCGGGAGGAACCGGGATAAATCGGGAGGAATCGGGATAAATCTGAAGGAATCGGAAGGAACCGGGATAAATCGGGAGGAACCGGGATAAATCTGAAGGAATCGGGAGGAATCAGGATAAATCAAGACACGGACGCAAACTCAGATGCCAGCATGATTCGCACTTTTCAAGATTCCAGAAAATTAGATGCCCCTAAGACGAAAGAACGGATGCGCCATGCCGTAAGCGAATTGGAGCTCAGGCGTCCTCCCGCCCCAGTATGAAACCTGGCCGGAGAGAACTGCGGCACGAGAACCTGGCCCGCGCAAGGGCTCCGTAAGCCGAAATTTGCCGGACGACTAACCTGCCCCTACCTCCTGCGCTCCTCACTGTCGGCTATCCGCGTCAGGCAGACGTTCCTGTGGATGGCTGAAACGATGAAGAACACGATCGTGCCTGCCCCGCCCAGGGTGAACAGCAGGGCCTCGAACTTCTTCAGTCCGCCTACGCCCGGGAACTGGGTGGAGAGCACGTCTATGCTCACCATGATCCCGCCGAGGACGAAGATGAAGACCAGCGCCGCCGCGAAGATGAGGAGCCAGGTGAGGCGGGCGGCGCGGATCCTGGCCAGTGCCAGGGCCAGGCTGCCCGGCGCGGCGGGCTGGGCCCAGCCCTGGTACCCTCCCGGCTGGCCCCAGCCCGGAGGCGGGCCGCCTGGCGCGGGACCCGAAGGCGGGAGCTCGGGCGCGGCGGCTATGGAGAAGGGGGTGTTGCACTTCGCGCAAGTCATGGAGGTCCCCACGTGTTCCGGGCTGATGGCGTACTCGGCCCTGCAACGCGGGCAGACTGTCTTCATTAGGATACCTCCTTTTGGCCTGCCGGCCCGACCGGCGGCGAAGAGCGGGGGGAAAAACGGGGCGGGGACGCGGCACAGGCCGGTCCCGCCACGGCAGTGAAGCGAACTTAATTTGCAAATATCATTTTTCGGACCGTTTCGCAAGGAGGCGACGCAAACGAAGTCCCGGTCGTAGCAGGAAGCGGTCCCAGCCGAGCAGGCGCCACTATCTCGTCGGTGCCGCCACTGGCCCTTTCACGCCGGCCCTGACTCCGCCCTTTCGGACCGCTTCCAGGCAGGTCTTCTGGCCATCCCAGAAGCAGGCCTTCCGAGCGGCCTCCATGCCCGGATTCCCTCCCGCCCTTACTCCACCCTTTCGGACCGCTTTCAGGCCGGTCAACCCGTCTGCCCCGAAGCCGGGCTTCCGAGCGGCCTACGTGCCCAGATTCCCGCAGGCCCTGACGGGGGGCATCCGGCCGCCCTCCATGCCGGTCAACCCGTCTGCCCCGAAGCCGGGCTTCCGAGCGGCCTACGTGCCCAGATTCCCGCCGGGCCGGACGGGGGCATCCGGCCGCCCTCCATGCCGGCCTTCCCGCCGGTCCCGAAGCCGGGCTTCCGAGCGGCCTACGTGCCCGGATTCCCGCCGGGCCTGACGGGGGCATCCGGCCGCCCTCCATGCCGGCCTTCCCGCCGGTCCAGAAGCCGGGCTTCCGAGCGGCCTACGTGCCCGGATTCCCGCAGGGCCTGACGAGGGCATGCGGCCGCCCTCCATGCCGGTCTTCCCGCCGGTCCCGAAGCCGGGATTCCGAGCGGCCTACGTGCCCGGATTCGCGCAGGCCCTGACGGGGGGCATCCGGCCGCCCTCCATGCCGGTCTTCCCGCCGGTCCCGAAGCCGGGCTTCCGAGCGGCCTACCTGCCCGGATTCCCGCAGGCCTCCCGGTCGGCCTTCATGACTTGCCGCCTCCGGGCTCCCCGCCTGCCTCCCTGTCCGCGAGGAACTTGCGGGCCAGCTCCTCCAGGGCGGGGGCCAGCCGGTCGTAGGGGAGCTCGGAGACGAAGCGGCCCCTGACGAAAAGGCTCCCGCGCTCCCTGCCGCCGGCCACTCCCAGGTCGGCCTCCTTCGCCTCCCCCGGCCCGTTCACCACGCAACCCATGACCGCCACCTTCAGGGGGGCCTTCACGTCCGCGAGCCTGGCCTTCACCTCGGCCAGGAGGGCGGGCAGGTCTATCCTGCAGCGTCCGCAGGTGGGGCAGGAAACGTACTCCACCCCCCCCTTGCGGAGGCCCAGGGCCCGGAGGATCTCCACCGCAGCCTCGGCCTCGGTTTCCGGCGGTGCCGTGAGCGAGACCCTCACCGTGTCGCCTATGCCCCCGGAAAGGAGCGCCCCCAGGGCCACGGCGGACTTGGCTATCCCCGCCACCACGGGCCCGGCCTCGGTGACGCCCAGGTGCTGGGGCACGTCGGAGATCCTCGCGAAAAGTCTCGCGGCACGGACGGTGTCCCTCACCCCGGAGGCCTTGAGCGAGACCTTGAAGTTCGTGAATCCCGCTCTCTCCAGCACGGCAGCCGAGGCGGCAGCGCTCGCGCACATGGCCTCCGGCGTGCGCCCGAGACGCTCCTCGAACTCGCGCTCGAGCGATCCCATGTTGACGCCGACCCTCAGGCAGGCACCACGGCGGGCGCACTCGTCAGCAACCCGCATGAGCTTCGTCTCGCCGCCTATGTTTCCCGGGTTGACCCGCACGCCAGCCGCGCCTGCCGAAAGCGCCGCCACCGCCAGCCTCCAGTCGAAATGCACGTCGGCTATGACGGGCACGGGACTCTCGGAAGCTATGCGCCCGAATGCCGCAGCGGCTTTCGTGTCAGGAACCGCGACTCGTACGATGTCCGCGCCTGCCAGGGCGCATCTCCCTATCTGGGCTAGGGTGGCGTCAGCGTCCGCGGTGTCCGTGTCGGTCATGGTCTGCACGGGCGGCGGGAGTCCTCCCCCAAGCTCCACAGTCCCCACCCTTATCACTCGGGTAATCACGCCGGGCACCTGGAGGGAAAGATGTCCTGAGCACAGAACGTTGAAGGCGACATGCGGGATCCTCTCTGGAATGGACCCTTCCCGGGGCTGACGGGGGCTGGGCCTGAGCGATGCCGAAAAAATGAAATCTGAAATTAAGTTCAGGGAGGAAATTCAAAATAGTTAAAATTTCAAAATAGTTACAATATAAAGAAAAAGTTAAAATTTTAAAAAAATTAAAATTTCAACCAAGTTAAAAATTCAAAAAGACAAAAGATGTCATATTATATGACAAAAATTTTGAAGATTAAATATATAAAGATAAATGCTAAAAAATTTAAAGAAAAATATTACCTAAAGCAAAAAAGATTTAAAAGACGAAGAGACAAGAGAAAATGCTCCGATGCCAGACGAGCACAGCTCAAGTGAACCCTCGCTGGGCGCGGTCATCAGGATGCCTTCAGAAACCCTGGTGGGAAACCTCCGCACCTGTCCCAGCAACCATCACGGATCGCCCGCGTCCGAAAGATACGGGACGCTGCAGGACCTGCAGGCCGGCACGGCCATGAAGGCGCCGGCCAGGTGCTTCCCCCGGAGCTCACTGTATTCTGGGGAATGCCAGATCCCGCTTATGGACTGGCGGCCCAGGTCGCCCACGACGAGCCTGCGCTCCCAGTCGCCGCAGCACGGGCCTGCCGCGCCGTCCCGGAACACGAAAATCCGCCTGAAAAGATCGGGGCACACGAACTCCAGCCCCTCGTTCAGAGGGGCGTAGTCCCGCCCCATGACCGTGGGGAGCCCGAAGCCTATCTCGGCCACGCCCATGGACCTGAAAAGCCTCACGTAGTCGCGCTTGATCGTCTCGCGGCCTGCCGGATCCTCGGGAAGCACCATGCTGGCCCGCGTCTGGACGTGCCTCCTGCCCGTCCGGTCCTTCTCCGCCATGAACACCTCGATGTTCGAGAGGGTCTCCCCGTAGCTCGCGCCAGCGCGGACGCGCTCGTACTCCTCGGGGTACGGCGAGTCGAAGGAGAAGAAGATGTCAGTTAGCCCCGCCTTCAGGATCGCCCGGCCCAGCTCCCGCGTGAGGAGCGCGGCGTTGGTGTTCATCATGACCCAGAGGTCCAGGGACGAGGCCAGATGCACCATGTCGACTATGCGGGGGTGCAGGAGCGGCTCCCCCAGGAAGTTCAGCTTGACCGACTTCGCCCCGAGCCGCGCCCCCTCCTCCACGGCGTCCCGGTACAGCCCGAAGTCCATGTCCCCGGGGCCGCCCGGCGCCCAGGCTGTCTCGCCCCTTTCCGTGAACCAGGTCCGCGGGCACATCCGGCACCTCAGGTTGCACCGGCTGGTGGGGTCGATGTCCAGGTGGAGCGGGAAGTCGCCGGCGTCGCCCTCCCTGCCCCTCCGGTCCCATTCCCGGCGGTATTCCAGGTAGGACGCCGGCCTGTACGGGCGCCAGTCCAGCTCCGGGGGAGCGGGAATCTCATAATAGGTGGGGCTCCGCCTGAGCCCGGAACGCGGATCCGGGCCTGAGGCGGGTTCCGGGCCTGAGACGGGATCCGTACCGGGACTGGGCTCCCGGTCTGCCGGGACGTCCCGCGCCGGGCCGCCCCCGGGGGACGCCCCGTCCGGGACGGGGCCCGGAACGCCTCCGGGCAGGGGACTTCTCGGTGGAGGCAACATTGGCTCCTTCTCAAAAAATTCTTCCCGCTCTTATGTTATCATTATAACGTTGCCCCGGACAAGCAGGCTCCCGCCGGCTTCCGCCCGCCCGCCCCCCCTGGAAAGCGCCCATCCATGCCGACAAACCTCCGCCCCTTCCGCGTCCGCCTCGCGGGAGCCCTGCTCCTGGCGGCGCTCGCGGCATGCCCCGCGGAGGCCCAGGACGGAGGCCGGACGGTAGAGGAGTACAGGGTGGCCCCCTCCCCGGACGGCCAGGCCGGCCCGGACGACGGCTCCCTGGCCACTCCCCCCCCGATAACGAGACGCGTCCAGGGCGGCATAGGCGCGGCAGGGAGCGCGTCAGAGCGCCCCGTGACCCCAGCGGCGACCCCAGCCCTTCCCCCGCCCGTTCAGGGCGCCCTTCCCCCGCCCGTTCAGGGCGCCCTTCCCCCGCTGCCCTCCGGACCGGACGCCGGGGCTCCCGCCACCCTGCCCCCCGGAGCGCCGGAGCCCGTCTCGCAGCCCCCGGCCCGCGACCCCGGTGCCGGGAACCTGCCGCCTCCTCCCGCTGGACCCTCCCCGCACCCCTCGGACGGCTCACTGCCGCCTCCTCCTGAAGGTCCCTCCCCGAACCTCGGGGACGGCGCGCTGCCGCCTCCGCCGGTCGGGCCGTCCCGACCGGCGGCCGGAGCCCTGCCTCCCCCTCCCGAAGGCCCGTCAAGGCCTTCCTCCGGCACCCTCGTCCCGTCTCCGGGCGGGCCAATGCAGGCGGCGGGCTCAGGCATGCTCCCCCCGCCTCCCCAGGGCCCATCGGCCCCTGGCACGGAAGGCCCGTCCCCGTCAGGCGCCCTTCCCCCGCCTCCCCCGGGACCTTCGGCCCCGGGGGCCACGCACGCCCCTGCCGCGCCTGTCACGGGCGGCCCGGCCCCGTCAGGCGCCCTTCCCCCGCCTCCCCAGGGACCTTCGGCCCCGTGGGCCGCGCACGCCCCTGCCGCGCCTGTCACGGGCGGCCCGTCCCCGTCAGGCGCCCTTCCGCCGCCTCCGCCGGGATCTTCGGCCACGGGGGCCGCGCACGCCGCGCCGCCCCCTGCCACCTGCGGAACTTCCCCGCCCGTCGCGCTCCCCCCGCCCCGCCAGGGCGCGCCGGCCCCCTCTTCCCCTTCGGACCTCCCCGCCCCGGCCGCCCCGGCGGAACAGGGCCCCCGGACTGCCACCGTGCCCGACCCCACGCCTCCGCCTCCCATCTCCCCTTCCGTGCCCCCCATGACGGACACCGGCCTCCCCGGGCAGCCGCCACCTCCTTATGACTTCGGCTACGGCACCTCTCCCGCTGCCGGGACCGGACCGGACGGAGAGCCCCTCCTAGCCGCCGGGCCCGGTCCGGGCGACGGCCCCGCTTCCCCCGCCGGGCCCGGAACGGACGGCGGCCCCGCCCCCGCAGCCGCGACGGGTCCTGGCGGCGAGCCCGTCCCCCCGTCCGGGGTGGAGATCACCGAGGACAACATGGCCGAGACGCTGGTACTCCCGAAGGACGACAGCGAGGTGCGCTACGGCGACAGCCTCATGGTCTGGAGGGACAACCGGCTCTACCGCAAGAACGACGACGGGTCGCTCACCCTTGTGGACTCCTCGCTCGACACGATGACCGACGCCCACGGCCAGAAGTGGCTTTCCCAAGACGACCAGGGCAACGTGCTCATTCAGGTGTCGCTCAGGGTCTGGGCGACCATCAACTTCGAGTACAACTCCGCCGAGATCCTGGAGAGCTCCGAGGGGATACTCCGTCTCTTCGGGGAGTCCCTCAACACCCCCGCCCTCCGCGACTGCCGGCTCGTCATCGCCGGCCACACGGACAGCGTGGGGAGCGAGCGCTACAACATGGACCTCTCCAGGAGGAGGGCCAGCTCGGTCGCCTCCTGGCTGGAGGAGCGGATGGGGGTCGGCTCGGACAGGCTGATACTCACCGCCTACGGCTTCCACCACCCCATAGCGGACAACGGCACCCCCGAGGGCATGGCCAAGAACCGGCGGGTGGAGTTCATACTGCTTCCGGGCGGGGACTCCTGAGCCGTGGCCGCAGACGCCCGAGATCCTCACGGCCCGCCGGGACCGCCGCCTCCCGGCAGCTCCGTTGCTGACGCCGCCCCTCCCGAGGCGGCCCAGCCCGGGACGCCGCCTCCCGGAACCTCCGGTCCCGGCACAGCGCCCCCCGGGGCGGCCCAGCCTGGGACGCAGCCCTCCGGAGGGCCTTCCTCTTCCATGTCCATGTCCCGGGGCCCCGGCCCCGGTGCCCCCCAGGCCTGGGGCCTGGCGATCATGCCGGCGGGCCCGGACGACCTCCCCCGCATACTGGAGATCCAGAGGGCCGCGTTCAGCGCCGAGTGCGTCCTGCTCGGGGACTGGAACATCCAGCCCATGGTCCAGACCCTGGCCGAGGTGGAGCAGGACCGCAAGACCGCCCTGATCCTCAAGGCCGCAACCGCGGACGGCGCGGTCGTTGCCTCAATCCGTGCCAGGCGCGGCGTGGAGGGCGTCTACATCTTCAAGCTCTCGGTGGACCCCGCCTTCCAGGGCCGCGGTGTGGCGAAGGCCCTGGTCGCCGCCGCCGAGGCCGCCCTGCCCTCCTCCAGGTACTGGCTCTTCACCCGCGCCGGAAACGAGCTCAACGTGAACCTCTACCTCAAGCTCGGCTACTCCATATACCTGGAAAAGGAGGACGAGGAGAACCCGGCCATCAGGTTCGCCTACTTCGAGAAGCGCGTGCCCGGAGGCGGGCCCCGGGACGTCGTGGAAAGGTGACCGGCCTCCGGCCCGGGGCGGGCGGCCAATGTCGGCCTGCCGTGACGCCCCGGCTCCACTCCGGGTCCCGCCCGCCCTGGACCACGAGCCGCCCCTCCTCCACTCCGTGCCCCGCCGGCCCAGGACCCCGAGACGCCCCATGACCCGCCGTCCATGGCCTGCCGGCCCCGAACCGCGTGACGCCCTGACTCCCCTACGGGACCTGCCTGCCGCGGCCCCAGAGACGCCCCGGCTCCACTCCGGGACCCGCCCGCCCTGGACCCCGAGTCGCCCCTCCTCCCCTCCGGGACCCGCCGGCCCTGGACCCCGACCTCCGGCCACGCCCTGGCTGCCCGGCACCGGACTTCCAGGCCAGAAAGGCATCTCATGACCAGGCGCCTCTTCCTGCACGACCTGGATCCGGAGACGGCCGCCAGGCTCCTGCCGCCCGCCGAGGGGCGGACGGTCTTCGCGGCGATCCCCGCCGCCCGGCCCTGCGCCGGCTGCTTCGGGTGCTGGGTGCGAACGCCAGGGGCCTGCGTCGCCCGGGACAGGGCCAGGGGATTCGCGGGGCTCGTCTCGCGGCACGACGAGCTCGTCATCGTGAGCCGCATGGCCTTCGGGGGCTTCTCCCCGACGGTGAAGCGCGTGGTGGACCGCTCGATAGCCCACGTGCTCCCCTTCTTCGAGATAAAGGACGGCGTCATGAGGCATGCCGCCAGAAGCGGCGCGGACTTCAGGCTCACGGCCGTCCTCTACCGGACTGGCGGGGACGCCGAGGGCATGGAGCTGGCCGAGCGGGTGGTGAAGGCGAACGCCGCGAACCTCGGGGCCACG
Organism: Deltaproteobacteria bacterium; assembly: GCA_031263525.1. GTDB lineage: Bacteria > Desulfobacterota > Desulfarculia > Adiutricales > Adiutricaceae > JAIRZX01. The sequence goes on along the minus strand of JAISFP010000191.1, from coordinate 3,659 downwards.
TCCTGGGAGGCGCGGTTCGTCGCGGGGGACCCGGAGGCCCAGCCGGAATGGACATAGTCTACGTTACAGCCAGCCCCAAGTCCTCGGGGAGCGCGAGCCTGCTCATGCTGGAGCGCGTCCGCGCCTCCGCCCCGGGGGAAATATGGACCCTAGCGCCGGGATCGCCCCCATCGCCCGGCGGCTGGGACGGCCTCCTCGCCGCAGACGCCGTGGTCCTGTCCTTCCCCCTCTACGTGGACCACCTGCCCGCCCCCCTCCTGGAATGCCTGGAAGAGGCCGCTGCCCGCTGCGCCTCCGCCCGAGAGGCTGACCCCGCGGCCCCGCTCCCCAGGCTCTACGCCGTCATAAACAACGGCTTCTACGAGCCCGAGCACTGCCTGACCGCCGCGGGGGCGCTCAGGCTCTTCTGCCGTGACTCCGGCATGACATGGTCGGGGGCCCTCATGGCCGGGGGCGGGCCGGTCATCTCGTCCGCTCCGGGACTTTTCAGGGCGGGCGTCTTCCCCTTCGGCAGGATAAGGAGGGCGCTCAGGGCCTTCGCCAGGAAGGTCGCCGCCCTGGAGGACGCCGGGGAACTGGGCGTGCGCCTGCCCGTGCCCAGGCGGCTTTACGTCTTCATGGCCAACACCTACTGGAAGATCCTCGCCAGGAAGAACCGGGTTCCTGCGGCGAGCCTCTACTGCCCGGCACTCGTCCCCGAGGGCGGTGACGCTCCCGGGAAGCCGGACGGAAAGGAGCTGCCGGAGCCAGCAGGTCAGGACGATCCGAAAAGTCCAGAAGATCCGAAAAGTCCGGAGGGTCAGTGATGACCAGCAGGCCTTCGATTCCGAGCAACTGTTCAGGCGCCCCTCTTTTGAGGGCCTTTTCGGAGCAAGAGAGCCCTGACGAGTAACTTTTGAAGTTGAAGAGTCAACAACGGATACTTCATATGGAGGGGAAGAGTTTCTGCAGAGAGCATTTTAGCTGGAAAGACCTCCTGTTGAGCTCCCTTTGGGGGGAGCGGCTGAACAGTTGCAAACAGTCTTTGTTTATAGACATGTTTCCAGGTCACGATGTTGATTTGGGTTGAACGCGTTGCCCGAGCCGCCCGCGTCAAACCGTAACTCGCAGCGTCCTTTTGCCCGGCGGGCCCTGAAGCCCCACGCCGCCGTCCTGGAAGCATCCCGGGCCGGACCCGCTCCGGTCCAGGGCCGTAACCGACCTGCCCCGGCCGGGCCCGTGCGAGCGCTGGACAGCGGGAGCTTGCCCCCTCCGAACTCCCTGCCCTGGCCGGGATCTGGCGGGGAGGGGAGGCCGGATCCCCGCCATGCTAGGAGATTACGGGAAAGCTTCCCCTGAACTCCCCGGGGAAAGACTTGTTTTTCCCGAAATGGGTTTGTGCTAAAATGCCTTCAAGGAGGCTCAGAAGCACGATGGCAGATCTCAGCGCAGACAACACCGCCGCCCCGGATGTCACGGCCAGAACGGAGGGTGGGAACACCGTGCAGTCAGTGAGACAGTTCTTGCTCTCGTTACCGGAAGCCGAAAGGGCCGAAATCCTCGAGTCACTTCACGGACCCGTTCGCAAGAGCAAGGCCGCCGGAAGCAGGCGGGCTCCCAACGCTTCCGGAAAGTCGAAGTCCAGGGGATCCTGGTATTCGAGAAATAAGGATCCTATCACCCTTATCGCCCTCTTCACTGTCCCTATTGCATTGTTAGTGTTCATCTTCACTGGCCTGAAGACTGACATATCCAGCTTGTCGTCCAGGGTTGACAACCAGTTTGCCATTGTGAATTCCGATATCCGCTCTATGTCTGATAAAATCGCGGATATGCGGGTGGACATCGGGAGACTGCTTACGATCGCCAACCTGCCGCGTTCTGCCGACACGACCCGTGAACGGCTCCAGCCTCCGGATGTTCCCGCAGACGATGGCCCCCCCGGCCACATCGCCACGCCGAACCCCGGACCTGCCGAGCCGGTCGCGCGGTAACCGTGCCCGACACCCGACAGCAGGCCTTCGACGGAACACGGTCCTGCACCGGCCCGTCTGCCCGCTCCTGGCCCCGCCTCCCCTCAGACGGGGGGCCGCCCGAACGATTTCCGTCGCGGCCCCTGTCCGAGAGCAGATGTGCCGCAGCAGTCCGTCCAGGGGAACTTGGAGCGGACGAGGGCAGAGCCGGCCTGGACGGACCACTCGCGGCCCCGCCCGGGCGGATTCCGGGACGCTCGCGGGGGTCCGTTGCGGGGACACGGACACCAAACTTTTTATCAGTTTGCTAAATGCAATCAAAAAAGTCTTTGTTTATAGCTATATTGCCATGACACGATGTTGATTTCGGTTGAAAACAGGTGCCCGAGCCGCCCGCGTCAAATCGTGCGTCGCAGCAACTTTTTCCTCGCCGGGATCCGGAAGCCCCTCCGCCGACGGGATAGCACGCCAGGAGGGACCTGACCTCCTCGCACGGGCCTTTGGGGGGGCACCTTAACAGTTGCAGACAGTCTTTGTTTATAGATATGTTTCCAGGCCACAATGTTGATTTAGGTTGAACGCGGTGCCCGAGCCGCCCGCGTCAAACCGTAACTCGCAGCGTCTTTTTGCCCGGCGGGCCCTGAAGGCCCCCCCGCCGTCCTGGAAGCATCCCGAGCCTGACCCGACCTCCGGTCCAGGGCTGTAACCGACCTGCCCCGGCCGGGCCCTCGCGAGCGCTGGAAAGCGGGAGCATGCCCCCTCCGAACTCCCTGCCCTGGCCGGGATCTGGCGTGGAGGGAAGGCCGGATCCCCGCCATGCCAGGAGATTACAGGAAAACTTCCCCTGAACTCCCCGGGGAAAGACTCGTTTTTCCCGAACTGGGTTTGCGCTAGAATGCCTTCAGGGAGGCTCAGAAGCACTATGGCAGATCTCAGCGCAGACAACACCGCCGCCCCGGATGTCACGGCCAGTACGGAGGGGGGGAACACCGTGCAGTCAGTGAGACAGATTTTGCTCTCGTTACCGGAAGCCGAAAGGGCCGATATCCTCGAGTCACTTCACGGACCCGTTCGCAAGAGCAAGGCCGCCGGAAGCAGGCGGGCTCCCAACGCTTCCGGTAAGTCGAAGTCCAGAGGATCCCGGTATTCGAGAAATCAGGATCCTATCACCCTTATCGCGCTCTTCTCTGTCACTGTTGCATTGTTAGTGCTCATCTTCACTGGCCTGAAGACTGACATATCCAGCTTGTCGTCCAGGGTTGACAATCAGTTTGCCAGGGTTGACAGCCAGTTTGCCATTGTTAATTCCGATATCCGCTCTATGTCTGATAAAATCGCGGATATGCGGGTGGACATCGGGAGACTGCTTACGGTCGCCAACCTGCCGCGTTCTGCCGACGCGACCCGTGAACGGCTCCAGCCTCCGGATGTTCCCCCAGACGCTGGACCCCCCGGCCACATCGCCACGCCGAACCCCGGACCTGCCGAGCCGGTCGCGCGGTAACCGTGCCCGACAGCAGGCCTTCGCCGGAACACGGTCCTGCTCCGGCCCGTCTGCCCGCTCCTGGGCCCGCCTCTCCTCAGACAGGGGGCCGCCTGAACGATTTCCGTCGCGGCCCCTGTCCGAGAGCAGATGTGCCGCAGCAGCCCGTCCAGGGGAACTTGGAGCGGACGAGGGCAGAGCCGGCCTGGACGGACCACTCGCGG
>JAISFP010000139.1 GCA_031263525.1 Deltaproteobacteria bacterium | reverse complement strand
GGCGGCATCATCTCCAACGTGAACTACCTGGGCTCCGGGGACTACATCAAGATCTCCCGGCTCGACTGGGGCGTGGGCATGGGCCACATCCGGATAGTCGGGGGCCTCATGCCCGGAGGTAGAAAGAACATGGAGTACCTCTCGAACCTGCTCCAGTACCGCAAGCTCGACGTCTCCATCCTCCTCACACACCGCATGAAGGGCTTCGAGAACATCGAGAAGGGCCTCTACCTCATGAAGGACAAGCCCCGGGATCTGATCAAGCCCGTCGTCACCCTCTGACAGGCTCGCCGGGGCCCGGGCTCCTGAAGTCCGGGTTCCCGGCATGACCTTTGCTGGGCCAGCGAGGAACCTCTGCGAGCCTCGGCGGCGTTCTGTGGCATTCAGATAAATCAGGAAGAATCCTATGAAATTAGGATGAATCCGGTGAAACCCAGAGTTTTCTGGGTAAATGGGAGGCTGCTGGAGAAATTCGGAGGTATTTGTATGAATTCGGTGGCAATCGCCGGAATCCGAGGGAAGCGGGTCGCGGAGGGCCAGGCTGTCCGACGTTTGGCATGATTTCGGGCCACAACTGGCTTTTTCAGACGGATACGAGGCTCGACTGCGGCTGTCTTAGAATTGTCGTATCTGTTCACGGGGAGGTGAGTGGCTGGAGACTCATAAGGGCAGGATTACTGGATGGCTTAAGATCTGACTGGGCCGGGGGGCCTGTAAGGCCTGCTGGCCGCTCAGGACGCCGTAAGGGTTGGAGGTCTGGGGGAACTTAAGGGCATGAGAGCCGAATTCATAGAAGGCGAGAGAGGTTGAAGTCCGGGCCGGTGGAAGGGTCAAGTTCCAAACCTCGACCTCCTTGAACGGATACGAATTTTCGGTATCCCCATCACTTCATCTTCCCTTTTCTCCCTATTTTTCCCCATATCTCCCATTATCTCCCCATATCTCCGTTTTTCTCCCCATATCTCCCTTTTTCTCCCCTTATCAACCCTCCTCTCCCCTTCCCCCTCTTCTTCGTTTCCAGGTCCTCACAGTTTTTCACCCCTTCCCGCATCTCGTCCCGCACGCGTGCTCATGACCCGGCGTCCGATTTCCCGCAGTTCGCAGGGGATATTCCGGGAACATGCCAGGATCAAGGAGGGGGCCTGACCGGCAGTTCATAATTACCGGGCCGGCCTCGCATCCCTTCTGTGGGGAGCGGATCGCGCCGTAACCATGCGCCCCGTGAGAACGGCCCGCACGGTCGTCTTTCCACAGGCGGCGGACGTCATGACGCGCAGCCCCTGGAGACCGGCTCGCATGACCGCCCTCGCCGGGAGGGCGGCAGGACCCAGACCGCCCTCTCCGGCAGGGCGGCAGGAATAACGGAGGGTTTCCATGACCGATCTGGACGAGAGCGCGGTGCTCGCGATACTGGAGAGCTACAGGAACGACCCCCAGCAGATCATAGCCGCCCTCCTGGACGTCCAGGAGGCGTCCGGGAGGAGCTACGTCGAGCGGGCCTGGGCGGCGGCAGCGGCCGGGGCGCTGAAGGTGCCCGTGTCCAGGGTGTACGAGATCCTGACCTTCTACAGCAACTTTTCGCTCGAGCCCCGCGGGCGGCACGTGGCGGAGGTCTGCCTTGACGGCCCTTGCCTCTTAAACGGCGGGTCCGAGCTAATGGAGCGTCTCTCCGGGGCCATGGGGGTTGAGGAGGGCGGCACCTCCGGGGACGGCAGCCTCACGCTGGAGGGGGCGGGCTGCTGCGGGAGGTGCGCCGGGGCCCCGGTGGTGAGGGTGGGGGACGTGGTCTACACGGTCAGGTCCGCGGACGAGGCCCAGACGCTGGTCCGTAGCTTCCGGGAGGACGATCCCGTAGCGAGGGAGGCATTGAAATGCGTGCTTTGAGGATTCTCACGGAGGGCGCCGACGCGCCCGAGCCCCTGGACGCGGGAGGCTATCTCGCGAGAGGCGGCTACGCCGGGCTAAGGAAGGCTTTGGAGATGGGCGCCCGGAAAGTCGTGGAGGAGGTCAGGGACGCGAAGCTCCTGGGCCGCGGGGGAGCTGCCTACCCTGCTGGGAGCAAGTGGGAGCATCTCATGGACATAGGCGCCTTCCCCAAGCACATCGTGTGCAACGCGGACGAGGGCGAGCCCGGGACCTTCAAGGACCGGTTCATAATGGAGCGGGTCCCCTTCAGGCTCATCGAGGGGATGACCATAGCCGGGCTGGTTTTCGGGTCGTCCACGGGCTTCGTCTACGTGCGCGGGGAGTACCGCTCCGTCCAGAGGGGCTTCATGAGGGCCATGGAGAGCGCCAGGTTCCTGAACCTCCTGGGCCGGGACATCATGGGGAGCGGCCTGGACTTCGACATCGCCGTGGTCTCCGGGGCGGGGGCCTATGTCTGCGGGGAGAACTCGGCGCTTCTGAACTCCACCCAGGGGCTCGCGGGCCGTCCCCGGATAAAGCCGCCCCACCTGGCCGAGGTGGGCCTCTTCGGGGCGCCCACGCTCGTGAACAACGTGGAGACATTCGCCAACGTGCCCTCGATTGTGACCATGGGCGGAACGGCATTCCTCGAGGCCGGACATCCTGACAGCGGCGGGACGAAGCTCGTCTGCCTCTCCGGACACGTGGCCCGTCCCGGGGTCTACGAGGTTCCACTGGGCTCCGTGACCCTCCGCGAGGCGGTCTTCTCGCCCGAGTTGGGAGGCGGGCTCAGAGACGGCGCGAGGGTCGGGTTCCTGCACCTGGGGGGACAGAGCGGACCACTGGCCCCGCCGGAACTCCTGGACACGGTCTACTCGTACTCCGATCTCAGGAAAGCCGGCCTTTCCGTCGGTTCGGGGGCGGTGGTGGTCGCGGACGACACTGTCAATGTACTGGACTACCTCATGAGCGTGGCTCGGTTCTTCGTCCGGGAATCATGCGGCAAATGCACCCCCTGCCGGACCGGGAACCCGGCGGTGCTCAAGATTCTCCAGGATCTCTCCGTACCCGGCCTCGCGGACCGCAGGACGCTGGAGAAGCTCTGGGCCCTCGCGGACGTCATGACCCAGTGCTCTTTCTGCGGACTGGGTCGCACGGCGACGGTAGCCCTTAAGAGCGCCTGGAAGGCATTTCCGGAGGAGATTGAGCGCAACGCCATTCGACTGTCACAGAAGGATGGCGCTTCGCGGCGTGAGGTCTCTGCGTTTCCGTCCTTTTAGCTTTCAGGCTCAAATCTTCGGTCTCCATCCTCCTGCCTTTACTGTCCTGCCTCCATCCTCAATCCTCAATCCTCAAGGCTTTATCTATCTGCCTTTGTCTTTCAGCTCATTTCTTTCTGCCTTAACCTTTCTGCCTCCAGCCTTTAACATTCTGGTTTTGACTTGTGCTTTAGCCTAACTGATTGCTGGACATGAGTCTGTCTCTTTGCCAGTCTTTCGAGTTGTGAGACGCGTTGGCTGTCATGATACGGAAGCGACAGGACGAAATTTCCACCCGGGTGGCCATCGTTATTTTCGATGGTGAATTTATTTAAATTTCATATCTTAAGCTGGATTTCTTTAAACGTGTTGCCCAGTCAATATTTTCAATTTCGACTCGCGTAACGGAGTTAAAAAAAATTGACGTTGCCTGCCGATTCTTTCTCGGTTTCGGGCTGTCTTCCTCCCGAAACGGGCGGCTCCCTCCCTGCTCGGAGCGTGAGCCCTTGCGGCGGCACGGGAGGCCCGCCGACCCTCCCGGTCCCCCGCGGCGTTCCGGACGCGGTTCCGGAAACCTGGTCTTCCCAGGAGGCACGCCGTCCCCCGCAAGGCCGCCGTCCAGGCGGGATTGCGAAGCTCATTAGACAGTCATCCGGCGCCTTGGTATACTCTGATCACACACCTGCGGCCGAGGGCCGCTCGGCGCCGCCTCGGGGCGGCATTGGGAAAGGGGGCTTACCGTGAAGGGTTTTGCAATGCTGGGTCTGAACAAGGTGGGCTGGATCGAGAAGGAGAGGCCCGCCTGCGGTCCCAAGGACGCGATAGTGAGGCCTCTGGCCGTGTCCCCGTGCACCTCGGACGTCCACACCGTCTGGGAGGGGGCCATAGGCGAGCGCAAGGACCTCATCCTGGGCCACGAGGCCGTGGGCCAGGTGGTCGAGGTCGGCTCGCTCGTCCGTGACTTCAAGCCGGGCAACACGGTCATCATCCCCGCCATAACCCCGGACTGGGAGGCGGTGGAGTCCCAGATGGGCTTCTCCCAGCACTCGGGCGGCATGCTCTGCGGCTGGAAGTTCTCCAACATCAAGGACGGGGTCTTCGCGGAGTTCTTCCACGTCAACGAGGCCGACGGCAACATGGCCATACTCCCCAAGAACGTGCCGGTAGAGGAGGGCGTGATGCTCTCCGACATGGTGCCCACGGGGCTCCACGGGGCCGACAACGCCGAGGTGGCCTACGGCGAGACGGTCGCGGTGATAGGCATCGGCCCCGTGGGGCTGATGGCCGTGGCCGGCTCGAACATGAGGGGCGCCGGCAGGATCTTCGCCGTGGGCTCGCGCGAGATCTGCCAGGATGCCGCTAGGAAGTACGGCGCGACCGACGTCATAAACTACAAGCAGGGCGACATAGTCCAGCAGATCCAGGAGGCCAACTCCAGGAAGCCAGTGGACAAGGTGATAATCGCGGGGGGGAACCTGGACGCCTTCGAGCAGGCCCTGAAGCTGGTCCGCCCCGGCGGCATCATCTCCAACGTGAACTACCTGGGCTCCGGGGACTACATCAAGATCTCCCGGCTCGACTGGGGCGTGGGCATGGGCCACATCCGGATAGTCGGGGGCCTCATGCCCGGAGG
>JAISFP010000081.1 GCA_031263525.1 Deltaproteobacteria bacterium | reverse complement strand
GGCCGGACCGCAAATCGCGGACGGGCCAGGACTCCGGAAGCCGGTATCCGAAAGCAGGCCGGAAAGGTCATGGGACTTTCCCCGCGGGAAAGTTCACTGGCCTCCCTGCCGCTTCCGCCCCCTCTTTCACCCCAGCTCGCGGTCCCGCGCGGCTGGCGGCCTTCCCCGCCCAGCCGCTCCCTCCGAAGCAGGTCCCGCCTACGGCCGGATCGCAACTCGCGGACGGGCCAGGCACCACAAAGCCGGACGGAACGGCACAGGCCCCCGTCCGCGCCCGGCGGATACAGATCCGCCCGGCGCGGCAGAGAGCCCGGCCGATCCGCCTGATCCGGCCTCCGGCGGATCCCCGCCGGCGGCAGCGCAACAACAGCCCCGGCTGAGGCCTCCTCAGCCCTGCCAGGACAGCTGTGTCCCGTCCGCCAGGCGGAACTCACCTTCCGAGGGCCCTCCGCCGCAAACGGCGGAAGGCGGTTCCCCTGCCCGGCGGCCTGACGGCCTGACGGCCGATCTGTCCGTTCGTTACATCCGAACCGCCAGAGCCCTCGCGGGATCTGCCTTCAACTGATCTGTCCAGCCTGGAGCCAAACCGAAAGGTCCTCCCGGCACACACCTAAAATTCGAAAGAGGTCAGCTAATGACCCTATCCCTGAGTCTTCCCAAGCCCAGCTCCTCCACTTGTCCCGCCGCAACCTCCACCGGGGCCTACGCCGACCCCTCCGCGACCTCCACGCCCGTCGGGACCACCCCCGACGACGCCTGGGGCTCCCCCGGCCACGCCGAGACCCTCCCCGTCCACGCCGAGACCCTCCCCGGCCACGCCGAGACCCTCCCCGACCCCGTCGAGGACTTTCCCGGCCACGTCGAGACCCTCCCCGACCCCGCAGTGACCTCCCCCGACCACGTCTGGGTCTCCCTCGACCCCGCCGGGGCAAGCCCATACGGTGCAGGGCCCGCCCCCGACCTCGCCTGGGCCGCCTCCGAAGGAGGCCCCGGCAACGCAGCGCCTGCGGGAACCCCCCTCCTCGTGACCTGCACGATGGTGACGCCGCTCGTGCTCTCGGAGACGTCCGCCACCACGGTGCTCAGCTTTGAGATAAAGATCGAGACGCCGAACCTTGCCGCTACTGCCTGCCCGTCCGGCTCATTCCCTGACCGCGGGCTGGACCGGCCCTTCGCCGTCCACGAGCTCTCCGCGGCCGGGCTGGGCCGGATGACCGGGCCCGCCGTAGAGAGCCTGCCCGCCGGGGAGGGCGACCCGCCCGACAGCGACGGGGGACCGCCGCCCAGGCCCTGGAAGCCCCCCAGGGGCGGGGGTTCCGGCCCCGCGTCCGCAGCGCCGCCCCCTGCGGGCGGGATGTCCGTCCCCAAGGCCCAGCCCGAGGAGGACGGGCCCGCCCCCGGCACCAGGCGCAGCCGCGCCAAGCCCAAGCCCAGGACCATGCCCAAGGCCAGCGGCAAGTCCAGGGACAGGGGCAAGTCCAGCAGATCGGCCCCCAGGGCGAACGGCTCCCAGGCCAGCTCCGGCGGATCGGCGGGGGACAGGCGGATGGCGGCCGCGCCCCGGAACTGCAGGTCCGCCCCGGCCAGGGCCCGCCCGGTCGAGATCTCCGAGATCGCGGAGCCCTGCCGGGACGCGACGCCCTCCGGCACCGGCCCCGTCCTCCTGACGTCCGGGCTGAACCTCCCGGCCGGCGGGGCCGCGGCCACGGACAGGGTGGTGGCGATCGAGAGGCCGGACACGTCGGGCCGGGACGGCGGCAAGCCCTTCGTCGAGCCCCGCCTCCTGAAGAGGTCCCAGGTGGCCGAGCTGGTGACCGGATTCCGCGCGGAGCACTCCATATCCCGGAAGCTCCTGGGCGAGAAGGCCGGGCTGAGCGACAACTCCGTCCGGAACGTGGAGATGAGCCGCCCCTGCCTGCCGTCGACGATCGACAGCCTGCTCTGGGCAATCGGCTACCCGGCCTTCTCGATCGAGAAGGACCTGCTCCCCCAGCGGCAGCGGAAGCCCCTGTACTAGGCCGGGGCCCGGCCGGGACGCCGGCTCCCCGACCTGCCGCCCGCGCCTCCCGCCGCGGCAGCCTGCAACGGCGGGGGGCCATCACCTGCCGGGGCCGCAAGCCCCCGGCAGCACCCCACTCCCTCCGAGCTGCCGGGATTGTCCCGGCCAGAAGCCCAGGCTTCCCCACGGACGGCCGTCGCCCCTAATCCGGAGCCGCAGGCCCCGGAACCCGGCGGCCGCCCCCCGACTGGGGCCTTCCGCTAGGCCCCGCCCCAGACCGGCCCGGACCGGCCGACAACCGGGCCACCCGACCGAACCAGGCGGCAGCCCCGCGGCACCGCCCCCCGGACCTGGCCCTCACCGCTTCACGGAGGGAGCTCCCCCAGGCTCCCTCCGGGCCGGGCCCCCTCCCCTGCCCCGAAATTCCCGGGCTTTCCGGGCCGGCACCCCCGGCACCCCCCTGAACCCGGCCACGCTTCCGGCCCGGACTGGCCCGTCCCCTTCCGGAATCCGGCCCCCTCCCGCCCGGTCAGACTCGTGGCCCGGCCGCCGCACCCGAATTCCCGCGCTCCTCCCTGCGGGCCCCGACCGCCTCCCTCGCCCCGGAGGGTTTCAGGACTTCCCGTCCCGCAAGCCTCCCGGACGCCGTCCGACCGTCCGGACGAAGCACCGCCCAAACAGGCCGGGACCGGCACCCGCTTGCCGGTCCCGGCCTGTCTCTTTTCGCAGCCCGGCAGTCAGGGGCGACACGCGGTTCAGGGCAGGACCTGCATATGCTGTCAACGGATTACCTCATCCATATTCAGGCTTCTGCTTTCCCTCCGCCACAGTCTCCACCCGCCGCCAGTCACAACCCGCCTCCAACTCCCCCCGGACCGCCGTCCTTCAACTCCGCCGTCAACCCGCCGCCTGTGACCCAAAACGGCCACCTCCCCCCCCCCCGCCCCCGGGCGACACCGCCCCCGCCCACCGCCCCCCGAGCCCCCATCACCCCCACCCCCCCCGCCCCCCGCCCGACACCACCCCCCGC
>JAISFP010000025.1 GCA_031263525.1 Deltaproteobacteria bacterium | reverse complement strand
AGCCCTCTCCGGAGCCAAAGCCCCCTCCGAAGACCAAAGCCATCTACGGAGACAAAGCCCCCACTGAAGATCAAGGTCCTCTCCGGAGCAAAGGCCCCCACCGAAGACCTAAGACCTCTCCCTTACCAAGGCCCCCACCAAAGACCAAAGCCCTCTCCGGAGCCAAAGCCCCCTCCGAAGACCAAAGCCATCTACGGAGACAAAGCCCCCACTGAAGATCAAGGTCCTCATCGAAGCCCAAGACCGTATCCGAAGCCCAAGAACAAGGTCCTCGCGCCAAAGGCTGCCTCCGGAGCCAATGCCTCACAGGAGCCATGGGCCTCTCCGAAGCCAAGGCCGCCTGCGAAGCCCATGTCTCCCCTTTCACCTCGGAAAGCCAGGCCGTCTCGGAAAGCCAGGCCATCTCGGACGAGTCTGTCCGACCGGAGAGCTACCTCATGAACGTTCTTCATCGCGCCGCCCGGGACGGACGGACTGACGAAGGCCGGCCTTCCGGCTGCAGGCTTTCCCAAAGGTCCCCGCTACTTTTTTGACGCCCGGCGGTGCTCTCCCGTGGCACCCGGACCCTTCGGTCCGCGCCTGCCTCCGACTTACAAAATATTTTAGATTGTAAAGCTATCTGACAAACTATTATGTGAATTATAACTTTCAGCATGAATGTCACATTATACCTGACTGTTTCGTTAGTACAATTTTTTATAACTTGTCAGTCACCGTTTCATACATCTTAATGACTTCCAAGAACAATACATCCGACTGCCCGTGACCTTCCGTACGGCAGTGCCAGCTTGTCCCGTGTCCCGCCGCATCGTCCGCAGGGTTCCGTTACCTGTTCCAGGACGCCGGAGGGCGCGTCCCGGGCGGTCGCCGGGGCCGTATTCCCCGCAAAAACTTGTGATCCCCCATGGGATCCTATAAAATGAATGAGATCGATCCGCGTTTCCGGCACCTGCCGTGCCGCCTAGGCGGTCGGGCGGAGGGCGACAGAGCTTTTAGGATCCCGGACGGGGCGCCGGCCCCGCGGCACTTGGCTGCCGGCATTCCGGCGCGCCGACTCGCGGGACCCGCGAGAGGTCCCGCGAAAGAGACATCCCCGGACACGCCGCCAGGGCCCAGGGCCGCGGGCGGGCGTTTCCGGTGCCCGGCGGCGCCACCAGGCCGCCGCGAGGACTTGCGAGCCTATGCCGGAATCTGAACTTGACGATGGACTGCTCCAGGAATTCATAACCGAGTCCAAGGAGCTCCTGGAGGAGTTCACCTCCAGCCTCTCCGCCTTCGAGGCCGACACGGGCAACCTCGAGCACATAAACCCGGTCTTCAGGGCCGCGCACACACTGAAGGGCTCCTCCGCCTTCTTCGGGCTCAACCACATAAAGGACTTCGCCCACAAGCTGGAGAACCTCCTGGACGACATCCGCCACGGGAAGCGCGAGGCCTCCCCTAAGGCGATAGAGTTCCTGTTCCTGGCGGGCAACCACCTGAAGTCCATGTTCGACCGGCTCTCCAACGGGGACCGCTCGACCGTGCTCCTGCCCGAAGAGGCCAAGTTCCAGACGGAGCTGGTGGCCTTCATCGGCGGGGACGCGGCGCCTGCCGGGGGGGACGCCGAGTTCAGGGAGGCCTGCGCGAGGATCAAGAGCCTGCTCGCGGAGGCCATGGAGTCCGGCACGGACCCCGACAGGCTCATCCAGGACATCTCCGACGTGGTTAACCGCCTCCCGCTGGAGGATTCCGCCAAGAAGGAGGCCGGCTCGGAACGCGAGAGGCCGCTCTCGGTCTCCTACAAGGGGACGGACATGTCCGAGCCGGTGCTCGCGGCCTTCGACTGCCTGCACGGGCCCGCGTTCGACCCCAAGGGCCTCGACGCCCGCATGAAGGAGATAGGGGCCCTGGTCGAGGGGAACTCCTGGGACCCACTGAAGCCCGCATTCGAGGAGGCGTCCAGCGACTTCACTGCCATCTTCGAGAGCGGGCTGGACTTCGACCAGATACTCACGGGGCTGGTCAGGGGCAAGTTCGACGTATTCCTTGACGAGCTGGACGTCGTGATGCCCGGCCCGGCGGAGGCCGCCCCGGGCGGGACGCCGGCACCCGCGCCCGACGCCCCGGCGGCCCAGGAGCCCTCCGCCGGCGAGAAGGAGGGCGGCGGCGCGAAGGAAAAGGAGAAGGGCCAGGAGCGCAAGACCATGCGCATCTCGGAGGAGAAGGTCGACGGGTTCATGAGCTACGTGGGCGAGCTCATTGTCACCGCCGAGACCTTCAACTACCTTCAGAAGACCATAGAGCAGGAGAAGGTCAACCCCAACACCATCCGCGCCTTCAAGAACGCCAACCAGGCCTTCAGGGAGCTCTCGGACGAGCTCCAGGAGAGCCTGATGGAGATCCGCCGGGTGCCCATCAAGGGCATCCTGCAGAAGGTCAACATGATGTCCCGCGAGCTCTCCCACCAGCTGGGCAAGAAGGTGAGGGTGGTGCTCGAGGGCCAGGACGTCCAGCTGGACAAGTCCATAGCGGAGTCCCTGGAGGCCCCGCTGGTCCACGTCGTCAGGAACTCCCTGGACCACGGGGTCGAGCCCCCGGAGATCCGGGACTCGGCCGGCAAGCCCGCGGAGGGGCTCCTCCGGGTCTCCGCCTCGGCTGACAAGGAGTTCTTCTACCTGGTGGTCGAGGACGACGGCCAGGGCATCGATCCGGACAAGATGCGCAAGGTGGCCATCGACAAGGGGTCGCTGACCGAGAGCCAGGCCCAGGCCCTGACCGACAAGGAGGCCATAGGCCTCATCTTCGGTGCGGGGTTCTCCACCGCGAAGCAGATAACCGACGTCTCCGGCCGCGGGGTGGGCATGGACGTCGTCCGCACGAACATATCTGCGCTGAACGGCACCATAAACGTTGACTCCCAGGTGGGGCACGGGACGACCATCACCCTCAAGATCCCGCTCTCCGTGACCCTCCAGGTGATAAAGGCCCTCCACGTCCGCGTGGGCCAGGCCAACTTCATCATTTCCTTGGACGAGATCCTCGAGAGCCTCAGGCCCAACCCGGACGAGCTCTCCACCGTAGAGGGGCGCGGCCTCATACTTAACCGCCGCGGCCAGATAACCCCCCTAATAAAGCTCTACGAGATCTTCGACCTGGAGCCGGAACATTCCGACCCTGCGGACGGGCTCCTCGTCATGGTCGAGACCCCGGCGGGCCGCTACGCCCTTCTGGTGGACGAGGTGATGGGCCAGCAGCAGGTGGTTGTAAAGGAGCTGGGCGAGCAGTTCAAGCGCCTGAACTTCCTGGCCGGGTCGGCCCTTCTTGGGGACGGCGGCCTGGGCCTGGTGCTCGCGGCGGACGGCGTCGTGCGCCTGGCCTTCGGCCTGAACTGAGCCGTCCCGTCACGTCCCGGCCGCCCACCTTCCCCGGACCGGGGCACGGCCAGCCCCTTCTCCCCCCGGTCCCGCCACCTCCTTTCGGCAGAGGCTTCACTCCGTCAGGCCCTGGACCGCTGCCTCCTCCCGGCCTGGAGCGCCGGCGGGCCCAGAACCGTTGCCTCCCCTCCCGCTCCTCTTGGCCTGGAGCACCGGCGGGCCCCGAACCGTTGCCACCCCTCCCGGCCTGGAGCGCCGGCGGGCCCCGAACCGTTGCCTCCCCTCCCGCTCCTCTTGGCCTGAAGCACCGGCGGGCCATGAACCGTTGCCACCCCCCCCCCGCTCCTCTTGGCCTGGAGCGCCGGCGGGCCATGAACCTGGCCTTCCCCTCCCGCGTCTCTTGACCTGGAGCACTGGCGGGCGCTGATCCGTTGCCACCCCTCCCGGCCTGGAGCACCTGCGGGCCCCGAACCGTTGCCACCCCTCCCTCTCCTCCCGCTCCTCCCGGCCTGGAGCGCCGGCGGGCCCCGAACCGTTGCCACCCCTCCCGCCCCTCTTGGCCTGGAGCGCCGGCGGGCCCCGAACCGTTGCCTCCCCTCCCGCTCCTCTTGGCCTGAAGCACCGGCGGGCCATGAACC
>JAISFP010000009.1 GCA_031263525.1 Deltaproteobacteria bacterium | reverse complement strand
AAGGAGGGGCTCCGCGCGGTCCCGTCCCCGGCGGAGGGCCTGAAGCAAGGAGGGGAGTCGCCGGGTCCGGCCCCCGGACCCGGCCCCGGCGGGAGGACGGAAGATAAGGAGGGGCTCCGCGCGGTCCCGTCCCCGGCGGAGGGCCTGAAGCAAGGAGGGGAGTCGCCGGGTCCGGCCCCCGGACCCGGAGGGAGGACGAGAGATAAGGAGGGACTCCGAGCGGTCCCGTCCCCGGCGGAGGGGCTGAAGAAAGGAGGGGAGCCGCTGGGTCCGGCCCCCGGACCCGGATGGCGGACGGGAGCGACGATGGGCTCCGCTCTGACCCGTCCCCGGCGGGGGGCCTGAAGCAAGGAGGGGAGCCGCTGGGTCCGGCCCCGGATGGCGGGCGAGAGCGATGATGGGCTCCGCGCGGTCCCGTCCCCGGCGACCGGTCGGACGCGGGGAGGGGTCCCTACGGGGCGTCCGGCCCCGGCGTGGCGGCCTGCCGGGCCCGTGAAGGGGATCGCCGGGGCCTGCCTTCACAGCAACAAGGTCGGCCCAGCAGCCGGGCAGGCAGGGGGAACGAGCCGGGGAGGGACTGGGCCCCTGCGGGCGTCAGGCCCGGCCGGGAGCTCCGCCCTCCCCTTCCCGTCTCCGGCTCTGTCTCCCCCCGGTCCCAGTCAGCTCCTGCGGTCCTCAACCGTGACCATGGTCTCCCGCAGGAGTTCCCTCGCGTCGACAAGAATCCTGTCGCGGTCATAGACCTCGTCCGGGAGCTCGAACTTCCCCAGGGCGGCGATGTTCACGTCCACGGAGAGCATGGCGGCACGGACCGAGGACTCCAGGAGGACCGCGGCCACGCCGCAGTCGTTCACGGCCCTCGCGTTCCCGAAACCCGCGAGGCAGAGGTTCAGCGCCAGCATCCCCGAGGCCTTCCGGGCTATCCCCATGGGGGCCAGGATCGCCCCCAGCAGGGCCTCCCGGAGGGCCGGCTCACTCGCGGAACGCTCCTTCTTGGTCTTTCTGGGAAGCCTCCACGCCTTCAGGAGCGCGTCGAAGGCGTCCATGTCCTTCGCCGCCAGCACATGGAAGGCCCGGACCCCGTCCTTGAAGGCCCGCGCCATGCCCGCAGCCTCGTCCTGGCAGTCCTCGTAGCCCTTCTTCCCCAAGGTGAGGTTGGCCACCATGGCCCCCATGGAGGCTCCCAGGGCGCCGGCCGCCGCGGCAACGCTCCCCCCGCCGGGGACGTGGCTCCTGGAGGAGGCGGCGGCGAGGAAGTCCCCGAAGGGCATGTCGAAGCAGGAGTCGTTGGGGGGTTTGCGGCTCATGGAGGGGGTCTTTCCCGGGCCGGGGCCCGCGTGGCGGCCTCGCGCCGGAGTGACGTCGGAGGCGGGCAGTGGATGGGGGGGGAGGCGAAGACGGAAGAACGCCAGACGTTCGCGAGAAGACGCGGAAGGGCTCCTGAGGAGCCAGGACCGGACGTGGCAACGGCCGAAAAGACGCGGAAGAGCTCCGGGAAGGAGCCCGGGCCGACCGTAACAGCGGTCGAAAAGGCAGGGCAGTGCCACTGGGGAGCCCTCACGGCCGCGCACGGCATCAAGTCGCGGCCCCGGGGGTCCGGAATGAGCACCCTGACCGCAGGAACCCCGCGAACCGAGCCGGGAGGGGGTTCCCGGCCCAGAAAGCGGGGGCCCGAGCCGGAACCGAAACATGTTATCAGAGGGGCAGTCGAAAGGTAAGGCTTGCGGGCAGAAAGGACCCCGCCTTCCTCCTCCGGGACCTCCATGAGCCAGGAGCAGTCCGAGCCGTCCCGCGGCCGCCTCGCGGCAGGAGACCGGCTCGGCGACCCATTGCCGCCTCGGCGGAAGCCGGTTCGCAAGCCAGGGGCAGGCAGGACGCGGCTTCCGAAAGACTGCCCAGGACGCTCAGGGGCCGGAAAAGCAAGCCTGGACCGGAAGGCCCGCCGGGGCCGCAGAGTGGTCAGAGAATATTACCCCGGAAATTAAATCTGGCCCACAGGCAGGGGTCAGAGGCGAGAGGGCTTTGGGCAGGGGCGAGTACCGAATGGATGAGAGCTTTGGGGGAAGGGTTAGGGGGAGGGCAGGGCCAGTTTCACGGCCAAGCTCACAGTGAAGAGGTACCATAGGGCCAGATTTGATTTCCGGGGTAATATCCAAGCGAAGGCGCAACTTAATTATATGGCCGGCATTTATTACCCGTTTAATCAAATGTCGGAATTTGGCCATCAGTCCAGGGGTGGAAATGTCGGTCTAACCTCCAGCCCTGGTATCTTCTCACTAAGATTCGCTACTGAATTATGGAAGAAGATTCCGACATTTGGTTAAACGGGTAATAAGTCTGCGGATACGCCCTCCCGGGCCTCCGACACCTTCCGGTGCCGGGTCCGAATGCCTGGCAGAGGCCAGCCCCCCCCCTTAATATGATGCTCATGATGCTCGATATGATCATGACGAGCATGAAGGCGCCACAGGACGAGGCGCAAAAAAAGCGCCGGGGGCGGACGGCGCTGAGTGAATCAGAAATGTCGGAAGAAACGCCAGCATGGAGAGGAGAACGTTCCAGATCCTTACAAACTGAAGGATTCCACCTGCCGTGGCGGACCCGCAGGACCCCGGAAAGGCCGGCTGCCGTCGGCGGGCCGCGACGGGGGAGGCCGCCGAAACGGCGCCTCCCGCCGCGGCCACGGGACGGTCCCGCGGCGGAACGGACGGAACGGATCCCGCGGGCCGCGTCAGGCGCTCATGGAATCAAGGAACTCGGCGTTGGACCTGGAGCCGCGCATCTTGTCCAGGAGGAACTCCATGCTGTCCACGGGGTTCAGGGGGCTCAGGAGCTTCCTCAGTATCCAGATCCGGTTCAGCTCCTTGTCGGAGAGGAGCAGGTCCTCCTTGCGGGTGCCGGAGCGGTTTATGTCCATGGCCGGGAAGACCCTCTTGTCGGAGAGCTTCCTGTCAAGGTGGATCTCCATGTTGCCGGTGCCCTTGAACTCCTCGAAGATGACCTCGTCCATGCGGCTGCCGGTGTCGATGAGGGCGGTGGCGATGATGGTGAGGGAGCCCCCCTCCTCCACGTTCCTCGCGGCCCCGAAGAAGCGCTTGGGGCGGTGGAGGGCGTTGGAGTCGACGCCGCCGGAGAGGATCTTGCCGGACGGGGGGACCACGGTGTTGTAGGCGCGGGAGAGGCGGGTGATGGAGTCCAGGAGGATCACCACGTCCCGCTTGTGCTCCACCAGGCGCTTGGCCTTCTCGATCACCATGTCTGCCACCTGGACGTGGCGGGTGGCGGGCTCGTCGAAGGTGGAGCTTATCACCTCCCCCGAGACGGAGCGCTGCATGTCCGTCACCTCCTCGGGGCGCTCGTCGATGAGCAGCATGATGAGCGTGACGTCGGGGTGGTTGCGGGTGATGGAGTTGGCGATGTTCTGGAGGAGGATGGTCTTCCCCGTCCGGGGGGGCGACACGATGAGGCCCCTCTGGCCCTTGCCGATGGGGGTCATCATGTCCATGATGCGCATGGAGAAGTTCTTGGTCTCGGTCTCGAGCTTGATCCGCTCCTCGGGGTAGAGGGGGGTCAGGTTGTCGAAGAGGATCTTGTCGCGGTTGACCTCCTCGGGGTCCTCGAAGTTGCACTGCTCGACCTTCAGGAGGGCGTAGTAGCGCTCGGTCTCCTTGGGGGGGCGGATCTGGCCCGTCACCGTGTCGCCGGTCCGGAGGTTGAAGCGCCGGATCTGGCTGGGGGAAACGTAGATGTCGTCGGGGCCGGGAAGGTAGTTGGACTCCGGCGCCCTGAGGAACCCGAAGCCGTCCGGGAGGGTCTCGAGGACCCCGCCGCCGAAGATCATGCCGTTAAGCTCGGTCTGGGCCTGGAGCAGGGCGAAGATGAGCTCCTGCTTCCTCAGGGAGGTGGCGTTGTCGATATTGAGAGCGCGGGCCAGGGCGTTCAGCTCCGCGATCTTCATCTTCTTCAGCTCCGAGAGGTCCATCTTGTCGGTCATGATGTAGGTACCGTTGCGTGCCTTAGCCATTGACAATAAGACCCGCCGCGATCGGCGGGAGTCCTCCGAAATGGCCTTGTGGGGGTCCCCGGGCCGGCGCATCTGGACGCCGTCCGGTGCCCGGGATTCTGGAGAGGTGCGGAAGGTGCTAGGGGAGGGGCGGAAGATAAGGAAGGGAACCGCTTCCCGCGCGCCTTGGGAGTGGCGGCTTGCGGGCCGGTCATGGCGGAAGTGGCTGTTAGTACGCCGTCAGTCTACTCCTTTCGTTTGATAAGTCAAGCTTTGGACGGCAGGCAAAATTTTTTCAAATTGCGCATTTTTTTGAAAAAAGAGGAAAAACGCGGCGTTTTGCCTCTGGAAACTTTCCCGACGTACGCCGAAATGTCAGGAATCAGGCCGGGTTTCTGCAATGATTTCAGCTACTTGGGCCTGTCCGGCTTGACGCCGGGCCTGACGGACCGCCGCGCCCGGAAAAATGTGAAAGCCGCCAAATATTTTTCAGGCCTGCAAGATAAAATGAATGTCCGATCATTTTTCTTTGCCCTCGCCTCCGACCGGACCCGTAATCATGCTACGGCAGCCTAAACGATCGTGCGTCTCTACCGGGTCAAAACGGCCTGCCGGGATCCCCGCGGTGACCGTCCCGCAGGTGCCCCGAACGACCGGTTGCGCTTCCCCCTTCCCAGCCCCGTGGAAGGCGCGACGATCGCGAAAGTCCCGGAGGCCGTTCCCTGCCGGGGCTCCGTCAGGTTCAGGGGGTTCGGGAAGAGGATGGGAAAAGGAAAAAAGAAGAAAAAAGGAGGAAGGAAGAGGAAGGCAGCGGAAGAAAGGGGAAAAAGAAGACGAAATGAAAGGGAGAGAGAAGGGCATGAAACTCAGGGGAGAAAGAGAGAACGATGACCGCGCCGGCAGGGGCGCGGGTCCGCCTGGAGGAACGGCGGGGGGAGGGTCGGAGAACCTCCGGAGGCTCCGGTGCCGGGCCGTGCGGACGCGACAAAACTTCCAGAAATGACCGGGCCGGCAGTTCCGGGGTTCTGGCATGGACGGGCGAATGCTGGCAAAGGTAGGGAGGGGGAACTCCGGAAGGACGTGTTCGGGGAAGGACGGTCCCGGACTGGAGAGCCGGGGGAGGGAGGGCCGGACCGAGGCCGGTCGTGGAGTCCCATGTCTGGGTTTCCTGATTGTTTGTACACTGCCGGCGGGGCTTTGTCAAGCCGGGCCTCCGTGCGAGTGTCGCGCGGCGGGCCGGGTTCGGACGCCGCCGCCGGCCGGGCTGTCCAGAACCCTTCAGTTTATGGAGATTTTTTAAAAAATATCGTTTTTCCAAAAAATCTTGCACTTTTCTTGAAATATTCTGTCCGGCGTTGCCTGCCCCCTCCGCCAGCCCGGGCCGCCCCCCGCGACCCTGCGCGATGAACGGCGCAAGCCTCGTCTCCCTCCGCGCCGTCCGCGGAACGTGAAACGCTTCCGGATCCAGTCCGAAATTGACATGCGAAATCGCCAGTTCCCGCAATCAGCTGTCAGTCCAGCAATTTCTGATCGGATGCGCCAGCCCTCAAAACCGATTCGCGTTTCGCGGATGCCGCGCCCGTCATTGAGGTTACCCCCACCCACCGTTGAACCGTATCGTAACCGCGTTACCTGACACGGCTCAGAGCATGATCGCTCCGTCAGTCACTCATGCTCCGGAAGCAGGCATAATTCCGAATCTCCCCCGAAAATTGTGGCGGACCCAGCAAGACGGCGTTCAGAGCAGTTCCTTCGTAACGGACGCAGACATCTCGGCAGGATCGCGCCTGCCTCCGCGGCCCGAAAGGCGGAACAGTTCCTTTACCTCCGTGAGCCCTGCCGCCCGAACATATACGTAATCAGCACCACCGAGCGATCGTCAAACGGCCCCGGCGTTTCCGGGCCGCCGCCTCCCGCCCGTTCCCCGGCACCCGGGCACCCCGGCGTCCGGCAGGCGCGGACCTGCCGTTCCCAGATGCTCGGCGTCCGGGAGGCGCGGTCCGCCCGTTCCCGTGTGCCCGGCGTCCGGGAGGCGCGGTCCGTCAGTTCCCGTGTGCCCGGCGTCCGGGAGGCGCGGTCCGTCAGTTCCCGTGTGCCCGGCGTCCGGGAGGCGCGGTCCGTCAGTTCCCGTGTGCCCGACGTCCGGGAGGCGCGGTCCGTCAGTTCCCGTGTGCCCGGCGTCCGGGAGGCGCGGTCCGCCAGTTT
>JAISFP010000464.1 GCA_031263525.1 Deltaproteobacteria bacterium | reverse complement strand
CTCTCGTCAGGCCCGCCCGGCTTCCTTCCTGGCCCTGGCTCTCTTCAGGCCCGGCCGGCTTCCTTCCTGCCCCTGGCTCTCTTCCGGCCCGGCCGGCTTCCTTCCTGGCCCTGGCTCTCTTCAGGCCCGGCCGGCTTCCTTCCTGGCCCTGGCTCTCTTCAGGCCCGATCGGCTTCCTGCCAGGCCCTGTTTCGGCCCGTCTGGCCTCCCGGCCCTGTCAGGTCCGGTCTGGACTTGGTCTTCCTGCCCCACTCAGGTCCGCCAGTCTCCTGGCCGGCCCTTCAAATTTATTTCCTGCCCAGCTCCGGTATGGCACCCCTTTCCAAGCCAGGGCCAAGCCTCCCCGTGTGGGGGAGGACATGGCACCTGGATGGCTTCCCCCGAAAGCCCTTGGAGAGTTGCAAGACGAAGTTCCGAAAAACCTGCATAAACGTGTCTGAGAGGACGCCTTTCGCGGTGGCTGCGGACTCTCCCGTTTCTTCCTGCCGGAGCCCTGAATTTCCCTGCCGTCTGCAGAACGTCCGGGCAGGGTTTCGACATCTCAGTGACTTTGGCGTCCGACCGGTCCGGATTTGCTTTCCGCAGGCCGGGCTCCCGTGAACCGTTCTGGCCAGATTCCAGGGATGACGTCCGTGCCGCAGGCCCCGCATCACATTGTCTGGGTCCGGCTTCACCGCCCGCGCCCGGCAGAGCCGGGGAAGTGGCGGCATCCTTTCCAGTCGCACGAGGCGCACCGGTCGCCCCGGGCGGCAGGGAAGCTCCCGCTCTCGTGGGCGGCCAGGAGCCTCAGGAGATGGGGCTTCAGTGGCCCCCGTGCCGGGGCGTCGGCCCCGCCAGCTCCGGAGGCTGACAGCACCCTCCCGTCGAAGGGCTCTCCCCTGACCCGGAAGGTGTCCACCCTCCCCGAGTCCACGTAGACGAAGTGCGCCTCAGCGTCCAGCGTTCCGCCCCTGAAGTCCGGGCTCAGGCACATGGCGTTGAAGGCCAGCTGGACCAGGGGGTCGCCTTGCATCGTGCCGGTCTTCCAGTCAACGATCACCGCTTTCCCGGACTTGCGGTCGGCCAGGAGCAGGTCTATCCTGGACCTCACCAGCGTGGCCTTCCCGC
The DNA here is from genome assembly GCA_031263525.1 of Deltaproteobacteria bacterium. GTDB lineage: Bacteria > Desulfobacterota > Desulfarculia > Adiutricales > Adiutricaceae > JAIRZX01. The sequence continues at coordinate 6,987 of JAISFP010000464.1, read as the reverse complement.
CCCACTTGGTCCTGGTGCCCTTGCCGTCGGAGGCCACGGAGTGCTCGACCAGCATCTCGAAGCCGGCCCTCGCCAGCTTCTCCGCCTGCTCTATTACCGGCCTGGCGTTTGCCAGGACGTCCGTCTCCCCGCCCCACTCTGGGCCGAGGCCTGACAGCTCCTGTTCCAGGAGCTTGTGGACCCTGCTTCCCCGCATCATGAGGCGGTTGGGGAAAGGGGCGTACTCCTTGTCGATGTAGCGGGCCCTGTACAGTGCCGGGCACTTCAGGTAGAGCGAGAGGCTGGAGGGGCTGATGGGGTTCACGTGGTCCTCCGGAGGCATGCTCGGGACCGGGCTTCGGGACAGCCGGGAAGGCACCAGAATGCCCTGACGGACGCAGTGTCGAGACTGCCTGCATGATAGGACCGGCCAGGGCAGGGATCAAGCCGGCATGCGGAGGAGGTTGCCGACCGGCCGAGACCTGTCGGAATCCAGGCTCCCCTCTCCCCCTCTCCCCCTCTCCCCGTCTCTCGCCCCCCGTCTCCCCGTCTCCCCGTCTCCCCGTCTCCCCGCCTCTCGCCCCCCCTCTCCCCGTCTCCCTGCTCCCCGTCTCTCGCCCCCCTGCTCCCCGTCTCTCGCCCCCCGGCTCCCCGTCTCCCCGTCTCCCGTCTCCCGGCTCCCCGTCCCTCGCCCCCCGGCTCCCCGGCTCCCCTTCTCCCGGCCCCCGGCTTCTCCGCCTTCCGGCAACGGATTGCCAGTCCGCACCGGCTACGGACAGGCATTCCGATCTGCTGTTCGGCCTGGCGTTGCAGGGTCCTTCAGGTGACCGGCCAGCCGCGTCAGGCGGCTGCGGCAACTTTCCGCCCTTGCGCTCGAAGACATACTCTGCGATTTCTCAAAATCTGGCCAGCCAAGGGCAGGAGGTGTTCCTTGCAAAAGATAGTGATTGCCGTGCTGTGCGCCCTGCTCCTTCCGGTACTCCTTCCGGCGGCGCCCGCGTCAGCCTTCACTCTCGACACTCCGAGTCGGCATGTCCAGTATATGCAAGACGAAACCTGCCGAAGCGCTTATGAGACCAGCCGGGAGCTTCTGGCCCTGGCCCTGGAGCTCGACCCGGCCTTTGACTTCACCTGCCGCCTTAACCATCATTTCTGGTATCCCGAGGCGCCTGGTTCCCTCAAGAAGTGGACGGAGACCTACATGAGGGCCAGCCACCTGTCTGCCGACCGCCTGGAGGAGAGATACCCCTTGAGCGACGATGCCCCCATGCAGGGCTACTACGTGCTCGTTGGTGATCCGACATCTGGGACCCGCCGAGAGGGTCAGGTCACGGTCGCGACTGTCGCATGGGGCTCGGGCGGGCCCGCTTACGGCGTCTCCATTTCCACGAAAACCGTCCACGAAGGAGACTAATTCGAGTACATCTGCGGGGAGGACGTGGTCGGTGTCAGTATTGTCGGCAGCAAGCTGAGCATCCCCTCGCGTTAACAGTCAGTTCCCCCCGTCACGGTATCGTTCAGCGGCGACGTGGCGGAGGTCGCCCCTGCTTAAGCGGACGGCAACCCGGGCCACTGCGGACAACGGGGCGTAATGAGCGGCAGCTTCCGCAGGGAAAGGTGAGGCTGTAGCCGTCCGTTCACGTCAAAGGGCACTGTATTCAGTCAGGCAATCGTTCAGCTGTTACACAGACAATTGTTCAATTGTCTTGATTTTCATGATGACCCGTATTTTTCATGGGCTGAAACGTCACGGGATAATGGCAATCCGATCGTGCCTGGCCGGTCTGTGCCGAGGGTTGCCCCCCGGCTTGGTCCTTTCCGTGATTGGATCATGCACTAATTATGCAGCAAGTTCCTGGTCGCGGAGCGAGCTCCCTGTCGCGGAGCAAGCTCCCGGCAGCAGAGAGAAATGCGTTCTTTTTTTTGAGCGGGATCGACGTTGACTAGCAAAAGGCGGCAAGTTAATATTGCGTTATTGGCAACGCCTGTGCCATGCCTTCTTCGTTCCGCGCGCCACCATTTCAGCGTTCCAGCCCTCCGGTCCGGATCCTGTCTCCCGTACTGACAGGCTTGATCATCGTGACGGACGCAAAGTCATAAAGGTGAAAAGTGGAAAATATGGACAACAAAAACGAAGATTTAGAAGCAAAAAACGAAATTTCAGACGAAAAGTTCCCCCTCGACCCTGATTCCGAAGACTGGAAGCTCCCCGACGTGACGGGGAGGACTCTTGCCCACTCGGCGGCCGAGAAGGGTGTCCTGCCGGACGGCTTTGACAGTTGGGAGATCGCTGACGGGAAAGGATGGACAGTGGCCCACTCGGCGGCTGCGGCAGGCATCCTGCCGGAGAGCTTCTGCCTCTGGGAGATGGCGGACAACAAAGGATACACCGTCTGTCATGCAGCTGCCGGAAGCGGCCACCTCCCGGACGGCTTCGACCGGTGGGATCTTGCCACAGTCAAGGGCGTGTCCGTCGCGCATGTTGCCGCGCAGGAAGGCACTCTTCCGATCGGATTCGACCGCTGGGAAATCGCCGATTCCCTGGGATTGAAAGTCACGCACGTCGCTGCGGAGAAAGGATTTCTTCCGGAAGGGTTCGACCGCTGGGAAATCCCTGATTGCATTGGACGGACCGTGCTGCACTACGCGGCGCTGGGCGGCCATCTCCACCGGGACTTCGACCGGTGGGAAACCGCTGACGAAAATGGCTGGACAGTGGCGCATTCCGCCGCGCGTCACGGCCATCTCCCGGAAGGATTCGACCGCTGGGAAATCGCTGACGACGAAGGAACTGCGGTGGCGCACCTGGCCGCACAGGAAGGCGGCCTTCCGGAAAGTTTTGACAAATGGTCCCCTGCTGACGATGAAGGATGGACAGTCGCGCACTCCGGCGCCCAGAGCGGATGCCTCCCGGAAGGCTTCGACCGGCGGGAAATGGCTTGCGATGAAGGCTGGACTGTGGCGCACGCCGCCGCGCGTCACGGCCATCTCCAGGATGGCTTCGACCGCTGGGATCTCAGTCTCCCGGCAGATACGGACGACTTAGCCTTTGACAGCGTATGCACGGAACTTTTCTTCCACGACTGGTTTACGGAAATTTCCCGTGACGCTAATCGCGTTCCCTTGCCCAACGGCTTCGACGAGATGAAACCTTTCAGCGTCGCAGGATGGACCGTGGCCCACGAGGCCGCATTGCGCGGCCCGATGCCGGACGGCTTCGAAGGCTGGGACATGGCAAACTGCGGAGGCTTCACCGTGTACCATGCCTCCGCCGTCGGGGGCCACCTCCCCGTGGGCTTCGACCGGTGGGAGAAAGCTGACTCGTTCGGTTCTACAGTGGCCCACGCGGCCGCCCGTCACGGCAATCTCCCGGAGTGCTTCGACCGTTGGGAGCTGGCTGACTCGCTTGGCGACACCGTAGCGCACGTGACGGCCAGGTACGGGACTCTCCCGGAAGGATTCGCCGGCTGGAACCTCAAGAACGGAAGCGGTGTGACCGTCATGCGGCTGGCGCAGGAGGAGGTCAGACTTCCGTCCGGACTCTCCAGGATGACGGTGGAGGAATCGTCAGGACCCGGCATGGTCGCGGAGCTCGAGACCACAGGCTATGATTTCGACGACCCGGCCTAGCTCCGGACTGTCAGGGCAGGCGACGGATGCCGTCATTGCGGCGCATGTTCCCGATCTCTATTCAGTCTCGGGATGCCTTCGGGGAAATCAGTCCATCGATCCGCCGCAGAACTCTTTCGGCTGACGCACCCGGTAATTTCCCCGTGCCTGCGGACACCCTGGGCCGGAACTGTCAAAAATCAAAAGTCTGGCGCGTGGAGAAACGCGTTCTCCCAGCGAATTGGTACAGTCTTTCGGAAGCCTGAAAAGGCCATGCTTGTCAAGCAGATGAAATGTGCGACATGCAATATTTTTCACTTGACATTCATTGTTTCGGAATGCTGTGTCCTATATTGATTTTAAATTTTTGTAACGCCATATGAGGGAGGGTACAGACTCTTTCGCGAGGGATTATCAGGATTGGAAGTCACCTTGTCCCACCCGGAACCGACCGAATTTTCATGTCAAGGCTTTGCGAACGCGCCCGCCAGGGGCTCGCGCGTCCTTTCCGGATTTTTCATTTTTCAACTTCACTCAGGCACGGTTCTGATTTTAGTGTCTGGCCGTGCGAAAGAACTATTTACCGTCCGGTTAGATGTTGAAATTTTGGCTATCGGTCCGGTGGCGGAAAGGGAGGGCAACCGCCCAACCCAGGCATCTCCTCGCTATGATTCGTTCTCCAGGCATCTCCTCGCTATGATTCGCTCTCAAGATATTACCCCGGAAATTAAATCTGGCCCTATGGGACCTCTTCACTGTGAGCTAGGCCGTGAAACTGGCCCTGCCCTCCGCTCCTAACCCTTTCCTCAAAGCTCTCACCTATTCAGTACTCGCGCCTGCCCAAAGCCCTCTCGCCTCTTACCCCTGCCTGAGGGCCAGATTTAATTTCTGGGGTAATATGGAAGATGATTCCGCTGTTTGATTGGACGGGTAATGGCAGGGTTTGCAGTCGTCCGGTGAGGCCGTATCCCTTGCGTTCCGCCGCGGCGGGCCGGGGGAGCCCGCAGGATAGGGAATCCCGCCGCCAACGGGGAACGCCGGGGCGCCGCCGGCCTCCCTGGCGTGAAGGGGTGCGGGGGACAGGGCGTGACGCGGCTACGTCTCCGTCCAGGCGCGTCTCCCGCGGCGCCTGCCGAGCTTTATCCCCTCCTTCTCTATGACCTCCCTGACCCTGAATGAGCTGAGGCCCAGGGCCCGTGCCAGGGCCTTCCCGTTCCAGGTGGACAGGCCTTCCGGGGGCGGGCCCCCGATGAGCGCGAGCACCATGTCCCGTGTCTGATCGTAGGGGTAGGCGCGGGGCGGGGGCGCCTGGGGCTTGTCCAGGAGGGCCTGCGGCCCGCCCCTGGCGAACAGCCCCTTCCACCTTGCGACGGAGGTCCAGTTGACGCCGAGGACGGTGGCCGCCTCCTTGGCCTCCATGCCCTCCAGGCTCATGAGGACGGCCCTGGCCCTCACGGCCGGGCCGAAGCCGGGGGGGCCTACGCGGGTGCTCCTGGAATCCGGGAGGCCCTCGCCGTCCGCCATGCGTATCAGGGCCTCGAGGTCCCCCGCCGGGCGCGAGGCCGCGGCCCCCATGGCCCTGCCAGGCGGCGGGGGCAGGCGGATCCCGGCCGCGATCAGGGCCTTCCGGGCCCTCGTGAGGGATATGCCGCACGCCCTGGCCACGTCCGGGACGTGCCAGGTGGACGCGCCCTCCGGGGGGGGCGAGGCCAGGAGGGCCTCCACCCTGGCCCGGTCGCCCCGGCTCGGGGGCGGCTGGGGGCCGGGGGCCTGGAGGCCCTCCGGTCCTCGGGAGAGGAAGCTCCGGGTCCACCTGCGGGCCTCCTTGAAGCCCGGCCAGGCGTTCCCGGCGTGCTCGCGGCTCCTCTCGATCACTGCCAGGACCGTCCTGGCGCGGGCGGCCAGCTCTGGGTCACGGGCGTCCCCGGACTCGTGGGCCGCGGCCCAGGCCCTGAGGATGGCCATCTCGGCCTCCGGGCGGACGCGGGGACGAGGGGGCCGGCTCTCGGCACGGGGGATGGCCGCGTTCTCCTTCTTCAGGACCTCCCGGACCCTGCCGGCGGAGATGCCCAGGGCCCTGGCGACGCCGGGGGCGGTCCTGGCGCAGCCCTCCGGGATGGGGCCCAGCAGGAATCCCAGGACCTTGTCACGGGTCTCCTCGTAGAGGTAGGTCCGTTTCTTCGGCGGCCCGGGGCGCCGCCGGAGCCCCTCGGGCCCCTCCTTCAGGAAACGCCTCTTCCAGGCGGTCACCGTGGCCGGGTAAACCCCGCGCATCCGGGCGGCGGCCGCGTCCGGGACCCCGTCCAGGCAGTTGAGCACGGCCTTCGCCCTGAGACAGAGCATGTCGCCGGCCTTGCCGGCGGCCCAGGACCTTAGAACTTCCATGTCCTCCGGCGGACGCGGGCAGTGGTTCGTCTCGTCGGGCGCTGGGGCCCCCGGACCGGGGGCGGCGGAGGAGCCCGTGACAGGAGGGGGGGCTGGCGCCTTCACAGGCAGCTCGGAACGGGCGGCGGGACGGGCCGACGGTGCCTCCTGAAGCTGCGGGGCGCCGGCTGGGCCCGGCTCGGGCATCTCCGGAATCCGGAGAGGAAGGGTGCCGTCCTCGTCCGTAGCCCGGGCGTGCGCCACCCCTGGTCGCGTGGAGGGGGTGACGGCGGCAGAGGGAGGCGGCTCGGTCTGGCGCGGGCGGGCATCGACCGAGTACGGCGCAGGCGGTTCCGGAACCTGGCGCGGAGTGGCCGAGTCCTCGTCAGGGGCGAGGGCGCGCGGCTTCCTGAGCCGGACGACAAGTGGGAAGGCGGGAGCCGGCGACGGCGACGTCTGGAGCTGAGCGGCGTCGCCCGTGTCCGGGGCGAGAGTCCTCGGGACCAGGCTCGAAGGAGCGCTTCCCGTGTCCGGGGCGTGGGTCCTCGGGACCTGGCTCGCAGCGGTGCCGCCCGTGACCGGGTCGGGAGTCCCCGTGAGCTGGCGTAGCTTGGAGTTGGCCGAGACCTGGCTCGGAGCGGCACCGCCCGTGACCGGGGCAGGCGTCCTCGGGAGCTGGCTCGGAGCGGCAGCGCCCGTGACCGGGACGGGCGGCCTCGGAAGCTGGCTCGGAGCGGCGCCGCCCGTGAGCGGGGCAGGCGTCCTCGGGAGCTGGCTCGGAGCGGAGCCGCCCTTGACCGAGGCAGTCGGCCTCGGAAGCTGGCTCAGAGCGGCGCCGCCCGTGACCGGGGCAGTCGGCCTCGGAAGCTGGCTCGGAGCGGCGCCGCCCGTGACCGGTGCAGTCGGCCTCGGAAGCTGGCTCAGAGCGGCGCCGCCCGTGACCGGGGCAGTCGGCATCGGAAGCTGGCTCTGAGCGGAGCCGCCCGTGTCCGGGGCAGGCGTCCTCGGAGCCAGGATCTGAGGGGCGCAGCCCGT
>JAISFP010000344.1 GCA_031263525.1 Deltaproteobacteria bacterium | reverse complement strand
CGCCGGCAAGCTCGTCGGCACCTCCTCGAGCCTCCAGGGGGTCATAGACATTCTGGATTCGGCCATCCTGGGATTCGATCAGGACGATGACGGGACCTTCGAGGGCGTCATGAGCGGCGGCGGCGACGCGTTCAAGCGCGGTGCCGGGTCTCTCGTGCTCGAGGGAACCCAGGCCGCGCGGCAGGTCGACGTCTACGGGGGAGGCCTCATAGTGGGCGCCGCCTCGCAGTCCTCCGCGGAGCTGGGCGCCGACATCGTGAACGTGTATTCCGGCGCCTTCCTGGGCGGGCACGGAACGGTCAGCTCAGACGTGGTCGTCCATGCCGGGGGCCGGCTGTCTCCTGGCAATTCCTACGGTATCACCCGCATCGGCGGCGATCTTGAATTCAAGTCCGGAAGCTACTTCGATGTCGAGGTCAACCCGTTCAACACTGCCGAGGGCGACGTGGCGTACGTCTCCGGGACGGCCTACCTGGCGGGGATAGTGAGGCATCTTGAGACCGGAGGGACTGCCGACGACTATCTGAAGGCCGGAAACGAGTGGCTCATCCTCGACGCCGCGGACCTGTCGGGGACGTTCGACGGCGCCGTGTCCAACCTGGCCTTCCTCCTGCCTCAGCTTCGTTACGACGACGTCAACGCGGACGTGTACCTCTCATTCGTGAGGGGGGGCGCCACCTTCGCCGACTTCGCGGACACCCGGAACCGGCGTTCCGTGGCTGCCGCCCTGGAAAGCCTGGATCCCGGAAGCGTTCTGCTCACTGAGATCGCGTACTCGGGGACCACGGTCGACCAGGTCCCGGGCCTCCTGGACGATCTGTCCGGCGAGATGCACGGCGCGGTCGGCGGCGGTCTGTTCCAGCTGGGCCGCGGGTTCGCGAACATGCTTTCCAGGCATGTCGGGGGCCTTTCCCGGTTCGGGTCCGGGGCCCCGGCCCCTGCCGCGGGTTCCCCTGGGCAGGGCGGCAACTCCTTCTGGGCAGTTGCCGGAGGCACCTACACCGTCATGAAGGGCACCGGCGAGACTGCCAGGGCCACACTGACCGGCCCGGAAGTCTCGGTAGGCTACGACCATGTCTCCGCCGACGGCTGGCTTGCCGGCCTGGCATTCCAGTACGGCTACAAGAAGATGAAGATGGGCGCCCGCAGTTCCGAGGCCGAGGTGAACAGCCTGACGGTCGGCCTGTACGGGGGCCGGGAAGTCCGCCTGGGTCCGGGGGCGCTCCGCGTGGTCCTTTCCGGCTCGTACTCCCACCACGACATAGACTCGACCAGGAGGGTGTTCATGGGGACGGCGGCCCAGACCCTCGAGGCCAGCTACTCGGCCCGATCGTTTGCGGGCGACCTCGAGGTGGCCTACCGGTTCCCCGTGACCGGCTCCCTCAGCCTGGAGCCCTATGCCAGGATCGGCGTGCAGAGGATCCGTTTCGGCGGGTTCGCCGAGAGGGGCGGGAGCGCCGCCCTAACTTCCCTGGGCGAGAGCTGGAGCCACGCCGTGAGCACCGCCGGGCTGCGCCTGCTCCTGGCCGGAAACGACAGGGTGTCCTTCAGCGCCGATCTCGGATGGCAGCACACCTTCGGCAACCTGGCCCCCTCCGCCACCTACGCCTTCCGGGAGGGCGGCAGCGGCTTCACCGTAACCGGAAGCCCCATGAACCGCAACGAGGCCCTGGTCGGCCTCGAGCTCGGAATCAACGTGACGGACAGCGTCAGCTTCCAGCTGGGCTACAACGGGTCCTTCGGGAGCAGGGGTCAGTCACACGGCGGAAACGCCATGGTCGAGGTGAAATGGTAGTTCCGGCGGCATGTCAGGACGGCGGACGGGCGATTCCGAGACGGTCATCTTTAACGATGCCGTCCTGCCCGTCCGCCCCCGGGCTAATGAACCAGTCACCCTTCGGCGGCTGAAGGTCACTCCGGCGGGGTGAACCGGCCCCTCTCGAGCTGTCTTTCCGACCTCCAGGCTAATGAACCAGTCTGCTTCGGTACCTTTCGGACCCAGCCAGGCTGAACCGGGCCTCTCGCAGCCTGCCGCGGGCCCCCGGGCCTGTGAACCGGTCACCCTTCAATGCCTGCCGGTCACCCCCGGCAGGCAGAACCGGCACATCACGATCTGTCCGCCGCCTCTTTCTGCTGAATCGGCACCCTGCGGCCTGCTGTCTCCCGTGGAGGCGGATGCCCTACAGCGTCCTGCCGAACTCCCCCTGCCGGTCTAAGGCCACCTCCCGTCCAGTCCGTCTTCCCTGCCGTCCGAATCGCCCTCCATCCCAACCTGCCGGTCACCCCCCCCTCAAGCCTTCATCGCCCCCTCCCTCAACCTGCCGGCCTCCCTCCTATGCCTTCATGCGGCCCGGCGGCACCCCGGCCCATGAAAGCAGCGTCATGTAGCACCGCTATATATCGCTGCGTAACCGGCACCCGGACCCCGAAAACTCTCTCGTGATAACCATGTCCTGTCTTCCATCTGGCCATGTCCGGCATTCCTCCGAGAGCACGGTGCCTTTCCTGGGGTCCATGCAGGCATCCCTCCAGGCCCTGAGCAGCCTTTCTCCAAGAACTTGGCGGCTTTCTTGGGGTGCATGCCGGCATTCCTCCGTCTTCATATTGGCCTGACTCTGGCCCAGGCCAGCCTTCCTCCGTGATTTAATCGGCCTTCCTCCGTTCCATGGTTGCCTTCCTCAGGTTCATGCGGCCTCTCTTCCAGCTCTTGCCGGCCTCTCTCCGTCTCCATGGTTGCCTTTCTCGGGTTCAGGCGGCCTCTCTTCGAGCCTTGACCGGCCTTCCTCTGGTTCGTGCCAGCCTCCCTCCGGCATCATGGAGGTCTTTCTCCGGATCCGGGCCGGCCTCCTTCCGTGTGGCTCGGCTCGGCCTTCGTCGGATCCATGGGCCCCTTCGCCGGATCCGGCCGGCCTCCTTCCGGTTGTCTCGGCTCGGCCTTCGTCGGATTCATGGGCCCCTTCGCCGGATCCGGGCCGGCCTCCTTCCGGGCAGCTCGGCTCGGCCTTTGACGGATTCATGGGCCCCTTCGCCGGATCCGGGCCTGCCTCCTTCCGGGCAGCTCGGCTCGGCCTTCGCCGGATCCATGCCCCCCTTCACCGGATCCGGGCCGGCCTCCTTCCTGGCAGCTCGCCTCGGCCTTCGGCGGTACCATTGCCCCCGTCGCCGGATCCGGGCCTGCCTCCTTCCGGGCAGCTCGGCTCGGCCGTCGCCGGATCCATTGCCCCCGTCGCCGGATCCATTGCCCTCGTCGCCGGATCCATTGCCCCCGTCGCCGGATCCGGGCCGGCCTCCTTACGGGCAGCTCAGCTCGGCCGTCGCCGGATTCATGGCCCCCGTCACCGGATCCGGGCCGACCTCATGTGCTTGGCCGTGTACCCGGAGGTCTCGGAAAGCTCGAAGTTGGTCATCATGCGCCTGATGCCGTTCGCGGCGAGCCGCATGGGCCCGGACATGGCGGTGAGGGTGCTGCCCGAGAGCGAGCCTTTCCCTCATACAGAGGAAGCGGTCCTGGGGTAGTACGGGCGACAGCTCGACCGTCCTGGGGAACTGGAGCATGAGGCTACCCCTGGACGGGCCCGCCCAGGAGAGGCGCGACTGTGTCCTGGCGGAGAGGATGGTCAGGGCCGTCTAGGTCAGGGGCGCGGACTGCGGCGGTGCCTCCTTGCCCCGCCACGGCGCGGGCGGCCGCATGACTTCCGGGGGAGGGCGAGATCTGCCTGGCGAAGACCCTCCGGGGCGGAAGCCGCGAGACGGAGAAGATCTCCGCCAAGATCCCCAGCTTGAAGCCGGAGAAGTTCGCTGACTTCCTCAGCCTCCCGGCGGTCGGCACGCGAGGCGGGACGTGAGGCAGGCAGACCGCCGCCTCGTCCACGGCCTGAACGGGGGGGGCGGCCCGCCGTGAATGACATGGGCCTCTTCAGGATTATTCTCGAGGCGGCGAAGGATGGCAGGAACATCTTCCCGTCCATCTCCTTCTCCTTACACTTCTACTACGCTCTCCTCGAGGGGGTGATGAACTCCTGGGACCGGGGCATGGCCCAGGTCCGGCACTGCTGACTGGACAGGGACCGGCAGGAGGGCCGGAAGGGCGTGAAGCCCGCCTGCGGCAGTGGTGTCGCGGCGGCGGTGACGGAGCCCCAGCGGGGGGCCGTCTCGTAAGCCACATGCCCGACGGGCACTGGGAGGAGCTCCGGAAGGCCCGCCCGGACCTGTCCCTGGCCGAGCGGCGCCTGAACCGGGTCCGGGACAGGGAGGAGGTGTCGGTCGTCCAGTGCGGAACGAGTGACATGGCCCGGACCGACGGCAACGGGAGGAGCGACCTCTCCTGTATGCCGTGAAAGGTCACGGCCGAGGCCTGGAGGAACATAGGCGGGTCCATGACGCGAGGATCGCAGCGGGGTCACGGACCGGTTCCAGTGCCGGAACAGGGACTCCTGCGCCGCCAGCGGCTGCTGCCTCCCCCGCGCCTCCGAGGCGGACATCCCCGGAAACCTGGAGTTTCTGAACCGGAACCGCCTCTTCCGCCCCGAGTAGTCACGGGAGCGTTTCGACGTCTTCTGCAGGATGACGGCACCCGCCGAGGCGGCCGCCACCCTCTGCGCCAGTTGCGGCGGATGCCCAGAGTCGTGCCCACGGCACCTGGTGGTCCCCGGCTGCCTCGAGGAGGCCG
>JAISFP010000331.1 GCA_031263525.1 Deltaproteobacteria bacterium | reverse complement strand
GTTCCGGGATTCCATTCAGATGCGGGATATCCTGCCGACCTTGGAACGCCCTCGGAAGCTCCTGTCCGGGACTCTTGTCTTATATTCCGCGGAGACTCTGCCCCGAAGCCGTTGACCGCACCTGCGCGGAGTTCCTGTCCGTGACTCCTGTCCGAGATCGCACATCGAAGCGGTCGCCCGCGATCTCCCTCGGGATGCTTCGGGCTGAAACGCCAGGAAAAACCTGGCGTTCAGCTCATCCGGCCTTCACGAGGCTCGCCCCGAACATTATGTCCCTAGCGGTGGAGAGCGCGTCGAACTTTATGCAGTACGAGCCGTTTCTCAGGTTGACGCCCAGGATCTCGCCGAGGCCGAAGGAGGGGTGCGTCACCCAGTCCCCCTCGGCGAAGGCCGGGGCCGAGCCGCGCGCCGCGCCGCCGTCCTCGTCGCCCGTCTCCGGGGTCTCGCCGGGCGTGTACCTGGCGAGCAGGAGCTCCAGGTCCTTCGGGCGGGCGCCTTCCAGGTCCCGGGCCATCTCGTAGAGGAAGCGAGACGGGCGGCGGAACGGGGCGCCGGGGTGGTCGCTCTCGTGGCTGGTGAGCATCACCCTCTTCTTGGCGCGGGTGACGGCAACGTAGAGGATCCTGCGCTCCTCCTCCATCTGTTCCCAGGTCTCCACGCGGTTGCTGGGGAAGACGCCCTCGTTTAGGCCGCACACGAACACCGAGTCGAACTCCAGGCCCTTGGCCGCGTGGATCGTCATGATGGACAGGGAGTCCTTGACGCCCTCGGTGTCCATGGACGTGTGGAGGGCCGCCCGGTCAAGGAAGTCCTCCAGGGTGGCCTCCGGATCGGCCGCGAACTCCGCCACGCCGCGCTTGAGCTCCGCCAGGTTGTCCAGTCGGGTGTCGTCCCCGTGGCGGCGGAGCGACTCCTCGAAGCCGGTGCGGTCCAGGAGCTCGTCGAAGAGGTCCGGGAGGGGGACCAGGTCCCTCTTGCGCGTCAGCTCGTCGATCACGGCGACGTAGCCGGGCCCGGCCTTCTTCCACAGCGAGGGGGTGACACCGGCGACGTTCTTGAGGGCCTGGTAGAGGGACGCGTCGGTGAGCTCCGCCTCGTTCCTCACCATGTCCAGGGACTTCTTCCCGATGGAGCGGCTGGGGCTGTTCACGGTCCGGAGGAAGGCCAGGTCGTCGGCGTGGACCAGCATGCGCAGGTAGCACACAGCCGTCTTCACCTCGGCCCTCTGGTAGAAGGAGACCCCGCACATCACCCGGTACGGAAGCTTGGCGCGGAAGAAGCCCTCCTCCAGGGGCCTGGACATGTGTGCGGCACGGCACAGGACAGCCACGTCGCTCAGGGGCACCCCGGAGTCGCGGATCCTCTCGGCCTCGGACACGGTCCAGGCGACGGCCTCCGCGCTCGTCTTCCCGTTGAAGTAAACGGGCTTGTACCCGTCCTCGGCCACGGCGTCCAGGGGGTTGTTGAAGCGCTCGGTGTTCTTCGTGATGAGGGTCTCGGCGGCCTGGAGGATCTGCGGGGTGGAGCGGTAGTTCACCGACAGCCTGAAGGTGACGGCCCCCTCGTGCCGCTCCGGGAACTTCAGGAACAGCCTGTGGTGGCTGCCCCTCCAGGAGTAGATGGTCTGGTCCGAGTCCCCCACGATGAAGAGGTTGTTGTGCTTCCCGGAGAGGATCTCCCCCAGGCGGTACTGCTTCTCGGAGACGTCCTGGAACTCGTCCACCATCACGTACTGGAGCCTGTCCTGCCACAGGGTCCTCGCGTCCGGGAAGGTGTCGAGGATGTGGACCGCGAAGTTCAGGAGATCGTTGAAGTCCAGCGAGTAGCACCTCTTCTGCTCCCGGAGGTAGCTCAGGAATATCCGGGTGTCCCTGTCCAGGTCACTTCTCGCCAGCTCGCTCCGGAGCCTGTCCTTCCCGGCACGGTCTCCGGCGCTGTCTTCCGGCGGGTCATAGACGCGGGGGTCGAAGACGTACGGGGGCGGCGAGTTCCGGCCGGTCCGGCCAGTTCTGCCGTTAAAGAAAAGTCCCTTGGTGCTTGCCTGGATGAAGCCGCCTGGCCCGGCGGGCCCTCCGGACATGCGGGAGCCGCCTCCCTCGGCATCCGGCCCGGACCAGGTGAGCATGTACTCCTTCACGTAGCCGGTGTGGAGCTTCCTGGTCTCGAGAATGCTGTCAATGGCTTCGTTGAAGCTCAGATCCTTCGACGACAGCCCCATCTCGTCGTAGATCTTCTCCAGGATCTGCTTCATGTCATCCCGGTCCAGGACCGGGAAGGACGGGGGGTAGTTCAGGCGGTGGATCTCGGTCTTCAGCATGAGCCTCGCGAAGGCGTGGAAGGTGCAGACCAGCCCGAGGTCCATGTCGCTCCCGAGTATGTGCCGGACCCTGCGCTTCATCTCGTCCGCGGCCTTGTTGGTGAAGGTCACGCAGAGGATGTTCCTGGGCGGTATGCCCAGCCCGTCCACCAGGTGGCAGTACCTGGCCACCAGGGCCCTGGTCTTGCCCGTGCCGGGTCCCGCCACCACCCGCACCGGGCCCTCCGTCTGGAACACCGCGTCCTTCTGGCCTGGGTTCAGCTTTTCCAAGTAGTCCATAGGGGGCGCCTCCGGGACGCGGTGACAGGCACGGGGCCGAGGGGCAGGGGTCAGGAGGTCGGGAACAGCCCCCCGGCCGGGGGCGGGCGAACTAAAGAGAACAGGCCCCCTTCGCTCGGGAGGGGCAGGCGGGGAGGCCGGGCATGGCGAAGGGGTCCCTGAGGTCATGGACCGGAGGCCGGGGGGGGTAGGGACTGCCGAAATGGCCCCTGTGGTCATGGAGCGGAGGGGAGGGGGGCCGGAAAGCCGAAAGTACCCCTGCGGGCCGGGGCCCGGAGGCCGGAGGGGGGTCAGGACTGGCGAAATGGCCTCCTAGGGCCGGGGCCCGGAGGCCGGAGGGGGGTCAGGACTGGCGAAAGGGCCTCTCAGGGCCGGGGCCCGGAGGCCGGAGGGGGGTCAGGACTGGCGAAAGGGCTCCTGCGGGCCGGGGCCCGGAGAGGGGGCAGCATGGCGAAAGGGCCTCTCAGGGCCGGGTCCCGGAGGCCGGAGGGGGGGCAGCATGGCGAAAGGGCCACTCAGGGCCGGGTCCAGGAGGCCGGAGGGGGGGATGACTGGCGAGAGGGCTCCTGTGGGCCGGGGCCCGGAGGCCTGAGGGGGGTCAGGACTGGCGAAAGGGCTCCTGTGGGCCGGGGCACGGAGGCCTGAGGGGGGGCAGGACTGGCGAAAGGGCCACTGCGGTCATGGACCGGAGGCCGGAGGGGGACCAGTCAGCCGAAAGGGGGCCAGCGGTCAGGTGACGGAGGCCTGGGGAGGCGGGGGGAGGGGGGCGTGGCCGGGTCCAGGTGACGCCCGGCCTCCGCCCGTCAGGCGAGCCTGGTCTTGTCCTGGACGAACTCCAGGCCCTTGGCGAGGCAGTACCAGGCCCTCTCCAGCTGGCTCCCCAGGTACATGGCATGCCCCGGTTCGGAGACTGCGAGGTTCCGGGCGAGGCGCCTCGAGAGCTCGTCCGGGGTCTTCCCGCGGTACTCCTCCAGGAGATCCCCCTGGGGTGCGTGGTGGAGGACGGCTATCTCGCCGGCCGCGTGGTCCACCTGGATCCGGAAGTACCCGCAGGGGTCCTCCCTCAGCCTGAAAGGGGCCTTCGCGTAGGCGTCCATGACGGGCTTGACAGAGGGCATGTCCTCCTCGTTCAGTGTGAGGGAGAGCGACATGACGGTGAGCGAGCCGGGCGAGAGCTCCAGGGGTTCGGTCCTGCCGGGGGAGGAGTTCGCGAGCTCGCAGACGAGCTCCATGAGCTTCAGGAGCCCCAGGCAGTTCAGCGGCCACGCCATGGAGGCGTTGTGGGAGCGGAAGGTGGCGGCCAGGTTCACCTTTCCCTCTATCTTCCTGAAGAAGATCGAGCACAGGCAGGGGGCGTCCGGGGCCTTCAGGTCCCTCGTGTTGTCCCACAGGGACACGTAGCCGTGGCGCGAGTCGAGCTCCCCCGCCAGGTCCTCCGCCGCCTGCTCCAGCAGGTCGTAGCCGAACCAGCTCCGGATCCGGCTCCCGTAGGTGTAGGGGATGCCCTCGTGGAGGTTCTCGGGCTCGGATATCTCCCGGCGGTACTCCTCCACGTCCTGCCTGTGGAGGTTCCAGGGCTCCCCGGTGAGAGCGTCCGGGTCCCAGTCGGATGGGTACCGGACGACGGCCTTGAAGTTCAGGAGCTCCCTGCGCTCCTTGCCCTTCCTGAAGCTGGCCGGCTGGCCGAAGCGGGCCAGCCGGAAGAGTATCTCAGCCCAGGCATCGGGGATGGTGTCGGCCACCAGGCTTCCCCCCGCCCTGTCGGAGGGGAAGACCGCGCTCTCGAGCCGGGGCACGGGGACCTTCACGGGCCGCGTGTCCGGGGGGGCCTTGGGCCCGTAGGAGGCGAAGAAGTCCCGGACCTTCTCCGCCCAGTGGCCCTCTGAGTCCGACCTGAGTTCCACCACCTCCGGGCGGCGGGCGAAGTCGCCGGGCAGGAGGAGCTCGTCCAGCGAGGCGGAAGACCTCCTCCCCCTCACCACGATGGTCTCCAGTTCCCTGGACTCCTTGATGTCCCCGTCCTCCACGACGTACCTGAGCTTCTTCCCGGTCCGCTCGTATTCCCCCCTTAGGTACCGCGCTAGGTGCTCCCCCGCCCCGGAGAAGTCCTTCCCGCAGAGGATCACGGTGTCAATCTGCGGGTTGTGATGGAGATTCCGGAGCATGATCTTGAGGCCTCCCCCGTAGAGCCCCCCTATGACCGCGATGGGGCTCGCGGCCTCGTCCAGGAGCCCCGGGGCCTTCTCGGCCAGGCGTTCCGTCACGTAGGCGGCGGGGGTCCAGAGGGTGCAAAGCGCCGCGGTGCCCAGAGGGTTCACCAGGCGCAGGCTCCTGACCTTGACGGCCGCTTGGTAGTCGAGCATGGGAAGGACTTTCCGTAGGGGGTGCGCGCCTGAAGGCGGCGGTTCGGGGGGCGACTGACGGCCTGCAGGCGTCAGGCTAAGGTGATCCGGAAGTGGGGAGGTGGCCCGGTGCCGGAAACGGGATTGGGAAAGCGGCCCGGACCGGGAAAAGCTGCCCGGACAGGGAGGCGGACGGGACCGGGAAAAGCTGCCCGGACAGGGAGGCGGACGGGACCGGGGAAAAGCTGCCCGGACAGGGAGGCGGACGGGACCGGGGAAAAGCTGTCTGGACTGGGACAAGCAACCTGGACCGGGAGGCGGCCCGGACCGGGAAAAGTGGCCCGGATCGGGAAAAGGTGCCTGGTCTGGGACAAGCGGCACGGACCGGGAAAAGCGGAATTGCTGTTAGCGAAAGAATAGGAAACGAAAATTTTAGAAAAGAAAAATAATTTGACAACAGAAATGATGAAAAGATAAAAATTGAAACGGATAGGGATAAAAAATTAAAGGCAGAAATTAGATAGGCATAAAGAGACAAAGAGAAAGACCGATTTCGGAAGTCCTGAAAGGGACATCAGGCATGGGATAGGCCAGGTTGCCGTCACCCCGGGCACCGGTCGCCCGGCGGCCCGGCGTCCAGGTTTCTGCCGCCCGCCGGGCCGTTGCCCCGGCAGCCTGTTGACCGGGAACGTGTTGACCGGCGGCTCGCTGACCCGGCATCCGTTCCGGAAACTGGAGTCCGCCCCCCGGTACCCCCGCGCCTCCAGGCACCTACCCTGACGGCAGGAGCCTCCGGGATGTCTGGGTCAGGATCGACCAGACAATCTTGTGAAGCGAGTCGGGGGATATGGTCAGCGCCTCGAAGACCTCGAAGGAGCCGCGGGCCAGCTCCTCCCACTCCCTGTCGCGGGCCTTGTCCACCGAGTTGTAGGCCAGCTCGTAGTAGACACGGGCTATCCTGTGGGAGGCGAGGTTCCTGATGCACCTGATGCAGGGCGACAGGGTGGAGTACAGGGTGGCGCCCTCGAGGCGGGCCGTGAGGCCGTTGCTGTCGGCCAGCGCCAGGGCGTTCTCCTCGGCGTGCAGGCTCCGGCAGTGCTCCAGCTTGCTCCGGTCGGGGATCCCGCGCTCCCTCCTGGCGCAGTAGAGCCTGCCCCCGGAGCTCATGTCGGTGCAGTGGGCCTCCCCCGGGGGCACCCCGTTGTAGCCGGTAACGAGTATCCGGTTGTCCCTGACAATGACGCAGCCCACGGGCCGGCTGGAGCAGGTGGAACGGGTGCTCACCACCTTGGCCATGGCCATGAAGTACTCGTGCCAGTCAGGCCTGGGTATGAGCCTCTCGGCGCCGTCCGTGCCCCCTGCCAGGAGGGCCGCCGGGACCGCCTCCGCCTCTGCCGCCGCGCGGGCCGCGTCCGCCCCGGGAGGGGCGGACGCCAGGGGTACGGCGGGCGGCACGGGGGGCCCCTCCGGGACCTGGATCCCCGCGGACGGGCGTCCGGAATCGGGCGGCACGGCGGGCCTTTCAGGGACCTGGAGCCCCGCGGACTGGCGTGCTGAACCGGGCGGGTCGGGCGCCCCGGCGGGTCCGGCCTCCCCGGAAGGGGGCGAGGGACCGGGCCCTGCCGCCGCCTCTCCTGCCCCGGCCTTGCGGGTCGCGGCAGTCACGGATCAGGCCCCGCCGCCCCTGGGGCCGCCCACGTTGGCGAAGGCCGAGTTGAAGTCCCGGTAGAGGAGCTTGTTGTCGGGGATGCGGTGCCACTTCTTTATGAAGCCGTCGGGCACCCTGTCCCCCTGTATGATCGACACCCTCTCCCAGGGCTCGGGGCCGGGGATCGGGTAGGCGTAGTAGGGTGTGTCCCTGGGGACGTTCCTGACGAAGATGACCCTGGGCGCCCTCCAGGAGAGCCTGCCGGCGTAGAGGCGGTGCATGCCGTCGTTCAGGATGTTGTTCTTGGAGCCGTCCGCCTCGGCGATGCGCTCCACCACCGGGGGGAGCAGGTCCACGGCATCGTCGGTCCCCTCGATGGTGAGGGTCAGGTAGCCGTCCAGGTCCAGCATGTCGTGGCCGAGCCTCTTCAGCTCCCAGTCCAGGTGCCTCACCTTGAGGAGCCCGTCCGAGAGCACGTAGAACTGGGCGGGCCGGATTTCCGGGTAGGGCATCCGGCGCAGGGCTATGTCGGCATCCAGGTAGGGCTTCCTCTCCGGGTCCAGAAGCATGCCCACCTGGCGGATTCTCTCCATGAGCTCCTCCCGGCCGTGTGGCTCGGCACGGAGGATCTTGAAGGGCTCGAACGTCATTTCCTGCCTTTCTCCAGGCGGCCCGCCACCGGATCCGGCGGACGGCCCCCAGGATGCTGCGGACGATAAGGGCAATATGCCCATCAATTTTAAATTATGGAGCTGAAAAAAGAAAGCTGGGCATCTTCCTCGTCTTCCTCTCCCGTCCCTTCCCGGCCCTTATCATCCCCGGACTCGTCCTGTTTTCGGCCCTTCCTGGCCCTCCGCGCCCCTTCGGCATGTGCCTTTCCGGTCTTTACCCGTCTTGCCGTCCCGCCGCCTGGCCCCCTTCTGCCCCTTCCAGGGCATCCGCGCCCTCCGTCACGTCACCTTCAGGCCTTTCCCGGCTCTCCGCGCCCCCCGTCACGTCACTTTCAGCCCTTTCCCGGCTCTCCCCGCCCCTCCGTCCCGTCCCCTTCAGGCCTCTCCCGGATCTCCGCGCCCCTCAGGCTAGCCTGCGGCTGTGGATCTTATGGTTCTCCGCACTGTCATGCCCCCCTCCGTCTGCCTCGCGCCCTTCCGTCTCCGGTTCCGGGCGGTCAGACGGCAGGGCGCATGGGCGATCCGGACTTTTTTTCCAGGCCCCCGGGCCAGGATCCTGGATCTCTGAGCCCGAATGCCGCGCAATCCTGGCGTTTCGGGCTTTGCCGGCCCTGCGGGGGCGGCCTGGCGCCTTGCCAGGGTAACGGGTATAATCGACGGACAGCAAACTCATCCGTTCCGCCGCCGCCCGGGCACGCGGGACCAGCGGCACGGGGCCGGCGGCCCCCCGTCAGGTGCGATGTCGAAACCGCCCAAACATCCCAGCAGATTCCACGAGCTGGCACGGTACTTCATAGGGGGAGAGCCGAGAAGCTCCTCTTCCGAGCCGCAGCCGCCCGCCGCCTTCCCGGCGCAGGACGGCTCCGAGGGAAGCGGCCCCCAGCAGGAGAGGCTCCAGAGGCCCTGGGCCACCAGGCCCGGCCCGCGTCCCGATCCCCCCGACGACCCTCTGCCCCCTCTCCCCAGACAGCTGCTGCCCTCGCCTCCCGAGAGCCGTCCTGCCCCGCCTGCACCGGACTCCTCCTGGAGGCCGGAGCTACCCGGCCCGCCCGGCGGCCCCGGGGAAGAGGATGGGGAGGGGGAGGGGGAGGACAGCCACGGCCTCTCCATGGCCGAGATCCGCGCCCGGAACTGGGCCGGCCAGGGCGGCTACGACCCCGCTGGCGGCACTGGCACCGCCGGCTTCCGGGGGCCCGGGCCCGATCCCTACGTTCCGGGAGGGGCGGGAGGCTGGAATCCCGGCGTCCTCAGGAGGGCCCTGGACAACGTTGCCGGCCAGGATTCCGGACCCCCCGTCCCGGAGGAAGAAAACGACGTCGAAGCCCGTGAGGAGGGCGAGCCCGGCCAGGATTCCGAAAGCCGGCAGGACGAGGACGGCGCCGGCTGGCCCGTGAGGCCTTTCGAGCCTCCCCCGCCGCTGCCGTTCCTGCCCCCGCCCCCGCCGAGGATGCCCGATCCCTTCGAGCCTCCCGCTCCTTTCCTGAGCCGGGACGCCCTCATCGCCATGGCGCCTTTCAGCGGCACGGAGTCTTCGGGCGACGCAGGTCCGCCGGAGGACCCCGAACCGGTCGAGGCTCCGGACATTGCCCGCGCCCTCCGTTTCACCTGGCTGTCCGGAACTGACAAGGGGCCGGGTCCGGGCCCCTGGACGCCCGCTTTCGCCGGTGAGACCGAGTCGGAAAAGGGGCCTGTCCCCGCCGGGTACGGCGGTCCGGCAGGGGGCCGGGACCTCCCCGGGGGCCCAGGTCCTGCAGAAGGTCCCGCCCCGGATTGGTACCCCCGTTTGGCCGCGGGGCCCGCCCCTGCCTGGTCCCCCGGTCCGGCCGAGGAACCCGGTCCCGCCGGGGACCCGGATCCGGCAGAGGATGCCGGCGACGCCGGGCTCTCCGTTCGCCGGGTCCGCACCCCCAGGAAGGGCCCCGGAGCCCCTGAATAGCTTTCAGAGCCCGGCAGCTGAGCCGGGTCCCGCCCGAGCGTCCGGACAGGGCGCGGCGTCCATCCGCCGTCCGCCCAGTTTCGGGCCGCCAGTCCCTGGCCGTCCCTTCCCCTCCCTTCGTCCCCCGCCTCCCCGTCCCGTCTTTCCCCCCTCCCCTAGCCTTGACGGGCCCTGTCCCCAGCTCAGCCCGCGGCCGTCCCCCCAGTCCGCAGGCCCGAAGCTCCGGGACATCCTGCCTTCCCGAACCCCCCCTTTCTCGTCAGCTTCTGGCCCGTTCTCCGCCCGCAGGGCGGCAGGAGGGCGAAAGGCCATCCCGTGACAGACGTCGAAGACAAGACTCCCGATCCTTCACGTCCCTTGCCCGGCCCGGAAAGGCCCGTTCCGGGAAATGGCGGGGCCGGCGCTCCTCCTCCCGGTCCGGGCCCGGAGACCGGACCGGCCTGCCGGGGATCCTGCCCCGCCGGACCGGGGCGCGAGGGCGACGTATCTGACGGGCCTTCAGGGACCGGAGCCTGTGACCGCCCGGTCTCCTCCGGACCTGCCGAACTGTCCGCCGCAGCCGGGCCATCCGGCAGCTACGGCCCTTCCGGACCCTCCGATACCGCCAGACCCTCCGACACCACCTGCCCTTCCGCTCCTTCCGGCTTATCCGCCCTCCCCGGCAGCTCGAGGTCTTCAGGCACTTCGCTGCCTTCCGGCAGCTCCGTGCCTTCCGGCTCCTCGCGCCGCGCCGCCGGCCGAGGCGCGCCCGGTGCCGCCGTCCGCATCGGGAGCCGCGTTCCAAGGAGGCTGTCGCTCCCGGCCCCCCCCGCCTTGCCTCGGGAGCCGCCGTCCGCCAGCCCGGACTTTGCCGACCCGGGGCCGTCGGCCCTGTCCAGGCTCTCGCGGGGGCTGTCGTTCGAGGGGGTGGACCTCACGAGCCCGGCAGAGATCGTCCGGAATCTCGTCGTGAACGGGGCGAGGCGTGCGGTGACGCTGGCCGAAATCCGCGACCGCTACGCCGGCCCCCTTCCTCTGTTGACGCCGGGGGACCTGGCCGGGGAGCCCGGGCTGTGCCTCCTTCCGGACGGGCGCTTCACGACGGAGGCCAGGTTCTACGCCGGAGACGTCCGCAGGACCGGGGCGAGGCTGGAGGAGGCCCTCCGGTCCGAAGGCGACCCGCGGATCAGGGAGGCCTTCGCCCGTCAGCTCGCGCGCCTCGACGGGCTGGCTCCCAGGACCGACCCCTTCGACGTGGAGTTCGGGCTCCAGCACCGCTGGATTCCCTTCCCCTACGTCCAGGAGTACCTGGGCCTCTTCGGCTTCGAGTTCGAGCTCGCCGGGGGGAGGCCCACCTTCTCCGTGCCGTACGACGCCCTGGGGGACTGCCTCCAGAATCACATCCGCGGCAGGGCGGTGACGGGCGACGCGGCGGTGAAGCTGAGCGGCATGAGGCGGGCCGAGAGGCTGGATGACTTCTTCGACTGCTGGATCCGCTCACACGAGGACATACTGTTCCTGTCGGGCATGTACTCCAGGACGCTGGCCGGCAGGCTCCCCGCCCCTGCCGAGGGCACTGCCCTGGACATAGGGGAGTACCTCACCGGGGATCTGATCCTGAGATCCTTCCAGAACAGGGCGGTCCGGGTCCTGGCCCGCGAGGGCAGGGGCATCCTGGCCTTCGGGCCGGGGGGCGGGAAGACCGCCGCGGCGCTCGGGCTCTGGGCCTGGGGCATGAAGCACGGCCTGATGCACAGGATGCTCGTGTGCGCGCCGTCCTCCAAGATCGGGGCGTGGGAGGCGGAGTGCCGCAGGATGTTCCTCCCGGAGGTGGTCGAGCGCGAGGCCGTCTTCCTGCACGCGGCACGGGGCCTGAGGCCCGGTCGCGGGCTCACTCGGGAGTGCCTCGACGGCGCCGCCCGGGCAGTAGGATCCTGCGCCTCGCTCGTGGTGATGCCGGCGGAAATCGTCCGCGCCATGCGGCTTTCGGCCTTCACGCGCAGGTCCTTCGCCGCCGGCCTCGCCGCGTTCTGCCCGGGAATGGAGGTCGTCCTGGAATCCTTCGCGAGGGCCGGCTGGGGCGAGGACCCGCGGGCACCGTCGCTGGAGGACGCCTGCTTCGACGCGATGGTCACGGACGACGCGCACCTCTACAGGGGAAGCGTGTCCTGCTCGGAGGCGGCGGGCAACCTCCTCGGCCTCCCCGGCCAGCGTCCGTCCCGCGTGGCCATCAACATGGCGTCCAAGGCCTGCTCCGTGAGGCGCATGAACGCCGGTCTCGGGACCTTCGCGCTCACTTCGAGGATCTGCGAGGCCTCCCCGCTCGACATCTTGAACGTCCTCCCGCTCGTGACGGACGTTGGCGAGCTCAGGGAGCTTGGCATAGAGGCCATGGACGACGCCCGCAGGCTGTTCGGAAGGTGCAGGGCCGTCTGGACGGGCCACTGGAACGAGGGCGAGGACGACGAGGAGGGAGAGGCCCTTCATGGCTACCGCAACCTTGGCGCGCTGAGGGACTTGTTCCGCCGCTGGACGGTCTTCGAGGGAGGCGAGCTCTCCTGGGACGCGGGGGAGGGGAGTCTGCCGGCGGACGTCCGGGTCTGGAACGGGCTGCCGGAGCCGTCAGCCGGATCCGACCGGCCGGCTTGCCCTCCATGGTCCGAAGAGCGCGCAAGACAGGCGGGCGCGGGCGCTTTTCCGGAAGATCTTGACGGATCTCGCGTGTCCGGAACGTCAGGGAAGCCAGATGCGTCATGGACGCCAGGGTCATCGGCGTATCCGGGGAAGCCAGATACGCCAGATACGCCAGGGACATCGGCGTATCCGGGGAAGCCAGATACGCCAGATACGCCAGGGACATCGGAGTATCCGGGGAAGCCAGATACGCCAGATACGCCATGGACATCAGCGTATCCGGGGAAGCCAGATACGCCAGATATGCCATGGACATCAGCGTATCCGGGGAAGCCAGATACGCCAGGGTCATCTGTGTATCCGGGGAAGTCAGGGACGCCATGGTCATCTGGGTATCCAGGGAAGCCAGATACGTCAGGGTCGCCTGAGACGCCAGATTCGCGGGGGACGTCAAGGACGCCAGCGGTTTCAAGGTCGCCGGGGACGTCCGGTTCAGGCGATGCGTGCCGTGGCGAGGCCATGAAGGGCGGACATGCCGTCATCAGGTTCCCTTCGGCAAAAACTCTTTTCCTGCTGTATTCCACGGCACATGAATCTGAAGAGTCAACATCCGCCTCTGCATCCAACAGCAGCTCCAGTTCCGCCTCAGTCCCCCCTGTAGCCGGATTGCCCTTTCCTTTGACAGCATCAGAATTTTTGCCGCCAGAACAGTTCGCACTGGACTCGGATACGACATATTTACCGCCGGAACCGTCCGAGCCGCCTTCAGAGACAGCGATTCTGCCGCCGGAACCGTCCGGGCCGCCTTCTGAGACAGCGATTCTGTCGCCGGAACCGTCGGCACAACCAACATCTGCAACATTTTCTCCTACAGCACCTTATACGTCGTCGCTGTCAGCACATTATTCCGTTGCTTCGCCATCTCCGCACATGTCCCCGTATTCATCCTCAAGTTATTGGTCATGCTCCCGGAAGTCCGCGAAATCTCCAGATTTGGCTCAGTGTCCTGCATCGTCTGTCCGGCGTTCCGCCAGGGGCGGCCCGGGACTGACGGGCCCCGAGGGAATGCCGTATGCCCTGATGCGCTCCGCGCAGGGCTGGGAGGGATGGGGAGGCGAGCGGGGCTGGGAGGGATGGACGTCAGGCGAGGGCATCTCCGGGGCGGACGCGTCCGGCTCCGGGGGCGGGATTGCCCCGGACTGGGCGGCAGCCGCCGAGGCTGTCCGCCTTCCCGGCGAGACGATAGAGCGGGTAAGGCTCGACAAGTGGCAGCTCGATGAGATAGCGAGGCTCGGGGCGTGCGCCAGGGAGCTGGAAAACGGCGAGCAGGAAAGGTCCGGAGCCGATTGGATGCGCTCTTCCGCCATGATGACTGAGCTCATGCTCGCCATAGACCGCGCGGGAACGGATCCGGACACGCTGTGGGGGAGGAGCACGTTCCTTTTCAGGAACGTCTCGCTGTGCGAGCTGGAGGCGGTGAGGGACACCCTTCCGGAGCGCTGGAGCGTCCCGCGCCTAGACGAGTTGACGGGAAAGCGCACCGTGCGCAGGTGCGTGGTCAAGATGCCGGTACGCCTGGGCCCCGGCGGGCTCTCCTTCCTGCGGATTCCCGAGGACATGGAGCCGCTCCTTATGAGGCGTCTCGCCAGGGCCGGCATACCCGAGGGCTGGATAACCCACCCGGCAGGCCAGAAATGCGATCGCATGATAGGCGTCATGCGCGGCTATGTCGGAACGGGGCCCCAGGCGGTCATATGCGAGGACAGGCACCTCCAGAGGAGGGTGCGGCGCATAGTCGCAGACACTCTGGGCGTTCCGCTTTCCCGGGTGGCCTCCGCCGACTCCTCCGAACGGGGGGGGGCCGCCCTGGACGCGGCGCTCGTCCGTTACGGACGGGGCGAGCTCGATGTCATCGTATGCGACTCCGCGGCGCTTGGAAGGATGGATCTCGAGGGATGCTCCGTTGCCGTCCACCGCCTGACTCTTCCCTGGGTCCCCGAACCCTTTGTCCGGACGCCTTGCCCGTTCGCCGGGTCCGGCTCGTCAGGCCGTGTGGCCGGGCCTGCCGACGCCGCCGCGCCTTTTTTGTCCTTGGAGTCTCGTTCGCCCGTTCTGACGAATGAGCCTTCAGCGTCCGCCAGGTCGGATTCGCAAAACGATCCTTCTGCGTCTGCCCGTCCGGAACTGCAGCGCGAGCCTTCAGCGCCCGGCCCGCCCGCTCGTCAGCCTGAAACCTCGGAGTCTTCAGCATGCCGGCGCTTCTCGGGAGCGGCGAGGGCGGCCGTCCACTGGTATTTGGCTGACGGCACCCCGGACTTCTACCGCAAGGCGGTGCTGGACATGGGCCGGGGCTGGATAGGGAGGATGCTGAGCGAGGCCCCGCGTTTCGCGCCCAACCCGGCAGTCCCTGACTCGGAAGTCTACCTGGACATGCTGGAACCCTCCCTCGAGCTGGCCCTGCGCCGCAGGGAGGCGCGCACGGCTAGGATCGGCTCGATGCATGCCGCGTTCGAGCGCAGGAGCCTCATGCGCATGCTGAGGCTCATGACCGAGATGCGCGCCAAGGGCGCGGAGGCCGCCGACGTCCTGGCCTCGGGCCCGGAGAGGAATCCCGGCGACATGGAACGCGAGGCGGAGCGCCACATAGCCCGGCTCCGGTCAGGGATCAGGGAGCACAAGGACAGGGTGGCCGGGATGCGCACGTTTCTCGCCCGGTCGGCTGCGGAGCTGAACCGCCTGCTCATGGGCACTTACAGGAACTCCAGGCTCTTC
Source organism: Deltaproteobacteria bacterium (assembly GCA_031263525.1). Taxonomy (GTDB): domain Bacteria; phylum Desulfobacterota; class Desulfarculia; order Adiutricales; family Adiutricaceae; genus JAIRZX01. The sequence continues at coordinate 1,195 of JAISFP010000331.1, read as the reverse complement.
AGGAGGCTCGCCTCCGAGAAGGAGGAGCTGGACGACAGGAGGCAGCTCCTCGAGATGAGGATAAGGAGGATGTCCGAGACCGCCGAGCGCGACATCCTGTGCCTGTCCGAGGGTCCGGCCAGGGGGCGCTTCATTGACCTGGGCGAGGAGTACCGCCAGATGAAGCTCGAGCGCCAGGAGGGAATCGTCGCGAGGGCTGACCGGTTCCTGGACGGGGCGCGGAGCTATCTCCTCAAGGTCGCCGAGGAAGGGCTTCTCCCCTTCGATCCGGCGCTCATGGACTCGCTGGACAAGATAGCCCTGTGCTCCGACTTGTCGGTGGCGAGGATCGGGGACAGGTACAGGAAGCTCGGGGCCGGAGGCATGACGACAATAGAGATAGTCTCCCTGGACCAGCTGGGGAGGACCGCGGTGGGCAGGGTCCTGGGCTGGGTGGCCGACATGCCGCCGGTCGAGGTCACGCTGGACGATCTGCCCAGCTGGGAGCGTCTGCCGCCGGGCGCACGTCAGGGCGGCCTTGAGTACGCCGCAGGCGGGCAGGCCGCGACGGGCGGCAGGACACAGGAACGCTTGCCGCGGGACAGCGGATATCCCTATCACCGGCTGCCCATGGAATTTTAGGGTCGGTCCGGCGCGGCGCGAGGGCCTGCATGCCGGCATGTCCCGGATGTCCCTGTTCGGAATGTCCCATGTCCTGGATGTCCCGAATTTCCGGGGTGCCGGTTCTTTGCTCTGCAACTTGCTGAACATGAAATCTTTCGGTGCCATGATTCTGGAAACGCCGGCTCCCTGGCCTTAATTTTACTGTCTGTAGGTCAGGTGCATGATTGTAAGCATGGATATTACCCCGGAAATTAAATCTGGCCCTATGGGACCTGTTCACTGTGAGCTAGGCTGTGAAACTGGCCCAGCCCTCCCTCCGTCCCTAACCCTTCCCCCAAAGCTCTCACCCATTCAGTACTCGCCCCTCCCCAAAGCCCTCTTGTCTCTTACCCCTGCCTGATGGCCAGATTTAATTTCCGAGGTAATATCTGATTTTGTATGTTTATCCCAGTGCTAAATATTTTATTTTGACATATTACGCTTCCGGATAAATATTAGAAAATGTTGAAATCTTTTCTCACATTATGGGAGCGAATCATGGCAAAGAGATACCAGATCTGGAGTCTTGCAGTGATTTCTCACCCCTGGAACG
>JAISFP010000325.1 GCA_031263525.1 Deltaproteobacteria bacterium | reverse complement strand
TCGGCCCGGCCTCTTGGGGCTGCCGGGGCCCGGGCACCTGACCGGACCCAGGCAACTTCCGGAGGCCAGGCACCGGACCTGACCCAGGCAACGTCCGGAGGCCAGGCACCGGACCGGACCCCGGCAACTTCCGGGGGCCAGGCACCGGACCGAACCCAGGAGGCTTCAGAGGGCCTGGCACCGGACCGGTCCCAGGAGGCTTCAGAGGGCCTGGCACCTGACCGGTCCCAGGAGGCTTCCGGGGGACAGGCACCGGACCGGACCCAGGCAACTTCCGGAGACCTGGCGCCGGACCGGAGCCAGCCACAGCCCCCCTCACCCACTGCCATGCCCCCGAACACTGGTCTTGGATGGCCCGAAGCCGCCTCCCAGGCCGTTCCGCCCTTCTGGCGGAGGCTTTTCCGCCAGCCTTCCTCCGGGGGCAGGGCGGCGTTCGCAACCGATCTGGTTGCGGCGCTCGTGCTGGGGGGCACCTTCGTCTGGGCGGCCGTCCTGAAGCTCAGCTACCCTGCCGGGACCCTCTACGCGGTCCACTCGTACGCGATCCTGCCGGAAGTCCTGGTCCCCTGGGCCGCCCTGGCCCTACCCTGGCTGGAAATCTGGGCGGGCGTCTTCACGGTCCTGGGCCCTGGGAGCTTCCGGAGGGCCGGGGCGCTCATCCTCACCGTGATGCTCGCGCTCTTCATGGCCTTCACCGCCTTCAACCTCGCCCGCGGCCTGGACTTCGAGTGCGGGTGCTTCGGAACGGGAGGGGGCAGGCCGGGGGCCGGGTTCTTCCTGAGGGACGCCGGGCTCATGGCCATGGGCCTCCTTATCCTTTTTCACCCGAGGATCTTCCGCCCCCGCCGGCCCGGCGGAACCTCCACCCCGTCCTGACCAGTGGATGGCCCCGCGGCCTCCCCCCGCCTAAATCCCCCCCCTCGCCCAGCCCTCGGGAAGACCCTGCTGAACAGCCTCGCTGGAATGCCCCCCCGTCCTGACCAGGGGAAGACCCGGCTGCCTCCCCCCGCCGGAAAGCCCCGCCTCGCCCTGGCCACGGGGAGGACCGGCGGCCCTGCAGCCGCGTTCCCCGCAGCCGCGAGGCTCACAGGCCGCCCCACGGCCCGAAATGCGGGCGACCACCTTCGGCACCGCCTGTGATATCATCTCGGCCTGGGACGCGGAGCCCCGTCCGTCACTTCCGCGCAACGCGCGAACGTGCCCCGGCGTTCCCGATATCCGGCTCCCCCGCGCCGAGGGATGTGCGCCCAGACTTCCCTTCCGCCCGACCGACAGGAAACATGCCGTCCCGTCCGCCCGGTGGCGTGACGTCCCTGCTGCCCGACCCCGCCCCTGCCTGTCCGGTTCCCGGGCCGCCCGTTGCGGCCCCCCCACATCCGACCTTCCCGTGAGGCCCGCCATGAACGACGACATCTCCCCCTTCCCGTCCTGCTTCCCCGTGCCCGGTTTCAGGCTCTCGGCCATCGCCTCCGGGATGCGCTACGTGACCTTCGACCTGGGCCTGGTAGTGGCCGACGGCCCCTGCGCCTCGGCGGGGGTCTTCACCAGGAACCTCTGCGCCGCCGCCCCGGTCATATGGTCCAGGCGTGTGACGGACGCCCGGGCGATACTGGTGAACTCCGGCCAGGCCAACGCCCAGACGGGCGAGCCGGGCATGGCCGACTGCGCCGCCTCGGCGGAAGCCGTCTCGGAGCTCACGGGCATCCCCGCCTCCCAGATATTCCTGGCCTCCACCGGGGTCATAGGCCAGCGCATCAGGATGGACAAGATGATGAAGGCCATCCCGGATCTCGTTAAGGGCCTGGACGGGAGCAAGCTGGACGAGTTCTCCGTCTCCATCCTCACGACCGACACCGTCCCCAAGGCCTGCCGGCTCACCCTGCCCATGGGCGGGGAGACCGACTGCACCATATGGGGCTGCGTCAAGGGCGCCGGCATGATATCCCCCAACATGGCCACCATGCTGTGCTTCATCCTGACGGACGTCCCGGTCGCCCCGGCCTACCTCCAGGACGCCCTCCGGAGGGCCGCGGAGACGACTTTCAACCGGATCACCGTGGACGGGGACACCTCCACCAACGACTCGGTCATGATCCTCTCCTCCCTCGCGGGGCCCCTCCCCCCCCTGGAGTCCCCCGCGAGCCCCAACGCGGGCCTCTTCGAGGAGAAGCTCGGGGAACTCATGCAGTACCTCGCCACCCGCGTCATCGACGACGCCGAGGGCGCCACCAAGACTGTCACGGTCACCGTCAGGAAGGCGGAGACCGACGAGCAGGCCATGGCCGCCGCCCGCGCCATCGCGAACTCCCCCCTGGTCAAGACGGCCTTCTACGGGAAGGACGCCAACTGGGGCAGGATCATGTGCGCCTTAGGCTACAGCGGCGCCTCCCTGGACCCTTACAAGGTCGACCTGTACCTGGACGACGTCCACTGGGTCAAGGATGGCATGGACAACGGACACGAGACCGAAGCAGTGGACGTCATGGGCAATGAGAGCTTCACCCTCACGGCCCTTCTCAACCGGGGAGAGGGAAATGCGACGGTCCTCACCTGCGATCTTACCGACGAGTACGTGAAAATTAACGCCTCCTACCGCTCCTGACCCCGGCCCGGGACGCGTCATCCCCTTCATGCGGCCTGGGAGGCCCGACCCGGATCTGGCCTTCAGCTCCGGAGACCGCCCAGGACCCGACACCGGCTCAGAAGGCTGGCCCGGACACGGCTCCGTCTACGGAGACATCCCAGGACCCGCACCGGCTCAGAAGGCTGATCCGGACCCGGTTCCGGCTCCCAGGAGACCTCCCGGGACCCCCACCGGCTCAGAAGGCTGACCCGGACCCGGTTCCGGCTCCCCGGAGACCTCCAAGGACCCGAATCCGGCTCAGAAGGCTGACCCGGACCCGGATCCGGAGACCGGCCCGAAGGCCAGCCGCGAGAAGCCGGCGGCGGGGCCCCGAGCGTTACATGACAGTGCCCTGCTGGCAGAAACAAAGCAAAGCCGCGCGGGAAACCCGCGTCAATGCGCCGGCCGACACCTTCCGGGAGCCGGAGAAAGCCTGACGGGATACCCACTGTCTAAACGCCTGTCAATCCCGGCAGGAAGCCGGAGACAGCTGGGCTGGAAGACCCTGTCAAAACGCCTGTCAATCCCGGCAGAGAGCCTGAGAAAGACTGACGGCGAGCCACTGTCTAAACTCAGGGCAGTCTCTCCCGTGAGCCAGGGCAACCCCCTGTGATAAGCCGGCCCGAGGGGCAAATGGCGGAGCTCCGTGCGTAACCTGACAGTTTCCCGATGACAGGAACCTGACAGGAACGTTCAGGTTGCCAGCCCAGGACGCTGGCCCCGTCTGCGGACATGGATCGCGCACAAAGGCATGGCCTCCGGAAGAGGGCAAAACCTGCCGGGCTCCCGGTCTGGGGGAGAACAACGCCCCGTGAACATCGTCCACCCAGGGCCGGCCATGCTCACGCCCGCCCCCGGACATGCCGATAGGTAATGAGGGCCCTCCCGCTCCCGGTCAGAGACCGGCCGCTCCCGGTCAGGGACCGGCCGCTGACCTCGGCCGGGCCTGGACCGCGCCACGACCTCAAGAGGGCCATAAACCTCCGGGAGAATGGCCTCGTTCCGGACGCGGCCCTGCCGAAAATCTTTCGGAGAGGCATTTCCCGCCGGCACCCTCTGCCGGGCCTGGCTCCCGGGCACCCCGTGACTCGCAAATCCCCGTGCCGCCCCGCCGGAATGCCTCATTCGTGCCAGAAGGCAACTTCCGCCCCGAAGGCATCATTCGTGCCTGAAGGAAGCTTCCTCCCCGAAGCCTTCTTCAGCGCCGCAAGGCCGCATCCGCCCCGAAGGCTTCTTCAGCGCCGAAAGGCCGCATCCGCCCCGAAGGCATCTTCAGCGCAGAAAGGCCGCATCCTCGCCGAATGGCCGCTTCCCAGCCGGAAGGTCTCATCCGCATGACCCGGCACCAAGGAATCACCTCCCCATGATCAGACTGGCCGTCCTGCTCGCGCTGGCACTCGCCTCCCCGACGGCGAGCCCCGTCCCGCCGCCCTGCGGAGGAGGTCCCGCAGTCGCGCCGGCGGCCCGGCCCGACCCCAGGAACCGGGGGAACTGCTACCAATATAAGAAGTGCCTGGGCGAGAGCATCGGGAACATGCCCATCGACAGCCCGGAGTTCTGCAAGCCCATAGGCGGCAAGAGCTGGATGAACACGCAGGGCAGGTGCTTCGACTTCCCTGACGGGCCCCAGCCGCTGAACCCACTGGACTTCGTCTGAGGCCGGGGACAGCCTTCCGGAGACAAAGTCGCTTCAGCGGGAGCATCCGGGGAGCCTGGCCCATGGTGCCCGCCCGTCAGGAACCTCTAGGGGCAGCCCTTCTTCCCGACCATCCAGATACCTGGACTGCCGCCAACCTCCGTCCGGAAGAGGGTCCGGAGCCTTCCGCCGGCCAGGCCATGCAGTCAGACCCTCGCATGACGATGGCATGGAGCCTTCAGGCGTTCAGGCCATGTCGGCCAGACCCTCGCCTGAAGATGGCCCGAAGCCTTCCGACGACAGGAGCTTGCCAGCAGTCCTCCTCCCGGAAGACTGCCCGAGGGCCGAAAGCAAGGAACTGGCAACACCTGAGCCGTGATGATATTTTCATTATGTAAATTCTTACTATTACGCTTCCGGATAAATATTAGAAAATGTTGAAAGCTTTTCCCACATTATGGGAGCGAGTCATGGCAAAGAGATACCAGAACTGGGGTCTTACACTGATTTCTCACCCCTGGAACTATAGCCAAAATTATAACATTTAACCGAACTCGTAATAAATATGTGATGCCTTTAACCATGAACATGCTCATTTATCGGTGAAGAGCCTTCGAAAAGAGAGAGGCGGGACGCCTCCTCCCGGAAGCGTCCCGTCTCTGGCATTTCCTTTTCTTTCCGGTCCAGCGATGCCTGCGGCTCCCGCTGCTCGCCGACCCCGGCTTCCGGGATCGGAGACACCTGTTCCGTGCTTCCCTTTTCCCCCTGGTCTCCTGAACTCCTTGCCTCCAGACCTCTTCCCGGTCTTCTAGCCTCCCGGCACACCCCCGAGCAGAGCCTGCCGGGCCGTCTTCCGTGAGGCAGGGGGGAATAAGGTCAGCCTGTGGGCTAACGCTTCATCTCTATGACTTCGGCCAGCATGGTGTCGGTGGTGGTTACGACCTTGGAGTTCGCCTGGAATCCCCTCTGGGTAGCTATCATGTTCACTATCTCGTCCGCGATGTCGGTGTTCGACTGCTCCAGGAAGTTTGCGCGGATTGTGCCGGTGCCCCCGTATCCCGGCGGGTTTATGACGCCCACCCCGGACCAGCGGGTCTCCATGTAGACGTTGTCGCCTAGCTTGGCCAGGCCCCATGGGTTCATGAAGCGGGTGAGGCCGATCTGGTAAAGCGGCTGGTGACGGCCGTTGGTGTAGATGCCTGTGAGCGTGCCGTCCGAGTCGATGGACACGCGCTGGAGCGATCCCGGCGGATACCCGTCCTGGCTGGAGAAGATGTTGAGGGACTTGGTGGCGTACTGGGTGGTGCTCTGCTCGTCCAGGATCCATCGCTGCAGGTAGGGATCGGCCGGATCGCCGGGATTCGCGTAGCGGGCCCCCATGTCGAGGGCGATGTGCTGGATGATGGTCGGGAGCCCCTCGGGGTACGGCGGGTGCATGGACAGCGACGCCGACTGGACGAAGGCCACGTCGAAGTCGAAGTAGCCCTCGGTGTTGGGCTGGAGGTTCGTCCAGCCGATCTCCTCGGACTTGGCGGTCACAGCCAGGGTATCTCCCACTGTGAAGCGCATGGGCGTGCCGCCCTTGTGAAAGCTCACCGAGAGGCCTGAGCCGAAGGCGTAGGGCCCGGTGTTGTTTATGTCGTAGACGGGGATGGTTCCATGATTGCCCGCGTCGTCCGTCCAGGTGAAGCCAGAGACGGCGGGAAGCACGGAGAGGTTGCCTGCCCACTCGATGGAGTACGTGCGGTCCGTCGCGACCAGGGACCCCGTAGCCGCAGAGAACGACGGCGAGCCCGTATAGTAGCCGCCGAAGGTGTAATAGTTCATCGAGGACGACGTGGCGGGCATTGCCACAGTGGCGGAGGCCGACGAGAGCAGCGCACGGGCGGTCTTGGACATGTCTATGTTCTGCGCCTCGATGTCCTTGATGAGGCCCCCGTGGCGGTCCTCCCCGTCCGCGGTGAAGGTTATCTTGCCCTTCTGGATAATTCCGGCGAAGGACGCCCCGTTCATGACGAGCGAGTTGTTCAGGTCCTTCCTGGCATCCTCGGTGGGGTCGCAGGTGATGATGTAGTCCCAGACGTTCTCCATGTATGGGTTCGGCTGGTAATAGACCATGAGCGTGTGCGCCGTGCCCAGGGAGTCATAGATTGTCCACGGGTTGGCGTGGGTGTAGTTCTCCGGATCCATCGGCGACGACAGGTCCGTCCCGTCCCAGGCGCCCGCGAAGCCCATGCCCTCCAGCTGCCAGTCGGGGAACAGAAGCTTCACTGCCGTCACGGCGGAGTCGAACAGGAAGTTGTAAACCTGGTCGTAAGCCGCCTGCCCGGCGTTCTTGGCGGCGAGCTCGGCGGCGGCCTTGGCAGCGGCCTGCGCCGCAAGCATCTCGGCCGGGGTGGGGTTCTGGTCCTTCTCGAAATAAGGAGCGGAGGTCGGCTGCGGAGATATGGGCGTGTAGCCCTGTAAAAGCATCTTATTCAGATATTCCGTGTTAAACCTGTTCGCCATGGCCGTGTCAGGGTAAGTTGACACGTCGATCGGATAGTCCGAGAGAGCCATGGAGGCGCGGGCAATCTTGTGCGCCTCCTCCGCCGCCTTGTCAAGATCCTCCTGGGTAGCAGTGAACGTCTGGAACGTCGAGAGCGGCATCAGCGATTTCGAGTTCGTCGGGAAGTAGCTGTCGTAGGCCTGGATGTACTCGTCGTCCCATGCCTGGTTCCCCGTGGGATAGGCGTAGTCGGTAGGCGCGTTCGCGTTCGTGCGCGCGGCAAGTCTTGCCGCCTGGTCGGCGTAGTACTTATCCACGACGCCCACTGCCCGGTCGGCGTAGAGCGTCGCCGTGTTTATGGTTGGCGGTCCCGCATATGTCGTCGTCAGACCGAGAGCGACCATCTTTTTCGCGTAGGCGTCGGCGTAGGCCAGATCGCCCGCAGGGTCGGGAGGAGTCGAGGTGTTGTAGTCCGCATATGCCGCGTGGAGAGCCTTCGCCGCCAGAAGGCCGGCCGCCCTGGCCGAAGTTTCGGCATCGGAAGAGACAGCGAAGACTGCCGCTGTCGGAGCTGCCGGAAGTACCGAGGGGTCCAGGAAGTACCCGTCGCCTTCCAGAGAAAGCGCGAAAGCCTGCAGGTAGGCTATGTCCGCCGCCGGATTGGTCGACGGGTCTCCGGACGGGTACGTGGTGTATGGGGTGGTCGAATATGGCTGGGCGGCCGCGAGTCCTGCCTGATGTGCATCATCGTATTCCTGATCAGCGAACGCCAGCGGAGCGGGAAGAGTGGGTAGCTCGGTTGTCCCGTACTCGTAAGATGTCGGGATTGTGGAGAGCCAGGCCGTCGCTGCCGCATTTGTCGCGACGGTGGCGGCGGAGGTCATGTGGTTGAAGAGATACTTCAGGTAGGCCAGGTTCGTTGAGGCCAACATGCCGGTCGGATCGTCGTATCCAACAAAACCGGGATCGTTCAAGGTTTGCGCGGAATTTATTGCAGACGTGACAGCGTTGGCAAACAGATCGTCGGATGTCACGCTGGGCAGGGGCGGCAACGTGTAGGTGGTGGCGCTCAAAGGATGTTTCGCGGCGTCCAGCGATGCCGCGTATGCGGCGGCATAGGCTAGATCGGCCAGCGCGTTGGCCGGTGTAGCCGGGTAACCTGCAAACGTGCCGGTGTTGGTCACAGCGCTTGACGCCAGCCTGCCAGCCGCGTCTGCCGCCGTGAACTCCGCCGCCGTGGGTGGCATTTCCGTGTAATTGGCAACCGGCCTCACGTACCCCTTGCTTTCCAGGAAGTGGGTGTAGGCCGACGCGTACACGTCGTCGCCCGGAGCGGTACCGTCTGTATATCCCGTATAGCCGGCATTTCCGGCAGCAATCGCTGACGCGACGCCAACCGCCACCGCCGACTGGAGGAATGCCTGGGTGGGGGTCGAGTACCCGGTTTTCCTCACGAACGTGCCAGCAGACAGCTTGAAGTTGGCGTTCATGTAGTCCAGAAACGCCGTCTCGAATGCCGTGTCGTAGGAAGGCGAGGTGGTCGTTATGGACGGGTATGCCGACGAGACGACGGCGAACAGGGCCCACGCTGACGCGCTTGCGGAAATCTGGGCGTCCTGCATCTCCGTGGGTGAAGGGTTCCCGATCTTCGTGAATGTGCCGGCGGAATACGTGTAGTTTCTGGGAGACGCGGCCATGAAGTCTATGTATGCCCGGTTGAACGCCGAGTAGGCGTTCGGGAACGCGGAACTGCCGGAGGCGAAGCTGTAGACGAGCTTTTCCGCGGCGGCCCTGGCGGACTCCGCCGGCCCCTTTGCCAGCTGGTCGGCGTACATCTCCGCGAACTCCGCGGAACTGTAGATGTAGGCTGAGCTGTCGTCGGCGTTCAGGTTCACCACGACCTTTATCTGTGAGGTCTCGAGGGGCGGTGCGTTCAGCTGAATCACCTTCACGTCCGTGGGCACGCCTATCCTGACCGGATCCTGGCCTGGCTTGGGAATCGAGAGCTCCCATCCCTGGAGGACGTAGCCGGCAGGGGTCTCGAGGTACCCGTCCTTGTCGAAGGTGAAGTTGCCGGCGCGGGTGTACATGAGCTCGTTCGTCACGCGGTCGCGGACCTGGAAGAAGCCCTCGCCCGCTATTGCCATGTCGGTGTCCTGCGCGGAATTGATGAAGGCGCCCTGCGTGAACATCTGCTGGACCGAGGCGACCTTGACGCCCCGGCCTATCTGCTGGATGCGCCCGTTGGACAGGTAGTCCTGGCTTATGAGGTCCTCGAAGTTGGTCCTCGCGGCCTTGAAGCCCACGGTGTTCACGTTGGCTATGTTGTTGCTTATGACCTGCATGCCCGTGGAGAGCGCCGAGAGGCCGGTCACTGCCGCCCACATCGCAGCTGAGATGCTCATCTTTCCGCTCCGTTCTCCCTCCGGCGGCCAGCCTTGCGGCTGGCTGCCCATGTATCCTCAAAAGTCACGCCCGGCATTTCCGATTATCTTCCGTCCGGAAATTATGGTCATTTCTGTCAGGCTTGCACGTTGTCCGCCAGACCAGACTATCCTCCGGATCCGCCCGCGCCCTATGCCTCGCCCCCGGAAGAGTCCTTCGCCACGTCCGTCGCCCCGGACTGGAGGATCTCCATCACCTGAGTGAGCGCCATCTGCGCGTAGCCCACGTGGACTATCGGCTGGCCGTACTCGTCGAACGATACGGAGGACACCCTGCCGGCAATCTCGGGGATTATCCCGTCAGTCAGCGCCTCGCCCGCCGTGTTGGTGCCCGTGACCTGGATCTGGTAGACCCCGTCGGGCGCCGTCGCCCCCTTGGAGTCCTTGCCGTCCCAGTTGAACTCGTAGGTGCCTGCCTGGGTCGTCCCCCAGTCGTACATCCTTATCTGGTTGCCCGAGGAGTCCACGACGTAGAGCTGGATCTTGGCGGTCTCGGAAAGCTCCAGCTTGACCGAGGTGTCCAGCTCCCCGTTCGTGACCGACAGGAGGTTGGACTGGGCCTTCACGTCCTTCCCTATGAGCGAGAGCGTCTGGAACTGGTTCTGCGCCTGGATGTAGTTGCCCATGGAAGTGACGTTCGTGTTCAGGTTGGTGAGCTGCTCCAGCTGCGAGAACTGGGCCAGCTGGGCGCTCATCTCCGTGTCCTCCATCGGGTTGAAGGGGTCCTGGTTCTGGAGCTGGGTCAGGAGAAGCGTCAGGAACGCGTCCTTGCCCAGCTGCCTCTCGGAACCGTCCGTGACCGGCACGGTCTCCTCGGTCCAGGCCTGCAGGGGGGTGGTCCTTGCCGGCGGGGGATTGTCAGCGGAGTATATCTGAACCATCTGGAACCTCCTTGCCGCTCCCCGAGGCGGGAATCGTCTTCCCGTCTCTCCCGGTTCGCGGCCTCGCGCACTCTCTCTAGCAAGACCCGGACCATCGCAAGAAGGCAAAATTTTGCCGGTAAGAACTTCGTTCGGCCAGTCAGGACAAGGAGATCAGACGACGGAATAAATGTTCAACAGAAACTGGAGCCAATCCTCACAGCTCCCCGCAGGGCCGCCTGAACCGCGACGCGATACGGCCCATCCCGCCTCTCTCCCCTGCCTGCCGACTTCACTTCCAGCCTGCAGGCCAGTTCCTTGCCGTCCCTCCTCTGTTCTCGCCGCCCCGCCTCTCTCATCGCCCGCCGGCCTCTGCCTCCCTCCTCAAGCCTCTGTCCACGTCACGCCGCCCCTCTGCTTCCTCCGGCCCCCTCAGTTCAGGACCGGCCTTTCTCCTAACCCTCCCGCATCTGCCCTCAGTGTCACCGCCTGCTGTTTTTCCCATCCTCCGGCCCTTCGGCCACCCTCCGGCCATTCGCCCATCCTCCGGTCATTCGGCCACCCACCTGCCCTTCGGCCACCCACCTGCCCTTCGGCCACCCACCTGCCCTTCGGCCACCCACCTGCCCTTCGGCCACCCACCTGCCCTTCGGCCACCCTCCGGCCATTCGGCCAGCCTCCGGCCATTCGGCCATCCCCCGGCCATTCGGCCATCCTCCGGCCCTGCAACCATCCTCCGGCCCTGCAACCATCCTCTTGCCATCTGCTCCAACTCCCCTTTCCGTATCAACTTCATCCACAGCCTCTCAACTCTGCCTCCCAGAACCTCCTCATACCAGGACATTCGAACCTTCCTGATGCCCTCGGGCTGCCAGCTCCTGCCCCCCTTCCGAAAAAGTCTGCCCCCTGTCCCATATCTTGTCCTCGGACTGACCAAAACATCCCAGACCTGTCATCTTACTATCCATCTCCGCCAGAATCCGCCAGAAACTTCCTCCTCGACCCCATGAAAGCAAATCGACAACCTCTTGAGATCGGTCAGCTCAAGCTCCTCCCGAACCCCGCCTCACGGACCACCCACACCCTTATGCGGCCCGGCGGCGCCCCGGCCCCTGAAAGCCACGCCATGCACATGCAACACTGCGGCATGTCGCGGCGCCCCCTGTGCCGGGGACCCGGAAACCTTTTCATGATATTGCCCTGGAAATTAAATCTGGCCCAAATGGTTAGGGCCGGAGAGGGAGAGCAGGGCCAGTTTCACGGCCTAGCTCACCGTAAAGAGGTACTCTGGGGCCAGATTTAATTTCCGGGGTAATAAAAGAAATCGGCAGGGGCCTTCCGCCATGAGCGGGACCGCCTGCCGATGCCGTCCAACATTCTCTGCTTCCCCAGGACACTCGTGCCTTTCATAAGTCCAGGGTTATCCCTCTCCGGCGTCCCAGAAGTCCCGCTGGTCCTGTCTCAACCACAGGTTTCTTCCAGGAAACCCTGGACCCTTCGTCCGGAGCGCTGCCTCCCCCCCCTGCGGAGGCCTGCCGCTCTCTTCCATCGAGACTCCTCCTGCCGTCCGGGAGACTAACCTTCTCCCCGGCACCCGGATCAGACCACGGCCTGGAGGAGGGATCCCGCGTAAACCCCCTGAGATCCGGGCGTCACGCCGTCGGCGGCAGAGGAAATTTCTTCCGGGTCCGGCCCGTCCGCGTCCCCGCCTCCGGCCAGGTCGACCGCACCGGCCATGGCCCTGCCGTCGAGGCCGTAGCGCCTTCCGTCCTCAGCGTGGAAGGAGCCGCCGGAAGCCTGGCCGCCCCCGTCGTAGCTCACCGTGAGCTTGAGCTCGAGCCCCTCAGCAGAGAGCTCGTCGCGGAGGGTCCTGACCTCCCCCTCCAGGGCCTGGTAGGCCTCCAGGGACTCGGCCCTTATGTTGGCCGTGACCTTCGAGCCCTTCACCCGGAGCTCGATGTCGAGCCCGCCCAGGCTCTCGGGCGACAGGCTCATCCTGAGCCTCCTCACGCCGCGCCTGGCGGAGTAGACCAGCTTGTCCCTGAGCTCGCGGACCAGGGTCTCGCGGGAGGAGCGTCCCACGTCCCCGTCCCCCAGGCCCGCCGCGAAGGCTCCCGAGAGCGACGCGGATGCCCCGCCTGCCCCTGACGCCCCGGATGCGGCCTGCGCGGAGGCCATGAGCCTGCGCTCCTCTCGCTCGCGCCTGCCCTCCCTGGAGTCGCCGCCCCCGTCCTCGAAAGGCTTCTGGCCGTCGCCGCCCGCCGCCTGGCCCAGCCCGCCCCTGAGCGCCTGGAGGGCCGGGGAGAGCTCGTAGAAGCCCCTGTCCATCTGCCGGTCGCCCAGCATGGAGAGCTTGAGTATTATCTCGTTGAAGACCGGGGCCTTCACGAGCTCGGCGTCGGACTTCAGGTTCTGCAGGACCGTCTGGATCTCCCTGGCCGCCTCCCTGGGGGAGAGCTGGAGGAGAGAGCTCTCCTGGGGCTTCTCCAGGGTCTCCAGGAAGGTGAGGAGCTCGCCCACGGACACGGCCCCGCCCTTCATCTCCAGCATGAGGGATATCCCCTCGGCTGCCTGCGGCCCGGCCCCCATGGACTGGAGGGCCAGGGCCAGGTAGCCCAGGTCCCCCTCGGCCAGCGCCGGGGTGAGGCCCTCCGAAGACATGCCCCCGGAAATGAGGCCGCGGAGCGTCGCCGCCGGCAGGACCGAGCCCGGCTCAATGCCCGAGGTGACGGACTTCACCGCCTCGGCCGAGAGGCCCAGCCCCAGGAGGAACTGGCCCAGGCTGTTCAGGCCGTCCGGGGTGGCCGTGAGGCCCCCCAGCGGGCCCTGTGCCGCTATGCTCGCGTCCACGCCCCCGGAAAGGGCCCTCAGGACCGCGTTCATGTCCGCCCCGCCCTTCCCGAAGAGCCCGGAGGTCAGCTCTCCCACCTGCCCCGCGTCCAGGCCGCTCGCCAGGAGCACGTTCTGGAGCGCCGACGCCGCCTCGGGATTCAGGCTGAAGAGCTCCAGGTTCGACCCCAGCCCCTCCAGCGCCCCCATGAGCATGCCCGCAGGCGACCCCTTCCCGAAACTGACCGCCTGGGCACCCTTCTCGAGGTCGCCGGTCACCAGGAGCTCGCTGCTCACCCTCGACCTGAAGCCTCCGGGGAAGGTGGTCTCGGCCTGGATCCTCGCGAACGCGAAGGCCCGGCCCCTGCTCCTCTCCTCGCGGAACGCGTATGGGTTCTCCGCCATGCCCTCCAGCTCCCTCAGCGTCTCCCTGCCCTCCTCGGCGGCCTTCCGGGCCTCGGCCTCCATGTCCGCCCTGGACTCGTCCTTGCGCCTCTCGGCCTTCTCGGCCTCGCTCCGGATCTCCCTGTCCTTCTCGGCCGCCCTCGACTCCCACTCCCTCTTCATCTCTCCGCGGCGCCTCTCGGCCCGCTCGAGCAGGCGGTCGAAGTCCCCCTCCGCCACGTCGCGGGAGACAGTCTCGGCATTCCGGGTGGCTGCCCCGGCCGCCTGGCCGGCGGTCTGGACCGTGAAATCCGCTATCTGCTGGGTCGCCGCCAGAACGTTGTCCATCTTGATAACCTCTCGAAAGTCTGCCTCGAAACTCTAAAGGCTTTCCTGCCAGGGAGGGATTTTCCCCGTCGGGGCCCCTGCGGAAGTGAAGCAACCCCCGTGCCAACGGACCGGCCGGCTGGCAATTCCCTCATTGACTGCACAGCCGGAATTCCTGGAGGGCAAAGAAGGCCCCGCGACCCATGCCCTGCAGGGGGCCCGGTTGACGGAATGCCTCCCGTGACTGGGGGCCCAGGCGGACCGCCAATGAGCCGGACTGCCTCCAGTTTCGGGGGCACCGCCGGACCGTCACGGTGACGGACTGCCTCCAGGTACGGGGGCCCCGCCGGAACGTCACGGTGACGGACTGCCTCCAGGTACGGGGGCCCAGCCGGACCGTCACGGTGACGGACTGCCTCCAGGTACGGGGGCCCCGTCGGACCGTCACGGTGACGGACTGCCTCCAGGTACGGGTCCCTTGCCAGACCGCCAAGGTGCCGGACTGCCTCCTGGTACGGGGGCCCCGCCGGACCGTCATGGTGCCGGACTGCCTCCAGGTACGGGGGCCCCGACGGACCGTCATGGTGACGGACCGCCTCCTGGGACTGGGGCCCCGCCGGACCGCTATGGCATTGGACTGCGTCCCGTGACGGGGGCCTGCCGGACCGCTATTACGCTTCCGGATAAATATTAGAAAATGTTGAAATCTTTTCCCACATTATGGGAGCGAGTCATGGCAAAGAGATACCAGATCTGGGGTCTTGCACAGATTTCTCACCCCTGGAACG
>JAISFP010000314.1 GCA_031263525.1 Deltaproteobacteria bacterium | reverse complement strand
CCGGGTCCGGGGGCCGGACCCGGCGACTCCCCTCCTTGCTTCAGGCCCTCCGCCGGGGACGGGACCGCTCGGAGCCCCTCCTTATCTTCCGTCCTCCCGCCGGGGCCGGGTCCGGGGGCCGGACCCAGCGACTCCCCTCCTTGCTTCAGGCCCTCCGCCGGGGACGGGACCGCGCGGAGCCCCTCCTTTCTCCCGTCCTCCCGCCGGGGCCGGTGGCTGGACCCTGCGATGCCCCTCATCGCTACCGTCCTTCCGCCGGGTCATGAGCCGGATCGCGCGGTGGGCGCCCTGCGGCCGCCCGGTCGCAGGGGACGTAAGGGGGGGCCGCCGCGCGCCCGGCAGGCCGCCGTCCGGATGCGTGGGGAGGACCGGTCCTGGGGGTTTCCGCTTTCAACGAACACAGATTTGTGCAATAATCAAATTAGGTTTGATATTCCGCCCGGTCGGAGACGCTCCCGTCCCCGGCCTCAGGGGGCGCACGGCAGGAGCACGCCGTGGCGGGCCCCTCTCTATTCATGGCCTTTCACGGGTGACCAGACTTGGCAGAGACGCGCCTACCCACAGACGATCTGGAAAACCAGATAGACGCCCAGGTGGCGCACCGCCTGCCCGACATCGGGAGGCTGGTGAGCCTCCCGCACACCATGTACACGCTCCTGAGCCTGCTCATGGACGAGAACACCCAGGCCAAGGACCTGGAGCGCGTGCTCGAGCAGGACCCGGCCCTGGCCGCCAAGGTCATAAGCCTGTCCAACTCCGCCTTTTACGGGCTCGCGACCCCGGTCTCCACCCTTGACAGGGCCATCCTCATCATCGGCTTCAAGGAGCTGGAGTTCATGGCCATGGGCCTGGGCCTCTCCGAGACCTTCGACCTCTCCCAGGTCCCGCGGGGATTCGACGGGGAGGGGCTGTGGCTCCACTCGCTCTCCGTCTCCTGGATAGCCCGCGAGCTGGCCGTGATAACCAAGGCCTGCGAGCCTTCCGAGGCCATGATAACGGGGCTCCTGCACGAGCTGGGCGTGATCATCCTGGTCTCCAAGTTCCCCCAGCAGTTCCACGAGCTCCTGGAGCTGACCGAGGCTGGCGTGCCCTTCCTGGACGCCGAGACCTCCCTGGGGCTCAGGCACGCGGTCATCGGATACCTGCTCGCCCGCAACTGGAACCTGCCAGAGGTCTTCCAGCAGGGCATCCTCTACCACCACGACCCCAAGCTCTGCCCGGGCCGGCGGGAGATAGCGGCCCTCGTGAACCTCTCCGACAGCCTCGCCCACAAGGCCGGCTACCCCATGAAGCTGGAGGATCCGGCCGTGGACCTGGCCTGGACGATGGAGGTCCTGAAGCTCGCGCCCCCCACCCTCCAGAACTTCATCAAGCTCCTCATGACCAGCCTCCCCCAGGTCCAGCCCGTGTGGCTTCAGATGATGCGGTCCGGCACCCGCAAGCCCACGGGGGACGCCAAGGGGCGGTTCTCGTCCCTCATGGACACGCCCACGGGGAGGAGGCCCGGCAAGGCCGCGCCCCGCTGACCGGACCCCGGGGGCAGGCTGCGGGTCCCGCCATGCCCCGCCTGGACTGGGGGGCCCGCCCGGCACCACGCATCGGCCTCCCGGCTGCCCGTCTCCTTGCCTCGGCCTCCCGTCCGTCTCGGCGGCTCCGTCATGGACATCTCGGGCAACCCGTCTTGGACATGCCGGCTCCACTGACGGCGCGGCCATTTGCCGCCCGCGACATGTGGCATGAAACGCCTGCGGGGGTAGGCTTGATTGCGGCTTCTCTCCGTGGTAAAGTCCCCTTTCTTTGACGCCGATTCATTTCGCTGGACCGGAGTTTCTTGTTGCCGGCCCTGTTCCGGCCCGGTGTTCACGGGGGCCCCCGGGACCGCGAGTTCCAGCGCCCGTTCCGTGCCCGTCCGGGGCCCGGGCCGCAGTCGTTTCCTCTGCGTTTCGGCTTTTGGGCCTGTCCGCGGGAACCCGTCCGCCGGTCACCCGGTTCCGGGTTACCGGCCGCCCCGCGACGCAGATTCCGGGTATCCGGCTCCTGCCCGCGACGCGGGCCGCCCGCTTCCGGGCCCGGGATCAGGCCGGGCGTGTCAGCCACTCAAACAATCAGGCGCCCCGCGGGCCCGGCACTGCCGTGGCGCGGAGCAGGAAGGGTCGAGGCATGTCTGACGAGGAGAGGCACGTGCTCTACACAGACGGGTCGGCGCTCGGGAACCCCGGCCACGGGGGGGCGGGGGCAGTGCTCCTGGATTCCCATGGCAGCGTCGTCTTCAGTGTCGGGGTCTACCTGGGGAGCCGCGTCTCCAACAACGTGGCCGAGTACAAAGGACTCATCGTGGGGGTCGAGCGGGCCCTGGCGGTCGGAGCGAGGCGCCTGGACCTGCGGCTGGACTCCGAGCTTGTCGTCCGCCAGCTGCAGGGCCGCTACAGGGTCACGAGCCCCGCCCTCCGGGTCCTCTACGAGAGGGCGCTGGAGGTCCTGGGCGGCCTGGAGGACTGGAACGCCTTCCACGTGCCCCGTGCCCAGAACGGCGAGGCCGACCGCGCGGCCGGAGAGGCCGCCAGGCTCGGGAAGGCCGGGAAGCTCGCCGAGGGCGAGGAGGTGCCCTGAGGCGGGGCCTCAGGCGCGGGGAGGACTGTGCCTCCCGGCCCGCCCGTCGGGCGGGGCCGGGGGCTAAGGGATATCCGGGCAGGCCGGGCAGCCGCCGGGGGCGAGAGCCCCGGGAGGAAAGTCCGGGCTCCACAGGGCGCGGCGCTGGGCAACTCCCAGCGGGGGCGACCCCGGGCAAGCGCAACAGAAAGGAGACCGCCTTCTCCGGAAGGCAAGGGTGAAAGGGTGAGGTAAGAGCTCACCGGCCGTCCGGGCGACCGGGCGGGCCAGGCAAGCCCCGTCTGGAGCAAGACCTAATAAGGGAACCATAAGGCGGCCCGCCTTGTTCCCGGGTTGGTCGCTGGAGCGCAGGGGAGACCCTGCGCCTAGATGAATGGCTGCCGGGCGCCGTCCCGTTAGGGGCGGCGCCTCACAGAACCCGGCTTACAGGCCGGCCCGGATATTTTTCTGACGGGGGTCCCGCCCGGGTGCCCCCGGACTTGCGCGGGCTGGTCCCGCGAGGCATGGCGCGGCCGTGCGGCGACGGACTTGCGCCGGCGGGTCCCGCGCGGCACGGCGCGGTCGTGCGGCTGCGGACTTGCGCGGGAATGACCCGCGATGCACGGCGCGGTCGTGCGGCGACGGACTTGCGCGTACGGTTCTCTCGCGGCACGACGCGGTCGGCCGGCTGCGGACTTGCGCGGGAAGCGCCCGCGAGGCACGGCTCGGCCGAGCGGCGCTGAACTTGCGCGGACGGGGCCAGCGTGACGCGGCGCGGTCGTGCGGCGACGTGCGGGTGCCCGGCCCGGGTGCCGGGCGGGGCCTCGCGGGGCCCTGAGCCCGTGCCGCCCGGCGAAAGCCGCGCCTGGCCCAGCACTCGAGGCGGGCGGCGGGCATCCGGCAGGAGGGTGCCTTCCGCGCGAGGTCATTCCCGGCGCGGGCGGGCCGGATCGCGGGAGGGCCCCGTGCCGCAGGGCCGGGGCGGCTCTCCCGGAGGGAGGACGGAGCCGTGGGGACCGGTGTCATACTGCCCATGGGCGGGTCGGGAGCGCGCCTGGGAGCCCCGGGGGGGATAGTGAAACAGCTCCGGCCGCTCGCGGGGGTGCCCGTGGCCGCTTGGACGGCGGCGGCCTTCGCTCTGCATCCCGAGATAGACGCCGTATGCTGCGCCGTGCCTGCCGACAGCCTTGACATCTTCCGGGGCATCCTCCTTCCGCTCTCGCCCAAGATCTCCGTCTGCGCGGGCGGCCCCTCCCGCTCCCGGAGCGTCGCGAACGCCCTGGACGTCCTGGACGCCTCCTGCCGGACGGTCCTGGTCCACGACGGGGTGCGCCCCTTCGTGACGGCGAGACTCATAAGCCGGGTGCGCCTGGCGGCTTTGACCCTGGGCCCCGCCACGGCCGCCGTCAGGGTCTCCGACACCCTGAAGTCCGGAGCGGAGGCCGGCGCCACGCCGGAGCTGCGGCGTTCCGGTGACGGGCGGCTGCCATCCTTCTACGTGGGGTTCACCGTTCCCCGGATAGGCCTGTGGAGGGCGCAGACTCCCCAGGGCTTCCCGAGGGAGCTCCTGGAGGAGGCGCTGGCCTCGGCGTGCGACCTGGCGGAGGCGACCGACGAGGCGTCCCTCGCGGAAAGGCTGGGCCACAGGGTCTGGCTGGTCGAGGGGGACGAGATCAACATGAAGATCACCTCCCCCGGCGACCTGGAGCTCGCTGAGCTCGTGGCCGAGGGCCTGAAGTCCCGCGGCCTAGCCGGGGTTTTCGGGATTCTGCGGCTCGGCGGCCCTGAGTCGGCAGTGGCGGCACGGATGGGCCGGGACGAGCCGTGGATGCCTGAGTCCGGTGCAGCCGTGACGGCCGGGGCGGCCCGGAAGGACCGGGACGGGCCGGGAGCTCCTGAGGCCTCGGCGGCATTGACGGCGCTCATGGCCCGGGACGAGCCGGGAAAGCCGGATTCCGGGGCCGGCCTGGATGCCAGGGAGATGTCGGCGGCATTGACGGCACCCATGGCCCGCAACGAGCCGGGAAAGCCGGATTCCGGGGCCGGCCGGAATGCCAGGGAGATGTCGGCGGTGCCGGAGACGGCCGTAGCGGGGAAGGCCGTCCCAGGGGCGGCGGGGCCGTCCGAGACCGCGAAGGCTGCGGTGCCCGCCGCCGGGCGGCGGGAAGCCGGGGACGGCGAGGACGACTTCAAGCCTGACCGGAAATGGGACGCCTTCATGGACATGGCGGGCGTCCCGGGCCGCCTAAGGAAGATGCGGTCTGCCGGGGCCCCCGGAGCGGAGGAGCCGGCACGGGCCCGACCGCTTCATGACGGCGGTCCGGACCGGACGGCGGGGGCCGGTCCGGAAGGTTCCGGAGGGGAGGATTCCGGAAGGGAAGGTTCCGGCCCGGAAGATCCCGGACTAGATGTTGATAGCGGCGGGGGCCTGCCAGCGGATGCGCCCCCCGCCCTTCCGGGCCGTGTCAGGGTGAGCGGGCCCTGTCCGCCTGGTGCCGTCCTGGTCGGGCAGGGCACTGATTTCCACGCTTTCGCGGCCGACGGGAGACCCCTGTGGCTGGGCTGCGTCCTCTTTCCAGGGGAGAAGGGGCTCGAGGGCCACTCGGACGCCGACGTGCTGGCCCACGCGCTGGCCGACGCCATACTGGGCGCGGCTGGCCTGGGAGACATAGGCGGGATCTTCCCGGACACCGATCCCCGCTGGAAGGGGGCGTCCGGGACGGAGATTCTGAAGGGCGTCTGGGAGCTGGCGGGAAGGCGTTTCGTCCTTGCGAACGCTGATCTGACGCTTGTTGGCGAAAGGCCGAGGATAGCCCCGCGCCGCGCCGAGATGGCCGCGGCCATGGCCGCCGCCCTGGGGACGGACCCCTCGCGGCTGAACGTCAAGGGCAAGACCACGGAGAGGATGGGCTTCCTGGGGAGGGGCGAGGGCCTGGCGGCGACGGCCGTCGTGCTACTCGTGGAGAAGGGGGGGGCGACAAGGAGGTGACGGCAGGCGGGACTGGAGACTCGGGGGGAGGGGATGCGAAGTTGGGGACTGGTGCTCCGGAAGGAGCGGAGGACTCGAGGGGGCAGGCTCCTGAAGGTGCGGAGGAGTCGGGGGGGCAGGGTTCCGACATGAGCGGTGGATCGGGGGAGGCTGGGACGGGATGGAGGGGGGGGTGGGGGGGGGGGGTGGGGGCTGGGGGGGGGGGGGGGGGGGGC
>JAISFP010000284.1 GCA_031263525.1 Deltaproteobacteria bacterium | reverse complement strand
CTCCAAGAAGGCCGACTCCGGCGCCCCGGAGGTGGGCGGCATAGGCGAGCTTCCCCCGCCGCCCCCTGAGATCACCCTGATGAAGTTCTAGCCGCGGGACTTCACTTCCCGCTTCCGGGCGGGACGCGCCCGCCCGACCGGGCTGGACGATCCGCCCTCCGGCCCGCCCGCCTTCACCCGCGGTTGGAAACTCCTCTGGCCGGCACCTGGGGCGGAAGCTCCTGGCCTGACCCGTGGCCGGAAGCTCTTCTGGCCGGCTCCCGTGGCCGGAAGCTCCGCCTCCCGGCACTGGTGCCAGAAGCTCCTCTGGCTGGCTCCCGTGGCCGGAAGCTCCGCCTCCCGGCACCTGGGGCCGGAAGATCTTCTGACCGGCTCCCGTGGCCGGAAGCTCCGCCCGCCGGCGCCTGTGCCACGGAAACTCCGCCCTCCTTTCTGGCCGTCCGCGCTCCGGTGCCCGGCTGACGGGGAGTGACTGACAGCCTGCGGAGCCAGGGGGCCCGCTGGGCAACGCTGGACGCCCCCGGGCGGACAAGGACACCTCCGAGATGAGAAAGCTCCCCATCTATATCCTGGTGGACACCAGCGGCTCCATGCGGGGCGAGCCCATCATGGCCGTGAAGGTCGGGCTGAAGGCGCTCTTCAAGGCCCTGCAGAGGGACCCGTACGCCCTGGAGACCGCCCACATCTGCATCATCACCTTCGACCGGGAGGCCAGGATCCTGATGCCGATGACCGAGGTGGACCGGGCCTCTCTCCCCGAGATGCCGGAGCTGGAGAGCTCCCCCACCAACCTGGGCGAAGCCCTGGAGCTCATGTGCCACCGCTACGACCAGGAGGTGACGAAGTCCACTTCCACCGCCAAGGGCGACTGGCTCCCCGTGGCGGTGGTCATGACCGACGGCGCCCCCTCCGACACCCTCCTCTTCAAGACCATGTGCGAGACCATAAAGAGGAAGTACCGCTTCTCCCGGATAATAGGCTGTGCCGCCGGCCCCAAGGCCAGGCAGGAGCCTCTGGGGGAGTTCTGCACCGACGTGGTCCTGCTGGAGACCATGGACTCCAACTCGTTCTCCAAGTTCTGGCAGTGGGTCTCCCAGGCCTTCTCCAGGCACAGCCAGAGCAGCACCATAGTTAAGGAGGACCTGCCCCCGCCCCCTCCGGAGATCAAGATCCTGTTCTGACTTTGCGGCCCCCCTGGCCGGGGCGGGAGGCCGCTCCCCCAGGTCGGGACCGGAGGACGACCCCCAGGCCGGCTCCGGTGGACGCCCACCCGGGCCGGGTCCGGAGGACGGCCCCCCGGGCCGGGGCCGGAGGACGCCCACCCGGGCCGGGGCCGGAGGACGCACACCCGGGCCTGGTCCGGAGGACGCCCACCCGGGCCGGGGCCGGAGGACGCCACCCGGACAGGGACCGGAGCCGGCCAGCCAAGCCGGGTCCAGGGGCTGCCCCCCCCGTCCGAGGCCAGAGGCCGGCCTGCCTGGCCGGGACGAAGCGGCGATGACGCGGCATGCGCATCCCGGGACACGCCGGGGAGGGAGGACGCCAGTAAGCCAGCGATGGACGCCAGAAAGCTACCCATCTACATCCTCATCGACACCTCCGGGTCCATGCGCGGCACCCCCATCGAGGCTGTCAAGACGGGCCTGAAGGCCCTCCTCAGCTCCCTCAGGAAGGACAGCTACGCCCTGGAGACGGCTCACGTCTCCGTAATACGCTTCGACCGCGAGGCCTCGGTCCTCCTGCCCATGACCCCCGTGGCCACCGCGACCCTTCCAGACATCCCGGAGCTCCAGAGCTCCCCCACCAACCTGGGCGAGGCACTGGAGCTCATGTGCTCCCGCTACAGGGCCGAGGTCAGGACGCCCGGGCCCGCGAGCGAGGGGGACTGGCTCCCCGTGGCGCTGGTCATGACGGACGGCGCCCCCTCCGACACCCTCCTGTTCAACAACATGTGCGAGGCCATGAAGGGCTTCGGTTTCTCCCGGATAATCGGCTGCGCAGCCGGCCCCAAGGCCAGGCAGGAGCCCCTGAGGCGCTTCTGCACCGAGGTCGTCACCCTGGAGAGCTTGGACGCCAACTCGTTCTCCAAGTTCTGGGAATGGGCCTCGCAGACCTTCGCCAGCCAGAGCCGGGGGAA
Organism: Deltaproteobacteria bacterium; assembly: GCA_031263525.1. Lineage (GTDB taxonomy): Bacteria > Desulfobacterota > Desulfarculia > Adiutricales > Adiutricaceae > JAIRZX01. The sequence continues at coordinate 7,697 of JAISFP010000284.1, read as the reverse complement.
CCTCATCGTCACCGACGACCTGCCCCCGCCCCCCCCGGAGATGAAGTTCGTCTGAACCCCTGAGGCAGCCCCCCTCCCGCGCGGACCGGACCTCGGCTGCTCCCCCTGGGCGCCTGAGCCAGCCGACCGGCACCGCCCCCCGAAGCTTCTGACCATCTCCGGAACCGGAAGGTTCCACCGACCGCGCCCTGACCGCCGGCACACGGCCAGCGCACATCCCCTCTTAAACCTCTGCCGGACCCCGCACGGGCCGACCCAGCCGCTCACCGCCATGAAAGGACAACGATTGAAGGCATGAAGGACGGCACAAAGACAATACGCTGGGTCACGGGAAGACTCTCGGCGACGCTCCATTGCTCTTCCCTCGCGATGCGGGGTGGCGGGAGCCAGCTCTGCTCGGCATATGCCAGGGCCTGCGAGACCATGAAACCCATGGACGATCGCTGGCCCGACCGGGTGCTGCCGGACGGCGCGGCGGAGTTCGTCGAGGCCGCGGGGGAGTATTTCAGAGGGAGGGGGCCCTCCGGCAACCCCATCGCTTCCGGGCCCAGCGCCGTCAACTCGGAGTTTATCGGCTCGTGCGCGGAGAACGGGGCACTGGCCTCCGACCGGGCCTTCGGCAGGCTGGTCACGTCCAGCGTCCACGCCGCCCCAGACGCCTGCTCCCTCCTGATTGACGGCTTCATAGCTGAAACCTTGAACAGACTTCCGACCTGGATCGACACGGGGCGGCTTCCGGAAAGCCCTGACGCCGCCGCCGGCCCTGACTCCAGGCCCGTTGGCGAGGGAAGCCGGGACGCCGCGGCGGAGGGGGCTGGCAAGCCCCCCCTCATGTCTGTCGAGGGCCCCCCCGATCCGCCCCCGGAGCCCGCCCTGCCTTCCGGGGCCCCATTCCCGCCGCCCCAGCTACCGCCGCCGCCACCCGATACGTACCGGGAGTGGAAGGCCCTGCCAGAGGATCTTGCCTGGAACCTGGCCAGCTTCGAGAACCCGGCCGTCCTCTTCGAGCTGGAGACGGGCTCCGACCCTTCCAAGGTCTTCTGCCGCCTCGACCTCATGGTGAAGAGGATGCCAGAGATAACGGGCCTGCACGACCGGGAGCTGGATTACGGCGCGGATCTGGGGCAGGACGGCATCTTCAGCATCTCGCGGGTCCGGAGCAACGGGTTCTTCAGGACCGGGGACGGCATGCCCTCAGAACCGCCCTGCGAGGCCGGGGAGGCGGGACCCGCCCCTCTCCTGACCGTCACCGGGGACAGGCTCGGCATTAGGATCAGGGGGCTCTTCAGGAGCTCCGACGGGCCCCTCTCCCTCCTGTTCGTCCTGAACGGCGGGCCGGAACCGTTAATCGCCCAGTTCGAGAAGGACTACTGCATCTCGCCTGCCCCCGCGACACTCTCCCCAATCTCCCCTGACCACGCTCAGGGCCTGTCCGTCTCCCCCGACCCCGCGAAGGGCCTGCCCGTCTCCCCCGACCCCGCGAAGGGCTTTCCCGTCTCTCCTGACCTCGGGAAGTACCTGTCCCTCCCCCCTGACCACTGGGACTTCCTGTCCATCCCGCCTGACCCCAGGGACTACCTGTCCATCCCGCCAGACCACGGGGACTACCTGTCCTTCCAGCCTGACCTCGGGACGCTCTCGTCCCAGTACCGCCGGCCTGACGACGTCGACGCCTCCGAGGAGGCGGCGGGACGGCACGGCCCCCCCGAATCCCCAGGCGCCTCCCCGCACGATCCCGCCGGCTCCCGGCAGGAAGGCGGCGGCTCCCCTCGCGAGGACGCGGGCTCACAGAACGAAGACGCCCCCCCGCCCGAGGTCCAGGACCTCGCCGGGCTCTCGAACCCCGCCATCCTCCTCGAGCTGGACGCCCAGGACTCCCCCGCCAGGGTGCTTGAGCTTCTCGGGGACATGGTGAGGGAGATGCCTGACATCTTCCTGAAGCACGGCCAGAGGCTGGACTACGCCGCGAACATAGGGGTCGTGGGGACGTTCGGCATCTCCCGCGTCTGGACCAACGGCTTCTTCAGGGTGGCCGGGGACACATGCGGGGGTCAGGCGGGGGAAGCATGGCTGCTTGCAGGGTCCGGACCCGACTGCGTCCCCGTCCTGGCCGTCACGCCGGACAGGCTGGGCATCAGGATAGAGGGCCCGTGCAGGAGCTTCGAGGGGCAGCTCACCCTCCGTTTCGTGCTGAAGGACGACCGGCCCGCGCCGTCCGTTGCCGCCGGCGAGGGGATCCCTCCCGGCCGCGCCCGGGTCCCGCCTGTCCGGGCGGCCGCCGGCACCGGTCAGGAGAGGCCGACCAGCGCCTACTTCCTGATAGACACCTCTCCCGCCGCCTGGGGCGGCCCCCCCGAGACGCTCAGGGCAGGCCTCCAGGAGCTCTTCGCGGGCTTCGGCACCGCCCCCCCCTCCCCGGAGAGGCTCAGGGTCTCGGTCATTGCCTTCGACCGCGGGGCCAGGACGCTGGTGCCCATGACGGGGGCGTCCGATGCCCTGCTCCCCGGGCTTGCCGGGACCGGCACGGGCCCGTCCGACCTGGCCTGGGCCCTGCGGCTCATGTGCACGAGCCACCTGGCGGCGGCCTGCGGCGCAGGCGGAACCGGCGGGGAAGCCCCGGCCCCCCTGGCCTTCGTCCTCACCCGGGGGCCGGTCTCCGACAGCCCCCACCTCGTCTCCGCCTGCGGCGAGGCGGGCTCCTGCGGCTTCGCCGGCATAGTTGGCTTCGCCGCCGGGCCCGCCGCCTCGGAGGAGCCTCTCAGGCGCTTCTGCTCCGAGGTCCTGACCCTGGACGGCCCAGGGGACAGGGCCTTCCTCTCCGTTGTCCGCCAGCGGCTCGCCCGTACACTCTCCGGAGAGCCGGGAGAGGCCGGGCCGGCCTCCGCCCAGGCAGCTTCCCTGCCGCCGCCGGCACCTGCACCCTAGCCCGGCTTCTGAACCTGCGGGTTCCCCGCCCACCGGCACCCGTCCGGCGGGCATCCACCCCCTGACCCTGCCGGACCCCGCCCGCGAGGGCTGGCCAGCCGCGAACCCACCTGAAAGGACGACACGGAAGGCATGACAAACGGCACCATGAAGATCGGCTGGATCGCGGGAAAGCTCAGGGAAACGTTTGAAAACTACCGTATCGCGATGGGAGGAAGCGAGAGCGCGGTCTATTCGTCATACTTCGATGCCGACGTGAAACTCAATAACATGGCCTGGTACAAGCCCGACATGCTCGCGCCTGAAGGCATGGAGGAGTTCGTCGAGGCGGCAAGGATCTATTTCATGCTGAAGGGGCCTTCCAGCGATATCGCCGAAGGCAAGCTGAAGCACCTCAACTCGGCATTCATAGACTCCTGCAAGGGCGTGAAGGCCATTTTGGGCGAGAAGGCTTTCAGCAGGCTGATCTCTTCCAACCTCCACTCCACGACCGGCTCCGTCTCCTTGATGATAGCTGACTTCATCAGGGAGATTGTCGGCAGGCTGCCTGTCTGGATCGAGACGGGGCGGCTGAACGACACTCCGCCCGAGACGGGCGCCGACGACACCGCCGACCCTTTCCTGGACGCCTGGAGCGGCAGGGGCCAGGGAATCTCCACCGGCCAGGCCCAGGACGCCTGGCCCAGCTCCGGTCCGGGCAGCCCCGCCTTCCGGGCCCAGGACGGCGTCTCCGAGACTGTCCCGGACGTCACCGCCGGACAGGCCACGGTTACCTGGGACAACTCGGGTTCGGGAATCTCCCCCGGCCAGGCCCAGGACGCCTGGACCAGCCCTGGTCCGGGCAGCCCCGCCTTCCAGGCCCAGGACGGCGCCTCCGAGACTGTCCCGGACGTCTCCGCCGGACAGGCCCAGGACGGAAGCGCCGCGTCTGGCCAGGCCGTCTCCGGCGAACTGGCCAAGGACGACATCGTCGAGCCGAACCAGGCCGGCTTTCCCGAGCTGCCTCAGAACGTCGACAGGGAGGCTGGCCCGACCGTCCCCGGCGAGCCGGCCCTTGGCACCAGCTACGACACGGGACGGGACAACTTCCCCGCCCCTCCCCAGGACGATGACATCGACGCGGGACTGGCCGTAGCGCCCGAGCAAACCCCCGCCGCTCCGTCCGAGAAGGACACGCACGCCTCCCCCGGCCTGGCCAAGGACGCCATCTTCGACGCGGGACTGGCCGAATCGCCAGAGCAGACCCCGGACGCGCCGTCCGAGGCGGGTCCGTACGCCTCCCCCGGGCTGGCCAAGGACGCCACCATCTCCGTGGGACTGGACAAAGCGCCGGAGCTGACCCAGGACGTGCCGTCCGAGACGGACACGGGCGAGCCCGCCGATCAGGCTCCGGCTCCCACTCCAGGCTATATCACTGTCACCGGCCGGGCAGGTGCCGGCACGGAATCGCCTGAGACGCCAAGCCCCTCAGAGTCCCGCGATGCCGCTCCGGCCACCGGCGAGAGTTCAGCCGTGCCCATGGCACCTGCCCCCTCGCCTGCCACAAAGACCCCTCCGACCGCCGGCGAAAGATCCGACGCGCACGAGGAGCCCGCCCATACCCATGCCCAGGTGACCTTGACGGTCGCCAGCCAGAGCTCCGCCGCGCCCGGAACGCCCGCCTCCGGGCCCGCCACGGAGACCCCGCCGACCGCCGGCGTGAGTTCCCCCGCGTCCGAAAAGCCCGCCCATACCCATGCCCTGGTGACCTTGCCGGTCGCCGGCCAGAGCCCCCCCACGTCCGAGAAGCCCGCCTCCGGGCCTGCCACGGAGACCCCGCCCACCGCCGGAGGGAACTCCCCCGCCTCCGGTCCTGCAACGGAAACCCCGCCCACCGCCGGAGGGAGTTCCCCCGCCTCCGGGCCTGCCACGGAAACCCCGCCGACCGCCGGCGGGAGCTCCCCCGCGTCCGGCACTCCCGCCTCCGGGCCTGCCACGGGTACCTCTGGAAATTATCTCTCTGTCCCCTCTCAAGGGGATGTTCATGTGAACCAGGCCCCGTCCCCTTCCGATGGCCAGGACGGTTTCAAGGGGCCGGAGCGCCTGGCTCAGCCGGAAAAATCAGCCGCTCCGACCAGAACTCCAGAGCTTTCCATCGGCCAGGCGGAGGAGTGGGTGAAAGAGCCATCCGTGCCTGTGAACCGAGACACGTACTCAGGCGGCGGCGCCAGCCATGTCTCAACTCCTGGGACTGACTCCGCTCCTTTCAGACATGGCGGCGGGCCAGGCGTCTCTGGCCCCGAGCGGGGGAAAGACCGCACTCCCCCGCAACCCGAGCCCTGGAAGCTCATGAAACTACCTCCGCTCCAGAAGCAGCCTTACGACCGGATGCCGTCGGAGGACCTTTATCCGAAACTGAAAAAGTTCGAGAACCCTGCAATCCTCTTCGAGCTCGACGCGGCTTCCGGGCTGGCCAAGGTCTACAACCGCCTCGACTTCATGATCAAGAAAATGCCCGAAATCTCCGGGAAATATGACAAGGAGCTGGATTACTCTTTCGACATCGGGCTTGACGGCGTCTTCAGAATCTCAAGCGTACGTACCAACGGCTTCTTCAGGGTGGCGGGGAACGATCCCGCCGAGACGCCTGCGGTGGCCGGCCAAGAGCCCCCTCCCCTTCTCACCCTCTCCGGGGACAGGCTCGGGATCCGGATCTGGGGCTTCTTCAAGATCTTCGACGGCCCCCTCACTCTCCAGTTCGTCCTGAAGGACCGGTCGGTTCCTTTCTTTCACCAATTGGAGAAAGGGTACTTCATTGCGCCGCACCCCAGGGCCATGTGGAAGAATCTCCCGGTCGAGGACTACGAGGGCTACCCCGCCAAGGACGAGGATTCCGGCTTCCTGGAGATTCCCGGCGGAGGGCTCGTGGCCCTTGCCGCGAGCCGCCGCGGGCGCTCGCACGCGAACGTGGGAAAGCCCCGCGACGACAGCTTCCTTATGAAGACTGACCCCGTGTCCTCCTGGACTGCAGTGGCCGTCGCGGACGGCGCCGGGAGCGCCAGGTTCTCCCGCAAGGGATCGGCTATCGCCTGCGAGACCGCCGTCGACGCCTTCCTAGGCTTCACGAACCAGTGGCTCGACGAGGAGGGAAAGGGGGACCGCGAGACGTTCAGGGCCTTCGTCGCGAACTTCAAGTCGCTTACGGAAGGCAGGATTTCGCTGAGCGCCGCAGACAGCCTGTTCACGGACGGAGGCGCGGGCGAAAATGCCCGCGGACTGGCCGACTTCGCTCTCAAGGCCGTCGACCAGGCCTACCGCGCCGTGGATAGCGAGGTGAAAAGCAGGCTGGAGTCCGGGCGTGACAGGGACCGGCAGGCGGACATCCGCGACTACCACACGACGCTCCTTTTCGCTGCCTTCAAGAAGCTCGACGGGCTGGGCTACTTCATGATGTCCTTCTGGATAGGCGACGGGGGGATGGCGCTCTACAACCCTGACGCCACGGGCGACGTCAAGGTCCTGGGAAGCCCCGACGCGGGAGAGTTCGCCGGCCAGACCCGCTTCCTCACGATGCGCGAGGAGCTCGATCCCGCCAAGGCCCTGGGCAGGGTCTGGTTCTCCTTCCCCGAGGACTTCGAGGCGCTCATCCTGGCCACGGACGGCATAACCGACCCCTTCTTCCCGTCGGAGGACAGGATCCAGTCGCCGTCCGAGTGGGAGAAGTTCTGGAACGTGACCCTGAAGGAGGGCGCGGACGACAACCCCGGCTGCCCAGAGCTCTTCGACGGCTCCCCGCCTGACGTCAAGCGCGAGAGGCTCCTTGACTGGCTGAACTACTGGGTAGTGGGTGAGCACGACGACCGGACGCTGCTCATAGTGAAGAAGACCCCGGACGACCGGAAGGTCCGCGAGAAGCCGTTCTCTCCCCCGCCTCCCCCGCCCAAGCCGCCCGTGCCCCCAAAGCCGGAGGGAGGAGTCCCGCTCAAGTCGGCCGGGCCCACAGAGCCGGAGGGAGGAGACCCGCCCCAGCCGGCCGGGCCCTCAGAGCCGGAGGGAGGAGACCCGCCCCAGCCGGCCGGGCCCACTGAGCCGGAGGGAGGAGACCCGCCCTCCCGTCAGGCCCCCACTCAACAGACTGACGGAACTGCTTCAGACTCTCCGGACCGGGAGAAGGGCCTGTTGCCTGGGGCCGACACGTCGGCGGGACCGAAGGCACCACCCGACAGCCGGCCGCACCCCTCCCCGAAACCGCAGAAGGACCCTGACTCCTCCGGAGAGATTCCGCCCTCAGACGCTCAACAGGAACAGCAGCAGTCCAAGACTGTCATCCCGCAGCGAAACTACCCGCTCTCCGAGGATGTCCCCAAACATCCTCGGGAAGGCGGGAACGCCCGCCCCGGACGCGGAGGAAACAGCGGGAGCAAGCCCGGAGGAGGGAACGGGGCTTGACCGGGCCCCGCCTGCCTGCCACGCCATGTCCTCCTGCCGCCGGAGATCCCCCCATCAGGGCACTGTCGCCTCCCTTCCATCAGTACACATCCCCTGCCCGCAAGGCTCCTGTCCCGTCGGCAATCCGGCTCGGCAGGTCCGACGAGCCTCTCGGGCTGCGGCCGTCTAGGCCGATGCGGCCTTCGTGGCCGGTCCGCCTGCGCCCGACCGGATGCCAATGCGGCGCCCTGAACCGGACACCTTTCCGGCCTCGACTATCCGCCTCCCCTGACGCGGGCGAAAGGACCCAGCGGTGACGCTCTTCGCCGAATTCACGAAGGATTTCTTCGTCGCCCCCGACCCGA
>JAISFP010000230.1 GCA_031263525.1 Deltaproteobacteria bacterium | reverse complement strand
TGCCGGCCGCCCCGCCTGATGACGGTTCAGGCCCAGGGCCAGCGGAGGTGCCGGCCTTCCCGCCGGATGCCTGCTCCGGCCCAGGCCCTGCGGGGATGCCGAGCGTCACGCCCGAGGGGAGCTTCGGACCTGGCCCTGCGAGGGCGCCGGCCTTCCCGCCGGATGACTGCTCCGGCCCCGGCCCCGGCCCTGCGGGGATGTCGAGCGTCACCCCCGGGGGGAGCTTCGGACCTGGCCCTGCGAGGGTGCCGGCCTTCCCGCCGGATGACGGTTCCGGCCCCGGCTTTGCGGGGATGCCGATCAACACCCCAGGGGGAAGCTCCGGTCCATGACCTGCCGCGGCGCAGACCAACCCTCCGGCTGACGGTTCCGGCCCCGGCGTCGCGGGGATGCCGATCAACACCCCCGGGGGAAGCTCCGGTCCGGTACCTGCGGGGGCGCCGGCCTTCCCGCCGGATGACGGTTCCGGCCCCGGCGTTGCGGGGATGCCGATCAACACCCCCGGGGGAAGCACAGGTCCAGGACCTGCGGGGGCGCCGGCCTTCCCGCCGGATGACTGCTCCGGCCCCGGCCCTGCGGGGATGCCGAGCGTCCCGCCCGAGGGGAGCACCTGCTCCGAGGCGGGAGGGGAACGGACCGGCTTCGGGGCGGGCGCCTTCGAGTCCCGTGGCTCCCCGCCGGGGTCCTCCTCGTCCAGGCTTTCCAGGAGCTCCTCGTAGGCCAGGATGAGATCGTCGCGGCGGTCGCCTATTTCCTTGGCCTTCTGGTCCAGGAGGCGCAGGAAGACGTCGCGCTCGTCCATCTCCTTCAGGAAGAGCGCGCTGGAGAGCTCCGACCTGGCCCGGATGCTGCTGGCGTGCTCCACGTTCCTCACCGAGGTCACCTCGACGAGGCTGTCCCGCACTATGGCGTCCACCTCGTCCGTCAGCGAGGTGCTGAAGGGCGAGCCCTTGACGGACACCTCCACCACGGCGTTCGAGCCGGCGGCCACGAGCTCCCTGAGCCTCTCCTTCACCTCCGCGAGGGTGCCCTCGACGCGTTCCAGATCGCGGAAGCGGGGGACGGCGAGGCACTCGATCCTGATGCCGCCCCCTCCCGTCTCCACGAGGGTCACGCTCTTCTCCGTGTCCGCCTCGCTGAAGCGCAGGGGGATGGGCGAGCCGCTGTAGCGGACCGTCTCGGCCCCGGCCCGCTGTGGGCGGTGGATGTGGCCGAGGGCGGTGTAGTCGAAGAGTTCCCCCATGGGCCCGGTGTTCACGCCCCAGACGCTCCCCACCCTGGTCTCGCCCGCCCCGCGGCCTGCGGCCTGCGGCCTGACGCCCCGCCCCTCGCCTGCGGCTCCGTCCGGGCCGTGCCGCTCGCCCGCGTAGGCCTTCCTTATGCCGTCGTCCTGGTGGAAGATGGCGCCCACGGCCATGAGATGCCCCACGGCGACGAGCGGGAGCCTCCGCCCCAGCGACCTGAACTGGGCGTCCTGGAGGGCTGTGGCGGCGGCAGCTGACGCCTCGTAGCGGGCGGTCACGGCGGCGGCTATCCCGCGCCCCTCCTCCTGGAGGCTCTCGCCCTCCACAGAGGGGCGCACGTCGTGCTCGCGCAGGAAGGGCACAGCCGCCACAATCGCTGCGGGTCCGCCCCCGTCTCGGGCCTCGAGCAGCACCAGCTCGTCCGCCGGGTCTGCCCGGGGAAGGGCCGAGACGTGGATCCCCAGCGCCCTGAGCACCGGGCGCGGGGCCTCCAGGAACTGCTGGGAGTCGTGGTTGCCGGAGGTGACCACCACCGACAGCCCCATGCGCATGGCGTCCCTCATGAACCTGTAGTAGAGCTGCTGCGCCCAGACCGGCGGGGAATGCACGTCGAAAATGTCCCCCGCGACTATGAGGGCGTCTGGCTTCTCGCTGTCCGCCAGGGCCAGGAGCCATTCGAGAAAGGCCCTGAACTCCTCGTGGCGCTCCACCGTGTCGAGCCTCTTGCCCAGATGCCAGTCCGAGGTGTGTATGAACCTGAACCTCGGGCCCTGGAGCGAGGGCCTTTCCAGTTTCTCGTCCAGGACGAGCTTCCTTTCCGTCCGCACGTTGGGGCGGGGGCCGGAGGGCGTCTCGGGGGCAGCCTGGGAGGGCGATCCGGGCCGGGCCTGGATGCCCGGCTGGGCGGAGGTCCCCGCCTGGGCGGGCGGGCCGCCCCTGAAAAGCGGGCCTGGCTGGACAGGGGGATGCGCGGGGGCGGACTCCTGCGGCTCCCGGCCCTCGCCGGCCTGTCCAGCGCCGCGATTTCCGTCCAGATCTAGGGGCATGTTTCGTGACCTTTCCCGCTTTTCAGGCGGAGAGCCCGCCTACGCGGGCGGGAGGGCTGGAGGAGCGGCATGGGCAGCCGAGGCGGGCAGGGGACAAGGGGTGCCGGATGAGCGCGAGTGCAGGGTCAATGCCTGGGCAACTCAGGGGCGGTGCCGGGGCGGCATGGGCAACCGAGGCGGGCAGGGTGGCATGGGGTGCCGGACGAGCGGCGAGTGCCGGGCCAATGCCAGGGCAACTCCAGGGCGGCGTGGGTCCGGGACTGGCATTGTCCCGGCTTTTTCAGTCTGGGCTGTGCCGTCCGGTCGGATGCGGGCATGTCACGGGCCGGGAGCGGGGAAGGGGTTTCTGGCATCCAGAATCTGGAACGTGGGCCGGGCCGGACAGGAAACGAGGCTGGCGGACCATTGCGACACGTGAATGAATCGTGGGCCGAGTCGACGAAGAAGTGGAGTCCTGGGGCGAGAGGGGGGGACGGAGGCCAGGCAAGAGGCGGCGGGGACGGAGGCCAGGTCAGAGGCGGCGGGGAAGCAAAGGCCGAGGCTATGGGCAGGCGGAGGAGAAAAGGAGACGGGGCGGCGGAGAAGCGGAGGCGGCAGAACGTTGAGGCGAGCCTGGCTGTGGGCATGGAGGCAACATCAAGACAAGGTGGAAACGGGGAAATGAGCGGCGGGCAGTAGGCGGTATCGCTGGACGTCCAGAAGGAAAGATGCTGCAGGAAGCCGGGCTGCCGAATCGTGTCTGCCGGTTACGATTGGAAATCTCCATGGACCTCCGGAGAAAGGGGCATCCCTTCCCGCGACAGGGAAGCCGTCTTTCCCCGGCAACCGGCAGTACCCGGAAAGGCCATAACGGCCACATGTGGAACAAGATCATTATAATCATTGGGGAGGGGCTTTCAACCCTATCCCACGAAAAAACTTGATCTCCGGACCAAAGTCCGGAAAGCCGCAGGTTCCGACGAGGGGTGATGTCCATGTTGACCATGTGGATAGCGTCGATGATGAAGTTGTTCTCCGGCCATCATGGCCTCAAGTCGGCCAGTCTGCTAGCTTCCATGCCTTCCAGGCAGTCCAGGAGCCAGATGCAGTGCTTCCCTGACTGGCAACTTCCCGGCTTTCCGGGCTGTCTGGCATCCAGCTCACCCGTTCCCCGGGCAGCCAGCTTTCCATTTCCCCTAGCAGGCGGCTCTCGAGTTTCCCTGGCAGGTAGCCTTTCAGGCAGTCTCTCCCGTACCGGTTTCCCGTTCGTCAGGGATGGTGTCAAGGCGCAAGTCAGCATCCAGATTTTTTCCATGTCGTTTAACATATTGACGTATACGACAATGATTTCAGGATTAAATGAATTAAAATATGACTAAAATTGATAATTAATATTACTAAAATATTTTTTACTTGCTACCTTCAGTGGAGATATCTTGTGATTGACCGACATCGTCTGAGGTTCGGCCAACAATATTTTGGACATAACCAAGAAGCTGTCCCGTATCAACTTTCACTTTCGCGTCGTCTAGCGTGGTCGCTTCCGGCCCGGAGGACGAAGTCGAAAGGGAGGAATATTGGCAAGAGATGTCAATGCAAAAGCAGTGAATTGGTCTCCGTGCCGGCATGCTGGTGCCGGTCTGAATTGCTCCTGAACAGAACGTTGCGGACAGAGTCAGAAGAAATTCGACCATCGGGTGGCGTGGGCGGGTTAAGGGGTTATGTGAATATGTGAATATGTGAATATGTGAATATGTGAATATGTGAATATGTGAATATGTGAATATGTGAATATGTGAATATGTGAATATGTGAATATGTGAATA
>JAISFP010000216.1 GCA_031263525.1 Deltaproteobacteria bacterium | reverse complement strand
TGTTAGCCGGTTGTCAGTCGCGTCCAGCGTCCCCTCCCTGGCCGTCTTCCCCTCACCGGAGTCCAGCCCTCGGGTCATGGGCCAAGGCCTGCCTTCCGCGCCCTGTGTTAACCGGTTGTCAGTCGCGTCCAGCGTCCCCCTCCCTGGCCGTCTTCCCCTCTCCGGAGTCCTGCCCTCGGGTCATGGGCCAAGGCCTGCCTTCCGCGCCCTGTGTTAGCCGGTTGTCAGTCGCGTACAGCGTCCCCCTCCCTGGCCGTCTTCCCCTCTCCGGAGTCCTGCCCTCGGATCATGGGCCAAGGCCTGCCTTCCGCGCCCTGTGTTTGCTGGGCGTCGCCCGCGTCCTGCGTCCCCCTCCCTGGCCGTCTTCCCATCTCCGGAGTCCAGCCCTCGGGTCATGGGGCAAGGCCTGCCTTCCTCGCCCTGCGTCAGCCGGCAGTCGCCCGCGTCCGCCTCACTGGCCGTCTTACCCTCTCCGGGGCTCCCGCTCTCGGGTCATGGGTCAAGACCTGCCTTCCGCGCCCTGCTTCAGCCGGCAGTCGCCATCGTCCCGTGTCCCCTTCCCTGGCCGCCTTCCCCTCTCCGGAGTCCAGCCCTCGGGTCAAAGGTCAAGGCCTGCCTTCCGCGCCCTGCGTCAGCCGGCAGTCGCGCGCGTCCCGCGTCCGCTTCCCTGGCCGCCTTCCCCTCTCCGGGGTCCTGCTCTCGGGTCATGGGTCAATGCATGCCCTCCGCGCCCTGCGTCAGCCGGCAGTCGCCCGCGTCCGTTTCCCTGGCCGCCTTCCCCTTTCCGGAGCTCCTGCCCTCGGGTCATGGCCAAGGCCTGCCTTCCGCGCCCTGCGTCAGCCGTCAGTCGCGCGCGTCCAGCGTCCGTCTCCCTGGCCGTCTTCCCCTCTCCGGGGCTCCAGTCCTCTCTTTCATGCCTGCCATTCGCATCCGGTGCCAGCCCGCCGTCTGTCCGCTGGCCCCGACATTTTCATTTTACGGTCAGGGCTGTCCCCCCTGCCGACCAACGCGTCGCGTCATGCCAGCCACGTGCAGGCGGTCCCTCCGTGCCCGTCTGCCGCCACATGGGCCCGTGGCGAACCGGTCTCAAGGTCCAGGAACAGCGAAGCCCCGCGGCCTGGAAGGCGGCGGGGCTTCAGGAGAGCAGTGGAGGTCTGCGGGGGCTTAAGAGACCGGGCAGGACCGGCGGCCTGCCGGGGGAATTCCCGAAGGCCGGGGCAGGGCAGGGGAATGACCGACGGCCTGACGGGGGAATTCCCGAAGGCCGGGGCAGGGCAGAGGAATGACCGGCGGCCTGCCGGGGGAATTCCCGAAGGCCGGGGCAGGGCAGGGCAGGGGATTGACCGGCGGCCTGTCGGGAAACTTCCCGAGCGCCGCGCGGGCCCGGTCAGCGGGCCGCAAGGAGCGTCAGGATGCGGCGCCCCTCGCGGCGGCCTTTCCGGAGGCCTTGGCGGGGGGGGCGTCCCCGGACTTCCTTGAGACGACGGCCCCGGGCGCGGGGCTGTCCCAGATGAGCAGTATGGGGGAGGCTATGAAGATGGAGGAGAAGGTGCCTATCGTGATGCCGATGGTGAGCGCCAGCGCGAAGTCCTTGTTCACCGGCCCGCCGAGGAAGTAGAGGCTTAAGAGGGCCAGGAGCGTCGTGCCGGAGGTGAGGATGGTCCGCGACAGGGTCTCGTTGATGCTCCTGTTGATGATGAGGGAGTAGTCACCGCGGCGGTTGCGCGCGTGGTTCTCGCGGATTCGGTCGAAGACTATGATGGAGTCGTTGAGCGAGTACCCGATGATGGTGAGGATGGCCGCGACGAAGGAGAGGGTGATCTCCTTCTCCAGGAGGGAGAACGCCCCGGTGGTGATGATGACGTCGTGCATGAGCGCCAGTATCCCCCCCAGGGCGAAGGTGAAGCGCATGAAGAAGCACGTGACGCAGGTGACTATGAGGGACGTTATTATGAGGGTCCCCACCCCCACCCTGAAGATGGATACCAGGTAGACGGCGCCTATGAGTATCCCCACGAAGAGGACGGCCGTGCCCCACCTCTGCTCGAAGCGGCCTGTTATGTAGATGATTATGATGAGGACCGAGTAGAACACGGCGTAGAGGGCCTTCTGCCTCAGGTCCGCGCCCACCTTGGGCCCCACCATCTCCTGGCGGCGGATCTCCACCCTGTCGGCCCCGAACGCGGCGTTGAGGGCGTCCACCACCCGTCCGGAGAGCTCGGTGTCGCCCGAGCCCTGGTCGTTCTGGACGTTTAACAGGTACTCCCTCTCGCCGCCCTCGCCGTAGTCCTGGACGCTGGAGACGTTGAATCCCGCCTCGGCGAGCGCCTCGCGGACGGCTTCGGAGCTCGCGGACGCGTCCGCGAAGCGGGCCTGGATGAGCGACCCGCCCTGGAAGTCGACGCCGAGGTTCAGGCCCTTGTGGGCTATTATCGAGATTATCGACACGAGGATCAGCGTCCCCGAGAAGAGGAAGGCCCACTTCCGGTTGCCGATGAAGTCCACGTTCACGCCGGGCTTTACGAGTTCGACTGTCATTTACATGTCCTGGAGCTTCAAGGTGTCTTGCCGCTGTTTCTGATTCGGGGCTTTCCGGCCATCCGGGCTGTCCCTCCGGCCATCCGGGCCTGACGGGCGCCGTCAGGCGCCGGGGGCCCGGCCCGCGCGAGGGAGTCCTAGATGCTGATCCTCTTTGGCTTCAGCTTGGCGACCGCCATGTCGAAGACCCACCTGGAGGCGAAGACACCGGTGAACATGGAGGAGATGATGCCGATTATGAGGGTCACGGCAAATCCCCGGATGGGCCCGCTCCCGAACTGGTAGAGGACCATGGCGGCCAGCACGGTGGTGATGTTGGCGTCGAAGATGGTCCAGAAGGCCCTGCCGAAGCCGCTGGACACGGCCGCCCAGGGAGGCCGGTTCTGCCGGACCTCCTCCCGTATTCGTTCGAATATGAGTATGTTGCAGTCGACGGCCATGGCGAGGGTCAGGACCAGCCCGAAGATGCCGGGGAGGGTGAGGGTCGCGCCGAGAGCGGCCAGGCCCCCCAGGACTATGGGGAAGTTCAGGAGGAGGGCCAGGTCTGCCACCACCCCTGACCAGCGGTAGTAGTACAGGAGGAATATCAGGATGAGCGCCATGCCCAGGGCCCCGGCCCGGAGGCCCTGCTGGATGGAGTCCTGGCCAAGGGAGGGGCCCACGGTCCTCTGCTCAAGGATGGAAACGGGCGCGGGAAGGGCGCCCGCCCTGAGGACCACGGAGAGCATCCTGGCCTCCTCCATGGTGAAGGATCCCCTGATGTATGCCTCCCCGTCCGGGATGCGCGTCTCTATGTTGGGTGCGCTGTAGACAATCCCGTCAAGCACTATGGCGAGCCGGCGGTTGATGTAGCGGTCGGTGATGTCCGCGAACTCCCGGGCGCCCCTGCCGTCGAAGCGGATGGAGACCCTGGCGTCGCCGAAGTCGCCCATGTATGCCCGGGCGTCCGTGAGCGAGTCCCCGGTCATGAGGGTCTGCTTCCGGAGGAGTATGGGGGAGAAGCTCTCGGCCCCGGTGGCCGTGTCCACGAACTTCTCCTGATAGACCTCCGTGCCCGGGGGGGCCCCGGTGCGCAGGGCTTCCTCGGCCGACTTCGGGCCGTTGTCCACAAGCTTGAACTCGAGCACGGCCGTGCGGCCTATGAGATCCACGGCCCTGGCAGGATCGTCGAAGCCGGGGAGCTGGATGAGGATCCTGTCCTCGCCCTGCGGCCTGATGTCGGGCTCGAGCACGCCGAACATGTCCACCCTGTTGCGGATGGTCTCCAGCGCCTGGCGGCCGGTGAGGCTCCTCACGTCCGCAGCCTCCTCGGAGGTGAGGGTCAGGGTCATGAGGCTGTCGGTGGACGAGCTCACACTGAGCCCGTAGAAGCTCCTCTTCAGGAGATCCTCCACGGCGTCCCTGGAGGACGGGTCGGAGAGCCTCACCAGGATGTCCAGGGAGTTCTCGTTCTCCACGGTGATGCCGGGGATCTTGGCGTCGGCCACGGCCCTGCGGAGGGTGTCGGCGGATCGGCGGGCGCTGTTGCGGAGCGCCGCGTCCATGTCAACCTCCATGGTGAGCGAGATCCCGCCCTTCAGGTCCAGGCCCAGGCTTATGGAGCGGCTGGGCAGGAGGTTGCGGAAAAACGAGCTGTTCTCCCCCTTGGGCGCCATGAAGGTGGGGAGCATGGTGTAGATGCCGGCGCCCAGCACCAGGGCGAGGATGACGCCCCGCCAGGTCAGGTTCTGGATCATAGATGGAAGGCTCTTCATGGGGGCTGGGCGTCCCGCATTGGCCGGGGACGCCGGGGATGGGCCCGGGGCGGGGGCGCGGGGCCCGTGCCCGGGGCTTGCGGTGGGACTCCCCGGCCGGGAGGCGGCCAGCCGGCATGTCGGGCCGGCGGGGTCTCGGGGCGGCAGGGCCCGCATGGGCCTGGCCGCCGGCGTGGCCGGGGGGCGCGGTCGTGCGGCAGGAACTGGCCGGACGCGACGGACGGGCTCTTGGAAGACGGTCGGGCCCGGGAGACAAGGGCTGTTAGGCCAGGAGTGACGGGCTGTAAGGCCAGGAGAGTCGGCGGGCCGCTCCGGAGCCGGAGCGGCGGTCTGTCAGCCCAGGAGAGTCGGCGGGTCGCTCCGGAGTCGGAGCGGCGACCGGGCTCTGGGAAGAAGGCCGGGCACGGGAGAGACGGGCAGTCAGGCCCTGGTGTGACGGGCCGTTCAGGAACGACGGCCGCTCAGGGAGGACGGACGGGCCGTAGAGGAGGGCCGTTCGGCCACGAGTGCCGGCGGGCCGTTCAGGCGCGAAGGCCGGGCTCGGGACGGAAGGCCGGGGTCCGGACGGCCTGCACGGCCGGCGAGCTGCCCGGCCCCGGGGGCCGGCTCCGGGGGGAGGGGCAGCCAGGGGCAGGCGGCCTGGAAGGTGACGGGAAAGAGGGCCCCGGACGGCGGAAGGCCGCGCCAGCCGGGCCGGAGTGCCGGCTTTGTCACAAGACGGGCCGGCTGAGTCCTGCTCCCCGGCCATGTCGGGGCCCTAGGGCTTCGCGAGGTCCACCGAGTCCGGCTGGGCGGGTGTGTCAATGGGCTTGTCGCCCTGGCGGATTATGCCCGCGACTGCCGAGCGGGCTATCTTCACCCTGACCTCGGGGGCTATGAGGGCCGTAATCTCCCTCTGCTCCACATGGGTGACCGTGCAGAGGAGGCCTCCGGTGGTCTGGATCCGGTCGCCCTTGCGGAGGGAGTCCAGCATGGTCTGGCGCTCCTTCTGCTGCTTCTTCTGGGGCCTCAGCATCAGGAAATAGAAGATGAGGATGAAGCCCACTATGAAGATGATGAGCTGGGCTCCCCCCCCGCCCTGCTGGGCACCGCCCTCGGCGGCGCCTCCCTGGCCGGCGGGGGCCATGGCGTGGGCAGCTGCGGCCGAGGCCAGGTAAAGGTCTACAAGCATATGTGTTGGACTCCTGGGTATGTCGCTTGAGGCTTCGGGCCGGGTCGGACCGGTCAGCTGTGCCGTTCCGGGTCGGACCGGTCAGCCGCGCCGTAAGGGGCCGGGCCGGTCAGCCGTGCAGTTCCGGGCCGGTCAGGCGCGCCGTTCCTGGTCGGGCCGGTCGGCCGTGCAGTTCCGGGCCGGTCAGCCGCGCAGTCCGGGCGGCAGACGGGCTCCGGATCCGGTCGTCCGGGCTCCCGTGGCAATTAGCCTCCGGCAAAAACGACGCCCTGGGGCCAGGCCGTCCCGGGCCGCAGGGCCGCTGGGCGGTGGCCCCGGGGCTCGGGGCGAGGCGCTAGGATGGTTAGGGCGGAGATGCCCTGCCGGCTGGAAACGGCTGCGGGGGGGCGGGCCGGTCAGTCCGCAGTCCCGCCCCGATAGGCGTCTAAAAACTGTTTATAATAGCACATGAATTCGCCCGCGAGCAAACTTTTCCGTGCTCCCCTGACGAGATCCTGGTAGAAGGCAAGGTTGTGTATGGTCGCCAGGCGCGGGAAGAGGGGCTCGTTCTGCGCCTGGAGGTGCCTCAGGTACGCCCTGGAATAGTTCCGGCAGCACAGGCAGCCGCATCCCGTGTCCGGGGGCTGGGGATCGTCGCGGTAGCGGGAGTTCCTGATGTTCATCCTGCCGGTCCGGGTGAAGAGCTGGCCGTTCCTGGCGTTGCGGGTGGGCATGACGCAGTCGAACATGTCTGCCCCCAGGCGGATGCCGTCCAGGATGTCCGCCGGCGTGCCCAGGCCCATCAGGTACCTGGGCTTGGACTCCGGGAGGACGCCGAGCGACGCCTCGGCCGCATCCAGCATGACCTCCCTGGGCTCCCCCAGGGCCAGGCCGCCGGCGGCGTAGCCGGGAAGGTCCAGCCCCGCGAGCTCGGCCGCGGAGCGCTCCCTCAGATCCCTGTGGAATCCGCCCTGGGCTATCCCGAACAGCATGAGCCCCGTCGCGGGGTCCCAGGCGGCCTTCGATCTCTCGGCCCAGCCCAGGGTGAGCGTCATGGAGCTCTCCGCCTCCTCCCGGGTGGCCGGGTACGGGGTGCACTCGTCCAGGCACATCATGATGTCGGATCCCAGGAGCGTCTGGACCTCCACCGCCCGCTCCGGGCCGAAGGCGAACCTCGTCCCGTCGTAGGGCGACCTGAACTCCAGGCCCTCCTCCGAGATCTTCCTCAGCCCGGCCAGCGAGTACACCTGGAAGCCGCCGCTGTCGGTGAGTATGGGCCCGTCCCATCCCATGAAGCGGTGCAGTCCCCCCAGGGAGGATATCAGTTCCGCACCTGGCCGCAACATAAGGTGGAACGTGTTGGAGAGCACTATGCCGGCCCCGAGCTCCCGGAGATCCCTCGCGTCCACCGCTTTCACGGAGGCCCTGGTCCCCACCGGCATGAAGGCAGGCGTGTGGAAGCTCCCGTGCAGAGTTCTGACGGTCCCTGCCCTGGCGCGGGAGGAGGGGTCGCGGGCCTCCAGGGTGAATGCGGGTTCCATGGGTCCTCCGTGGTTCGGGCGGTTCCTCTGGTTCAGACTTCGGGCGGAACCTTATGGTTCAGGTGGAGCGGGCAGGGGGGCCAGCTGGCGGCCGGAGCCGGCCAGGACAGCGGGCCCGAGGGTTCCCGGACGATGCCGGTCCAGCCCAGCCGGGGGGTGAAGGCAATGGCCCGGACAGGGGGGCAGGCGTCCGGTCTGAGCCGTTCGGTAACTGTTCAGGCGCCCCTCTATTGAGGACCTTTTCGGAGGAAGAGAGTTCTAAAGAGGAACCCAGGAAGTTGAAGAGTCAACTATGGATACTTTATATCGGGGGGAAGAGTTATTAGAGAGGATGTCTTGGTTGGGAAGAACCTCCTGTTGAGCTCCTCTTGGGGGGGCACCTGAACAGTCACCAAATTTTTTCCATCCGTTCCATCACGACATAGCTGGCGGTACGGGGCCGCCTGCGCCGCCGGCTCCAGGGCCGTGCGGTGCCCTCCTGGCGCGGAGATCCCTAGTACTTCTGCACCAGACCCACCCCAGCCAGGCTGAAGGCCAGCCCAGCCAGGACGGCCATGGTGATCGATTCCCCGTGGACGATGGCTCCGGAGAGGAGCCCGAAGAACGGGACCAGCGAGATGAAGATGCCCGCCTTGTGGGGGCCGAGGGCCAGGATGCCCCTGTAGAAGAAGGTGAAGCCCAGCCCGGTCCCCAGGAGTCCCAGGAATCCAAGCGCCGCCCAGGTCTTCATCCCGAATCCCGCGAAGGCCGCGAGCGGCTCCCCGCTCGCGGCGGTGAGCGGCACGAGCATGGCGACGGCGAAGACGGTGGACCAGGTGTTGGCGGCGACGGGCGACACGCGGCTCACCACGAGCTTGCCCAGGAGCGAGTACGCCGACCAGCTCACCACGCACCCGAGCATTATGAGGTCGCCCAGGTTGAAGCGGCCCTCCAAAAGGGCCGCGGGCGATCCCCCGGACACGACTATGAGGGTCCCTGTCAGGGCTAGCCCCATGCCCAGGATGCGCGCCAGGGTTAGCCTCTCCCCGAAGAAGACCACGGCGCCCAGGTAGATGAAGGCTGGGTTCACGGTGACGATGACCGATCCCCTGCCCGCGCCCGTCATGGACAGGCCCTTTATGAAGAAGTAGTTGTAAAGCACGAGGCCCGTGAGCCCGGAGAGCCCCATGAGCGCCCAGGTGGATGCCCTCCTGTCCCTGGGCAGGAGCCCCTCCCCGGACAGGGCGCACTGCGGGACCAGCACGGCCGCCGCCAGGATGAAGCGCCACATGGCCGAGGTGAGCGGGCCCGCCCCCTCGGAAGCCGACTTGCCCGCCGCGAAGGTTCCGCCCCAGATGGCGGCGGCCAGGACGAGGAGCCCCCTCGTCACCCAGAGGCTTCTCCGGGAGAGCGGCCGGCCGGGAGGGGGGCTGGCGGGTTGCTCGCCCCGGTCCGGGTCCGGCCCGGAAGCGCCGGGCTGCTCGCCCCGGTCCGGGTCCGGCCCGGCAGCGCCGGGGAGCTCGCCGAGGTCCGGGGGCGGCCCGGACGCGCCCGGGAGCTCGCCCTGGTCCGGGTCCGGGCCGGCAACGCCGGGTAGCACGTCCTTGTCCGGGTCCGGCCCGGCAGCGGCGGTCAGCGCGCCGGGGTCCGGGGCCGGCCCGGCAACACGGGGCGACTTGCCGAGGTCAGGAGCAGGCCCGGCAGCGCCTGGGAGCTCGCCGAGGTCCGGGGGCGGCCCGGACGCGCACGGGAGCTCCCCCTGGTCCTGAGCCGGCCCGGCAGCTGCGGGCAGCCCGCCGTGGTCCGGGTCCGGCCCGGGCTCGCACTTTCCCGTGTCCGGAGCGACCGCCCCGGCTTCCCCGAGCGGGGCGCGGTCCCGACCGGGCCCCGCATCTCCGTCCCGTGCGGGGGGCGCGGCGGGCGACTCCTGCGCGGGACGGGGGCACTCGGTGTCTGCGGCTCCGGGCATGGGTCGCTAGCCTCTCACGTGGCCTTCGCCGAACACCACGAACTTCCTGGCGGTGAGCTCCTTCAGGCCCATGGGCCCGTAGGCGTGGAGCTTGGAGGTGGATATGCCTATCTCGCCGCCGAGGCCCAGTACGCCGCCGTCGTTAAGCCGGGTCGAGGCGTTCACCATCACGCAGGAGGCGTCCACCTCCCGGACGAAGCGGCCGGCGCTGGCCAGATCGGGGGTGAGGATGCTCTCGGTATGGTTGGAGCCGTGGAGGCGGATGTGCTCGAGCGCGGCGTCGAGGTCCGGGACGGAGGCCATGTTCAGGACCAGGTCCAGGTATTCCCTGTCGAAGTCCTCCGGGACGGCGGCCCGCGCGAGCTCGCCCATGGGCGCCAGGAGCGGCAGGAGGCTCTCCGTCGCGCGGACGGAGACGCGGTAGTTCCTGAGCTCCGGGACCAGGGCAGCGAGGAGCGCGGGTGCTGCCGACTCGTGGACGAGCAGGCATTCCAGGGCGTTGCAGGTGGCGGGCCGGCTGGTCTTGGCGTCTACCACGACCCTGACGGCGGTCTCCGTGTCCGCGTCCCGGTCCACGTAGAGGTGGCAGACGCCCTGGTAGTGCTTCAGCACCGGCACTCTGGAGTTCTCGGCCACCATGCGGATGAGCCCCTCCCCGCCCCGGGGTATGACCAGGTCGACCAGCCCGTCCAGGCTCACGAGCTCGATGATTTCCTCGCGGTCCATGGCGGGGAGCACCGTCACGGCCTCCTCCGGGAGCCCGGCCTCGCCCAGCGACCGCTTCATGATGGCACCCAGGAACCTGGAGCTCCTGGCGCTCTCCCTGCCGGGCTTGCACACCATGGCGTTCCCGCTCTTGACGGCGAGAGCCGCGGCCTCGGACGCCGCGCCCGGCCTCGCCTCGCAGATGAAGGCTATCACGCCCAGGGGGACGCGCATCCTGCCCACGGCCAGCCCGGAGTCCAGCCGCTCCATGCCCTCCATGCCGTAGAGGGGGTCCGGGAGGGAGGCTATCTCGCCCAGCGCCTTCACCATCGAGTCCACCCGGCTCTGGTTCAGGGCCAGGCGGTCCAGGAACGCCTCCGTGCGGCCCTCGGCCAGCGCCGCGGACACGTCCTCGGCGTTCTCGGCTATGAGCGACTTCGCGCTCTTCCTGACGTTCTGGGCCATGCGTTCCAGGAAGGCGTTCCGCGCCGCCCCGGAGCTCCTCGCGAGGGCGGGCAGGGAGGCTTTGGCGGATTCTGCGACTGCCCTGATGCTCATGGGCTGTCCTTTCCGGCCTTGACGGCCAGTCAGGCCTCGCGGCCTGTAGGTCACGGGCGCCCGGGGGGCGGCCTTGGGTGTGCGGTGCTGAGCGGCAGCGTCCCGCTGCCAGGTGGCGCGTTCGCCCTGACACGTCCCGGGAGCCTCGCGGGCCGGGGCGACGGCCGGCATGAAGGCGCCCGGGAAACGGGGGGATGGCCGTGCCGGCTGCGGCGCGGGGCCCGGCGGAGGCGGAGATGCCGCCGACGGCGTCGGTTCCGGGGTTTAGGCCTGAAGAGGCAGTTCCGGGCGGCCGGCACGGGGGGGGCAATGCAAGGCGGGCCGGCGTCGCATGGTCGGGACCTGGCGGAGGTGGCGGCAAGGGCGGCCGGCACGGGGGGGCAGGTACGGCCGGTCGGCTGCTGGAGGCGGTCAGGGAGACTGGCCGGCGTAGGGAGGCGGACCGGGAGGGGGGAGGACCGGGCGGGCACGGCGCGGCACCCGGTTCGTGCGGCCTGCTGGGAAGGGGATGCTCCGGCCGGCCGGCGGGGAAGGTAAAGCTCAGGAAGGGGGCCAGTTCCTATGTCATGGCAGTGAGGCTCGTGGCTGAATGCCCCGAGAGCCGGGGCGGGTTCCGGGCAGGGGGGGCCGGAAGCGGCTCCGGTGCAAAAATGGGAAGCGGGCGTTTGCGTCGGAACGTTCAGTTCACTTCGGTGTCGGTCCGTCCCCTCCGGTTTCGGCCCGCTTTCGGCCCAAGGCCGCGCCCGATGGTTTCGGTCAGTTCCCGCGGGCTCCGGTCCGTCCCCTCCGGTTCCGGCCCGCTTTCGGCTCGGGCCGCTCCCTGGGCTCAGGTCAGTTCCCGCGGGCTCCGGTCCGTCCCCTCCGGTTCCGGCCCGCTTTCGGCTCGGGGCCGCTCCCGGGCGGCCCGGTCGGTTCTCGTGGGCTCAGATCCTTTCCCACAGGTTCCGGCACGCTTTCGGCTCGCGGCCGCTCCCGGGCGGTCCGGTCGGTTCTCGTGGGTTCAGGGCCGTTCCCACAGGTTCCAGGCAACTTTCGGCTCAGGGCCGCTCCGGGGTGCTCCGGTCAGTTCCCGCTGGCTCCGGGTCGAGCCCTCGGGTTAAGGACCGTTTTCCTCCGGTCCCCGCCCGGTCCGGAGGGTGCCGGGCCGTTCCTGCGGGCGCCAGGCGGGTTCCGCAGGCGCCCGCCGCCTTCAGCTCCCGGACAGGTCCGCGCCCAGGGGGGGGGCCTCGGGCGCCGCCAGGGCCTCGACGTCCAGCATGGAGATCTGGACTATCAATACGGGCTTGCGGCTGATGTGGAGCCGGAAGAGGGACTTCACGTCCGACTGGAGCTTGCGGACGAGCTCCTCGGGCTCACCGGAGGGGCCCGGGGTCCAGGAGCCGGGGGACCTCGCGAACTCGGCGCAGGAGTCCCAGGCGGCCTCCTGGACGGCCATGGTGAGGTCCTGCTCGTCCGCGTAGCGTACGCCCTGGATGGAGACCGAGGGGGCGGCGAGCGGCATGAGCGTCCTGGAGTCCAGGGATGCGGACACGCAGACGATCCCGAACTCGGAGAGGCGGCGGCGCTCCTTCAGGACGGGGTCCGCGGGCGAGCCCAGGCGGCGGCCCTCCACGAGCCTGCGGCCGGTGCGGACGCCCTTCATCATGCGGTACGAGCGGTCGCGGCTCAGGGCCACCCTCTGGCCGTCGGCCATGAGGAGGATCCGCGAGCGGGGCATGCCCAGCTCCTCGGCTATCTCCCTGTGGCGGTGGAGGTGGCGGAGCTCCCCGTGGACGGGTATGAGATAGTGGGGCCTCGTGAGCGAGAGCATGAGCTTCAGCTCGTCTATGTGCCCGTGGCCGGAGGCGTGGATCACCTCGGCGTGGGGGTCGACCACCTTGGCGCCCAGGTGCCTGAAGAGGTTCATGAGCTCGCCTATGGCGGTCTCGTTGCCGGGTATGGCCCTCGCGGAGAAGATTATGGTGTCCCCGCCCCTCACCTCCACCTGGCGGTGCTCGCCGGCTGCCATGCGGGCGAGGGCGGCCATCGGCTCGCCCTGGCTCCCGGTAGCAACTATCACGACCTCGCGGTCCTCGCACGCGTCGGCCGTCTCGAAGTCGATCTCGATGCCGGGGGGGATGTCCAGGTACCCGAGCTCCTGGGCCAGGGCAACGTTCCCGGTCATGCTCCTGCCGGTGAAGACTATCCTGCGCTCCGAGGCTATGGCGGCCTTCACTATCTCCCGGATGCGGGTGAGCGAGGACGCGAAGCAGGCGACTATGATGCGGCCGGGGGAGTCCTTGAAGAGGCGGCAGAGGGTCCTGCCCACCTCCTTCTCGCTCACCGAATGGCCGGGCACGTCGGAGTTGGTGGAGTCGGAGAGGAGCGCCAGCACCCCCTCCTCCCCGTAGCTGGCGAACTTGAAGAGGTCCGTGCGGTCCTCCTCTGCGGCGGAGAGATCCATCTTGAAGTCGCCGGTATGCACCACCGTGCCGGCCGGGGTCCTCGCCGCCAGGGCCACCCCGTCCAGGATGCTGTGGCTCACCTTGATGAACTCCAGCTGGAATGGGCCCAGGGTCACGTTGCTCCTGGGCCTTATCTCCCGGTACTCGGGCATGGGCGCCCTCTGCTCCTGGATGCGGTCCCTGGTGAACTCCAGCGTGAGCCTTGTCCCGAAGACCGGGATGCGGGGGATCTCGCGCATCAGGAACGGGAGCGCGCCTATGTGGTCCTCGTGGCCGTGGGTCAGCACCAGGCCCAGTATCTTGTCCTCGTTGGCCTTCAGGAACGAGAAGTCCGGGATCAGGAGATCGACGCCGGGCTGGTCCGGCTTGGGGAACATGAGCCCCGCGTCTATCACTATCATGGACCCCTGGCAGGCGAGCACCATGCAGTTCATGCCGATCTCCCCGAGCCCGCCCAGGGGGATTATCTCCAGCTGGGGCTCGTCCTCGGCGGGGATGGCGGCCGGTTCGGCCGGGGTCTGTTCGTCAGTCACCTGTGTAACCGTTTTGAAACCTTTCCGTGCGGCAGGCGTCCGTCCGGCGCGGGGCCCGGGGCCGTCACGGGTTCCCGTGAGGCCCGCCCCCGGCGCGGGGCCGATGCCGCAAGCAAGCGATGATCGCGGAGACGCGCCCGTCCCCCGGAAATCAGCGGGACCGGCGCCGTGCGGGAGATCCGCGCTGCCTGCCGCGCCGTCAGCGGAGCCCCGGGGGCAGACGCCGCACGACGCGGAGCCGGAGGCGCCGCGCCGCCGCCTGCCACGCCCGGGAATCCGGAACGGCGGAGCAACGGAACGCGGAGTTCATGGCGCGGCTGCGCTGCGCATGAATCCCTGAGGCTGATGTTGCGGAACATGGGAGAACATGCGCCGCATGCGTGGCGGATGAATTCCGGAGGAAAGTGGAAGTGTACGGGAAGCGGATGACATGCGTCGCATGCATGGCGCATGAGTTCCGGAGGAAAGTGGAAGTGTACGGGAAGCTGATGACATGTGCCGCAAGCGCGGCGCATGAATTCCGGAGGGATGCTGAAGCGTAAGGGAAGCGGATTTCACGGGCGGCATGTGCCGCTCATGAATTCCTGAGTGAGGCTGAAGTGTGCGGGAAGCGGATTTCATGGGCGGCATGTGTCGCTCATGAATTCCGGATGGAGGCTGAATTATACGGGAAGCGGATTTCACTGGCAACATGTGCCGCACATGAATTCCGGAGGCAGGCTTAAGTTAACAAAAAGTTGATTTCATGGGCAACATGTGCCGCTCATGAATTCAGGGCTGAGGTTGAATTATATGGGAAGCGGATTTCACGGGAAACAGATGCCGCGCATGAATTCCGAAGGGAGGTTTAATTATACTGGAAGCGGATTTCACGGGCGGCATGTCCGCTCATGAATTCCGGAGGGAGACGGAAGCGTACGGGAAGATGATTTCACGGGCGGCATGTCCGCTCATGAATTCCGGAGGCAAGTGTCGGCGTTGCGGAATGCGGAGAACACGTGCCGCATGCTCGGCCCGTGAATTCCTGAGGCAGGCTGAGGCGTCACGGAAGACGGAGTTCACTGGGTGGCATGCGTAGCCCGTGAACCCTGGCAGTCTTGTAGGCGGAACGAGGAAATCATGGCGCGGAAGGCACGGCTCATGAGTCCCTGCGGCCCGCGAACCCGGGCGGCCGGCGCAGGGCCTGCCGCCGGACGCGCCGACCGGCCGTCGGGCCGCGGGGCGCCAGGCGGGGCCGGCTACTGCGGGAAACGGTTCAGGGCCGAGAAGTCCAGGCGGTTCACGGCCAGCGTGATGGCCTCCGAGAGGCTGTCCGCGCCGCCGATGTCGCCCACCAGCCTGCGGCGGGAGGCGTCGGCCTCGGCGTAGGACCTGATGACCAGATCGATGCCGGGCCGGTCGTACACGGCCTGGAGGCGCACGTGGCTGGCCAGCTCGGATCCCTTGATGTCTATCGAGAGATCCGAGATGGTGATGGTCACCCTCGCCTTGGCGCCGCTGGTCCCCGTCTGGGCGGTGATGCCCTGGAGCTTCAGGCGCTCGCGGACGGCCTCGAAGATGGCCGTCTCGATGGTCAGCATGCTCCGGGAAATGGCCTCGCCCGTGGGCAGGGTCACCTTGAAGTCGATCAGCCCGCTCTGGCTGCCGGCGAAGAGGTCGCGGTTCATGGCCTCGGGGCCCACGAGGTTCTTGGACGTCCTCCCGTCCACCACGACCAGCTGGACCGTGGCCGGGGTGAGCTGGGCCCCGGGGGCCGGGCTGAACGAGAGCCCCAGGCGCTTTGAGCCCCCGATGCAGGAGGTGGCGAGGAGGAGGGTGAGGGCCATGAGCGGGATGGCCGCGAGTGCCGGGCCGCGGGTCATAGGATTCTCCTTCCCGTCCGCGCTGCGCGCCGCGGACAGGTGCTGTCCTTTATCAGGGCGGTCATGGGCGGCCGCGCGGGACAGCCCGGGGATCAGGGGGATGTCGCGGGGGATCCCGCAGTGTCTCGGGACGTCCGGAGCGGACGCGGGACGCCCCTGGATGTTTAGGGATGCCCCTGGATACGGTTGGATGCCGCGAGGGATCCGCAAATATGGCGGGATGTCATGAGGCGTCGCTGGACGCCCCGTGACTTCGCGAGGGATCGCGGGAGGATCTGGCGGATATTCGGATTCCTTCCTGCGGGGGCGCCCGTGCGCGTCCCGCCGGTGGACGGAATGGCCTTGGACGGGGAGTGATGCCGGGACCGGATGCCGGCGGGGCGGCGCCTGCCCGGCCTGCGGGCCGGCACGGGAAAGGCAACCGGAGGGCGCGTGTCAGGGAGGCGGACACGGGAATGGCCCAGGCGGGGCGGGCGGACATGCCCGGACGGTACGGCCCCTGGCGGGGCCGGCCAGGACCCTGCGGGGGGCCGTCGAAGCCGACATCGGCCCATTATGAGTAAAGCGGGCCCGTTTGTCCAGCCATTGTGGGTTGCCGATCCGGCCTCCCGCTCCGTTTTGGGGATGATGCGATGCGGCCTGCCGGACGCGGGCGTCAGGAATCCGCCTGCGGGGGGCGGCGTCTGGGAGGCGCGGTCGATGCGATGTCCGGAGCGGAGACGGGCCGGGCAGGCGCTTCAGGCCGTCCGGAGGAACGCGGCCCTGCGGTGTCCGGTTCCGGTCGGAGGCCAGGCGGAGCAGGGGTCGGCGGGGGTACGTGCGGATCCCGGCCCTGCCTTTGAGCCGCAGGCTCCTGGCTGCCGCCAGGGAGGCCTCGCGGCTTCCGGCAGCCGCCAAGGCAGCCTCCGGAAAGTCTCGCGGCCTCCGGGCTACCGCCAGGGAGGCCTCCTGAAGGTCTCGGCCTCCGGGCAGCCGCCAGGGAGGCCTCCTGAAGGTCTCGGCCTCCGGGCTGCCGCCAGGGAGGCCTCCTGAAGGTCTCGGCCTCCGGGCTGCCGCCCGGGAGGCCTCCTGAAGGTCTCGGCCTCCGGGCTGCCGCCAGGGAGGCCTCCTGAAGATCTCGCGGCCTCCGGGCTGCCGCCCGGGAGGATCCGGAAGGTCTCGGCCTCCGGGCTGCCGCCCGGGCGGCATCCGGAAGGTCTCGGCCTCCGGGCTGCCGCCCGTAAGGATCCGGAAGGTCTCGCAACGCCGTCTCGGAGGCGTCCGGCTGTCCGGGGCCAAGGACTCTAGATGAATTTGTCCTTCACTGCCAGGAAATAGCCGATCGCCGCGAGCATGAGGGCGTGGGTGACGGCCCCCTCCCTGAAGGCCCTTTCCAGCTTCTCCAGCGGCATCAGGAGGCACTCCGCCTCCTCGTTCTCGTCGAAGCTCGTCTTGGCGGTCTTCACGGCGTTCGTGGCCACCGCCGTGGTGATGCCGTTCCCGAATAGGGCCGGGTTGGGGTTGAGGGTGATGAGCTCCTCGGCGGAGCCGACCGTGAAGCCGGTCTCCTCCAGGAGCTCGCGGACGGCCGCGTCCACGGGATTCTCGTCGGGCCCGACCACCCCGCCGGGGAGCTCGAGGGAGAAGTCCCTGGAGCCGTGGCGGTACTGGTTGACCATGACCACGCGGCTCTCCCGGTCGAGAGCTATGATGTTGGCCCAGGAGGGGGCGTCCAGCACCGAGAAGGTCTTGACCTGCCCGTCCTTCGGGGAGAGCACCCGGCGGTTCACCGCCGTGTAGACGGGGGTGGCGAAGACGTCCTCGTCCAGGATCCACTTCCAGGGGAGGATGCGGGCGTCTGGCGCGGGGGGCTCCGCAGTTCCGGGGGAAAGGGGCTGCCGGTCTGACGGCTCCCGGGGCTCGGCCCAGGGCGAGGGCGGCAGGTCGGCGGGCTTGCGGGAGCCGCGGCGGTACCGGGGCGCGGCCCCTTGCGAGGGCGGCAGGCCGGCGGGCGTGGGGGAGCCTGAGAGGGCACGGGGCTCGGCCTCGGGCGAGGGCGGCAGGTCGGCGGGCTTGCGGGAGCCGGAGCGGTCACGGGGCGTGGGCGGCAGGCCGGCGGGCTTGCGGGAGCCGGAACGGTCACGGGGCGCGGCCTCGGGCGAGGGAGGCAGGTCGGCGGGCCTGCGGGAGCCGGAGCGGTCACGGGGCTTGGTCAAGGCGCCACCCTTACTGTCTTGTACCGCTTCTTGCCGGCCCTGAGCGTCACCTGGCCCTTGGAGAGCCACGCCGCGCCCTTCACCGGGTCGTTCTCGGAGCCGGCGGCGAGACGGGTCTCGTCCGCGTAGGCGCCTCCCTGGCGGATGAGCCTTCTCGCCTCGGACTTGGAGGATGCCAGGCCGGCCATGACGAAGAGCCCGGCCATGTCGGCGGCCTCCAGGGCCGCTAGCGCCAGTTCCTCGACGGGCAGCTCGGAGGCCGAGTCGGGGGGGGCGCACTCGGTTATCCGGGACGTGGTGGGCACGCCCATGTCCGGGTCTGCGGCCCCGAATGCCCCGGCGGAGGCCCGGAAGGCCTCGGACGCGGCCTCGAAGCCGTGGCAGATGCTCGTAACCTCGAAGGCCAGGATCTCCTTCGCGCGGTTTATGAGGTTTCCGGGAAGGGTCGCGAGCCTCCTGCACTCGTCCAGGGGCAGGAAGGTGAAGAGGGCGAGGAGCCTGCCGGCCTCCTGGTCGTCTATGTTCCGCCAGAACTGGTAGAAGTCGTAGACTGGCGTCCTCTCGGGCGACAGCCACACGGCCCCCGCCGCGGTCTTACCGAACTTCTCGCCGGTGCGGGGGTCTATGAGGAGCGGCATCGTGATGCCGTAGGCGGACCCGCCCGCCTCCCGGCGGATGAGCTCGATGCCGGCCACGATGTTGCCCCACTGGTCCTGGCCGCCCATCTGGAGGAGGGCGCCCTCCTCCCTGAACAGCACCAGGAAGTCGTAGGCCTGCATGATCATGTAGTTGAACTCGAGGAAGCTCAGGCCCTGCTCCAGGCGGCTCCGGTAGCTCTCCGCCGTGAGCATCCGGTTCACCGAGAAGTGCCTCCCGATGTCGCGCATGAAGCTCACGTAGTTCAGATCCTTCAGCCACGCCGAGTTGTCCCGCAGGAGCCCGTTGCCGGCCGGCGGCAGGTCCACGAACCTCTCCAGCTGGGGGCGTATCCCCCTGGCGTTGGCCTCGATGTCCTCCAGGGAGAGGATCTTCCTGGCCTCCTTCCTGCCCGAGGGGTCGCCCACCATGGAGGTGCCGCCGCCCAGGAGGGCGATGGGGCGGTGCCCCAGGCGGTTGAGCCACCCCAGCGCCATGAGCGGCAGGAGGTGCCCCACGTGCAGCGAGTCGGCAGTGGCGTCGAAGCCTATGTATGCCGAGACAGGCCCCTTGGCGAAGAGCTCCTGGAGGCCCTCCTCGTCGGTCACCTGGTAGTTGAAGCCGCGCTCCTGGAGAGCCCGGTAGGCAGTCGTTTGTTCCAATGTGGTCCGTCCGGTTGATCTGGCACGGCTTGCCGCGCCGCTCCAGGCGGGGGCCTGGAAGGACAGGGGCAGCCGCGGCGGGAAATGGCGGGGGAGGCCGGGACAGGGGGCCCTGCGGGGAAGGCAGAGGCCCTGATGGCAAGGCAGGAAGGCCGGTCTCGGCGGGGCGGGCCGGAGGCCGGGCTTGGCAGTGGGAGCCGGAGGCCGGGCTCGGAAGGGCAGGGGCCATTGTAGCAGATCTAGTTCTGGCGGGGATCGGCAGAAAGCGGGTCAGGGGAGGGGACGGAGGGACGAAATGCTGGATTATGAACGGGTTATGAGCAAAAATCGCCGAAACTGTCGAACTTTGCCTGTCCGGGGACCAGATGACGTTTCAGGTCCGCCAAGCGGCCTTTCCGGGACCGCCCTCAGGTCCTGAAGTGGCCTTTCCGGGCCCGGCCGCAGGTCCTGAAGGAGACTTGCCGCTCCTGTTCAATCTCGAGCCAGGCCGGAAGGGGCTGAGTGGCGTGATAAATTTCATGCCGGCAGGACGGGCCCTTCGGGGCCGATGGAGCGGATTTCTGGGCAAAATGCAGGATTATGAGGAGGTTGTGACGAAAGACGCCGGAACATCTGAGCTATTCCTGTCCGGGAAACGGGCAAGTCAAGGCCGGGTGGCAGGCCGGTCCGGGACGTGTCCGGTCCGACAGCAGGTCCGGCAGGGGACGTCGTCGGCCTGGCCGCAGGATCGGCAGTAGATCGGTCCGGTTCAGTCTCGGGCCAGGGCGGAAGGGCCAGGGCGGCGTGGCAAATTTAATGCAGGCAGGGCGGTCCCTTAGGGGTCGATGGCACGGATTTCGGGGCAAAATGTGGGATTATGAGGAGGTTATGACGAAAGGCACCGGATCATCTGAGCTATTCCTGTCCGGGAAACGGGCAAGTCCAGGCCGGGGGGCAGGCCGTTGGGGGACGTGTCCGGCTCGGTCGCAGGTGCGGCAGGTGACGAGTCCGGCCCGGTCGCAGGTCCTGAAGTGGCCTTGCCGAGCCCGTCCGCATGTCCGGCAGGAGACCGGTCCGGTTCAGTCTCTGGCAAAGTTTAACAGTTGCCGGAATTCAGTCGTTTCTTCAGTGATTTCAAGGGGTTAGCCTTGAAACATTCTCCGTTTCCCACCGGTTATGTGAAGATTTCATAAACCCAGTTATGTTGAGTTTTTGAAAATGTTCAGAAATTTGGCTAACCCATTGAAATCACTTGATTTTATAACGAAATTTTCAACATGATGTTATCCTTAGAGGGTTAAGCAAAAATTAACACTAACACGACAGATAGTATTTTAAAAAAAATGATTCGTAATGTAATGTTTAGCGCAGACAAAAAATGATAAATTAAAGACCGAGGAGAGGTTATTATGACGATTAAGTTTCGTCATTTGTCTTCTGAAGCTATGTCGTTTTTGTGACCAAGTATCCCCGTTTTCCCCGGTTTTAACTCTATTGCTTCATATGTCAGCACTATAACCCGTACAAAGCAATAACAATTAAAACAACAATTTACAGCAATTGTTTTTTAACGCTTAACCTAAGAGTGCAAGTAATGTTGAGTATTCCGATAAGATTTCTAGCGATTACATAGGGATAACAAGACTTCTTAACATTTCATAAAGGTTAACATAACGCCTGACCATGAGAGTGACATGCATGCCCGTTTACCAGGGCCTTCCAGCGTGAGTGCCCGTGCCCATTCCCGCTGGCTGTCTTGCGGATCCTGTCGGCACCCCAGAAGGCCGCCTCCCTCCGCTTTAGCGAATGCCGGAACAGGGGCTGGGGGGCATGTCTCAGTCAGATCTGGCAGTTGAATTTAGCAGGCTGGCGTTCTTATGATGCCTTGACCGGGTGCTGATCGCGAGCAGGCATCCTCCTTGAAAGAATTCCAGGTGCCGGCCGTCATGCCTGATGCCGCGACTGGAGGCATGAGTCATGCCCTCTCCATTCCGTCCTCGCCAGTCCGCTCGAGCGGTTCCAGGCGTAACATGTCCGAAAGAGAGTTGGCGTGCTACGGCGTCACTTCTGCCCGGCAGACCTCGGAACGGTCATGATGGCGGGCAGGGACGCCGCAAGCTCCGGGGTGGCGGTCTGCCTATCCCTCAGCCTTCCGTGCGCTCCGTTTCGGGCGGACCGCTCTCAGGAGCGGACGTGGCAGGCGTCGACTCTGCAACGAGAGGGGGGGGCTTCCGGGCAGGAGCATACGTCACGGCTGGCGTTGCCTGGGGTGGCAAGGCAATCGGAGCCTCCCGCGCAACGGAAACCTGGGCGGCTGGAGCGACCGAAGCGTCTGGAATTTTGTCGCGCATATCCCAAAGCCAGTAGAGCGCCAAGACCACGAACGCAGCTAGAATAGCTCCGACGCCCAAGGTTACATTCGTGCTGTGGCGAGAGCTGTCAATTATTTGGGTCGTCAACTTCTCCGCCAAACCTGTGATCTCCTTCGAGAGCTCATCCTTGACGTCCCTGAGGTCGTTCTTGGTCGCGAAGTTCGCCTGAAGGGTTTTGAACCGGACTGACTCAATTTCGAGATCCTTCATCCTTCCGGATATGTCCCACTCGCTGGACTTGCGGAAAGTCTCGTACTCCGGCGGCACCGCGTCTGGCGTGGGGTCTTCCCGAGTTTCTTGCTTCGGATCGGACATGGGGACTTCCCTCCCTGTTACAGAAAATAATAGTTGATTCCCTTTGGATTTGTCAAGGAGGCGAGGAAGCCGGAGGGAGCCGTGGCCTTTACGCCGACGGCGGCCG
Organism: Deltaproteobacteria bacterium; assembly: GCA_031263525.1. Classification (GTDB taxonomy): domain Bacteria; phylum Desulfobacterota; class Desulfarculia; order Adiutricales; family Adiutricaceae; genus JAIRZX01. The sequence continues at coordinate 3,716 of JAISFP010000216.1, read as the reverse complement.
GGGCTCGCGATGCCCGACGAGGGCCGGCGACTTGAACGGGGGGCCGGGGCTGTCAGAATTCCGGGGAGAGCGGCGGTCGGGACTGGAACTAATCTTGCAAAGGAGTCCTGTCTTGAAGGGAATTTCCTGAATTGGCCAATCTCAAATTTAAAACATTCGCGTCCCAGGCTGACGTGGCGAGAAAGCCGCAGGCGCGGCAGGTTGCCTGTCCGTCCCGGACGCAGGTCTGGCAGGAGATCGGCACGGTTCAGTCGAGGCAGGACGGAAGGGCCCAGGGCGGCTTGGCGGGTCTAATGACGGTAGGGCGGTTCCTTGAGGGGCGGCGGCATGGGGCGGCAGAACCCCTCAATCTCGCATTCGGAGCACTCGTCGCACTCCTCCTCCGGATACTCGGGGGTTCTGGAGCACTCTTCGAAGTCCTCGCAGTCCTCGCAGTTGCCGCAGTCGGGCTCCTCGTCCGAGTCAGGATCCTCCCCGCCCGGCCCGCCTCCGTCCGGGGGGCCGGGAGGCGACCAGGGCGCCCAGTCGTCCGCTGAAGCCCTTGAGCGGGACGTCCTGGCCGCTTCCGGGGCCTTCCGGCCGCAGTTGCCGGGCGGCGTCCCTCCGGAAGCGTCTCCCTGAGACATCCGGGCGTCTTCCCGGTCCGTCCGGCCGTTTCCTCCGGTGGCCGTCCGGTTGTTCCCGCCCTGACCCTCACTGGCGCCGTTCCCGGCAGGATCCCCGCGTGGGGCGGGACCGGAGCCGGTCGCGTCTAGGGCGGAGGCCCCGGCGTCCGGGCTGTCGCTCTCGGTATCGCAGCAGGGGCTGCCAGTGCCCGCAGACTCGGTGGAGGCGAAGATCCAGTCGGAGTCCGCAGGCATGTCCTCCGCTTCAGCGAGCTCGCTGGAGACCGGGCGGAGGCGGCGGTCCTGGCCGGGAGCCGGGGTCTTCGAGGCGGAGGGTCCGGATGTCGCGGAGGCGGCGGAGGCGCCCGAGGGCCTGGCGGCTCCGGATTGGAAGCCCGAGGCCCGCGAGGAACCGGACTGGGCTCGCGAGGCTCCCGAGGTACCGGCGGATCCGAACCTGGTTCCCGAGGCCCCGGCGAATCCGGACCGGGCTCCCGAGGTTGCGCCGGAAGAGCTGGAGGCGCCGGCGAACGGGATGCCGGACGCGAAGGCAGCTCCTGACGCGAAGGTCGCTCCCGAGGCCGTCGCCGAGGACGATGCCCTGGAACTGCCCCGGTCGGAGGCGGTGTCCCCGGTCCGGTCGCGGGCGTTGCCCGGGCCGGCTGCCCGGTCGCGGGCGGTCTCCCGGCCCTCGGCGGGTCCGGGTCCGGTCCGGGTCGCTGAGCCACCCCCGGAGGCGGCGCGGCGTCCCTCCGCCTCCCTCGGCTCGGGGACCAGCCAGGGGGGGAACCGGCTCCCGCCCACATTGACGGGGGCGGTTATGGCCATGGCGAGCCGGGGGTCGGGGCTCATGGCGAAGCGGTAGAACTCCTCCCGGGCCCCCTCGAGCTCGAGGGGCGTGGCCTCGGGGCCCGGCCGGGAGAGTATGGCGAGCGCCCTGGCCCTCTCGGCCATCATTTCGGGAGAGTTGTATGCCCAGCTCAGGAAGAGCGCCGCCCGGCCGTCACCCTCATGCCAGATCCTGGCCCCCAGGTAGGCGTCCGCGTAGCTCATGGCGCTGTAGAAGAGCGCCCTGCCGTCGGGGAGCCTCCAGGCGGGCACGGGGCCCCGCGCCCGGCGGAGCACGATCTCCGCCACGTAGGGCTGGGTGATGAAGGCGCGGCGCAGCACGGAAGCCGCCTCGGAGTGCCTGCCCTGGAGGTAGCGGAGGAGCGCCTCCCCGTAGGCGGACTCGTAGGGCATGGGCACGGGCGGCGTCCCGAAAAACTCCTCGGCCTCGTCCAGCCGCCCCAGGACCAGGAGAAGGTTCCCCGCGAAGGCCCCGGCGTCGCCCGGGCTCGCCGCGTCCCAGGCCGAGTGGCGCCGGCACATGACGAGCGCCTCGGGGTAGCTGCCTGCGGCCACGGTCGCGGTCAGGAGGGCGTGGTGGCAGCCCAGGAACATGACGGAGAGCTCGTCGTCCGGGTCCAGGCTGCCCCCGAAGCCGCCGACGAGCTCCAGGACCGGCTCCATGCGCCGGGCCACATCCCCGGCCAGGGCGGCGGGGCTCCCCCCGGGCTCCGCGAGCCTGGCGTCCAGGTACAGGGAGAGGGCGTCCAGGCGCAGGGGGTCGGCCGCGAGTATATCGGCGCAGCGAGAGGCGCAGGCGCCGGGGGGCGTCTCGCGGCGGTAGAGTTCCGCCGCGAGGCGGTCCGTCAGCCTCACCGCGCGGCGGAAGGCGGCTGGATCCTCGGGCCGGAATGACCCGGAGGCGTCTTCCGGGTCTGTCGCGAAGCGCAGGGACATGCGGTGGCCGGTGCCCGGGCGTGTGCCGGGCGGCAAGGGGGCGGGTCCTGGCCGGCTAGGCCGGAATCGCGGGCCCGGGATACATCGGCGTCCGGGCACGACCGCTGGCCGGGCCGGAAAGCCGGGGTCCCGGTCAGGAACCGAAGGGAGCTTTCGGGAGCCTTCAGGGATCCGCCCGTCCTGGCCCGGGGCCTGGACGGGCGGGAACCTCGCCGTGATCCTCTGGAAGCTGTCCGGACATTTTCCTTCAACCCGAAGACATTTGCAAGGGTTTCCGGGGAAACGCCAAAATTTCGTGCTTGAAGGAAAACCGCGCTGGGCAAGTCTTTCCGTCTGTTCCGGACGGCCCGGCAGGACAAGGAGCGGCGAAGAATTTTTCGCGGGCAGTTTCCGCTCCGCGTCAAGAAATTAAAGGCGACGCGCGACGGGAGCCACGGGCTTCGCTTCCGGTCCTGCGGGCCAAGGAACCAGAGAGATTTCCGGTCGTCAAGAAATGGCGCGTCCTCGAGCATGTCCCGCTCCGCCTTGCGTCAGGCGCGGAAGGAAGCGCCGGCAGGCTCGCCTGGAAGCGTGGCGCTGCCGCCTGGGGCAGGAACGGGTAGTTTCTGAAACGGAGCCACACGTCCCGTGGCCGCGGCCGCGAGTTTCGGGACCGTGACGTGACTGGCCGCTGCCGGCTCCGGACGGGTCGCGGTTGATTCGGGGCGGTTGCGATTGGAACCCTCCGCTCCGGGACAGGATGCAGGCGCTTCGGCCCGGAGCCGGGCTCTCGGGACTGGAACCCTGCTTTGCATGTTCGCATACCTCTGAGGCTGAATGTCAAAGCTGTCTTGTGCCGGAAGGGGGGCAAAAGGATTTGTTTTGCCGGGGCGTGAGCTTGGCGGGAAGCTTCATGCGGGGCGTCTCTGGGAGGGTCGGCATTCGGGGCGCCTGACGCGGGGCCGGCATCGTCGAATGCTTGCGGGAGGGCTTCCTGTGCCAGTGGGCGACGCCGTTTTCCGTTCGGGGTGGCACGGTGCCTCCGGCAGGGCCGGATTAGCCTTCCGTGGCTCGGCGCGCGGGCCCCGGCGCTGGAAGACCGGTGACTCATGCCTGGCCGCAACCCTCCGGCGGCCTGCTCAGGGGCTCTCTGTCCTGACCCGTCCTTCCTCCGGCGGCATGGTCAGGGCTCTCCGTCCTGACCCGCCCCCCTCCGGCGGCCAGGGCAGGGGCTCTCCGTCCTGACCCGCCACCCCCCGGCGGGCATGTCCGGGGCTATCCGTCCGGCCCCGCCCCGCCCCCGGCGGCCTGGCCCGGGGCTCTCCGTCCGGAGCCGGCCCGACCCCG
>JAISFP010000212.1 GCA_031263525.1 Deltaproteobacteria bacterium | reverse complement strand
CGGCCTCTCCGTCCGCCCGGGCCCCACCCGGCCCCGGCCCCGGCCCCGGTACCGTCCCGAGCCCAGCAGTGGCTTTCGCGGTCCTGCCCGGCCTCTCCGTCCGCCCGGGCCCCTCCCGGCCCCGGAGCCGTACCGAGCCCAGCAGTGGCTTTCGCGGTCCTGTCCGGCCTCTCCGTCCGCCCTGGCCCTTCCCGGCCCGACCCCGACCCCGGCGCCGTCTCGAGCCCAGCAGTATTTCGAGGTCCTGTTGCCTCTCCGTCCGCCCAGGCCCCTCCCGGCCCCGGCCCCGGCGCCGTCCCGAGCCCAGCAGTGGCTTGCGAGGTCCTGCCGGCCTCTCCGTCCGCCCGGGCCCCTCCCCTCCCCGGTGCCGTTCCGAGCCCAGCAGTGGCTTTCCAGGTCCTGCCCGGCCTCTCCGTCCGCCCGGGCCCCTCCCTGCCCCGGTGCCGTCCCGAGCAGCAGTGGCTCTCGAGGTCCTGCCCGGCCTCTCCGTCCGCCACGGCCAGCCCAGGCAACGGTGTCGTCATGAGCCGCTCAGGACCTTCAGCGGTCCTGCCCGGCCCACCGGCACCTCTGGCCTTCCTGACCCGGGTGCCCACCGTCCCGTTGCGTCTTCCGCAGTCCTGCCCGCCCGTCTCGGCCTCCCTGTTATCCCCGTCCGGGTGCCGCCCGAGCCCCTTCAGTGCCTTCCGCGGCACTGTCCGGCCTCCCCGCGAGCTTCGGCGGACTTGTCTTGAGAAGCCTGCGGGCAGAACGGCCCCCAGCCCGTCTCGCGCCCTTGACCGGCGGTCGCCCGCCTGACCCCGGACACCCTCACGACTTTCGGCCCGACGCCTCCCTTTGCCGGGTTCGGCACGGGCCTTCCCCGGCAGCCTCCCAGCGCGGACAGGCCCGGGTACCCGTCCTGCGGCCCTGAGCCGCCCGGCTGCCGGCGGCGCCCGCCCGGCCCCGCAGCTTCCCGCCGTCCCGGGCGAAGCCGTCAGCCCGCAGGCCACCACCAGAACCCTGCGGTGCCAGGCCCAAGCCTCCCCGCGTCCGCGCCGGGGCGTCGCGGCCTCGCCCGATGCCCTCCCCGGCCAGCGCCCGTCACGTGTCCTTCGGACTGCGCTCCGCGCGTGTCCCTGAGCTGGCGGCTCCGGGAGCGGACGTCCGGACCTTCGCCCTGCCCGTTGCACGGCTGGTCGCTGGCCATCCGGCCCGGAAGTTCCGGGAGCCGGGAATCCCCGTGAATCCTGGATCCTCCGGACGTTCGCGGAGCGGGGGGGGAAGCCCGTTGACGCGCGGCGCCAGGACACGCGGCAGAGCTCCGGGAGCTTAGGAGGGTTAATCGCAGAGGCGCACGGAAGGCCTCGTCTTCTTGAGACCTGGAAGGGCCGCAATGGACGTCATGGAGGGCTTCGGGAAAGCGCCGCCAGACAGGTGACGTCCGAAGACGTCGAAAGGAGCCGGCGAGTCTCAACAGATCGTGTCAAGTGTCTCATAGTGTCCATTGATGCTCAGGCATACGAAAAGACGGAATTCGCCTCGGAGATGCCCGTCAGTTACCGATTGTTCTCAGAAAGGTTCATTTAACCCAAAATATCTCTAAGTTCTCATATCGCACCAAGCAAGGCTCGATGATTTCCATTTGGTCTCATTGAGTCACAAACTATTTCTCTGTTTTTATAATTTCCTTAATTATGCCACAGATATACATATTTATGCTTCACAAGCTGTTGTAACCCCCCCGAATCCGGGGTTTTCCTGGAGCCTGGACGCCTCCGGACGTTCGCTGGCCCCGGAAAATCCGGGAATCTCCGTGAGCCTTGCAGGCCCCGTGACCCCGTCGGCCCCCGAAGTCCTGAAACGCGCATAGTACCGGGAGAGCGGGGGGCCTCAGGAGGCATAGCGTTTACCCCGGCGGCTGGCCCGGAAAGGCCGTTGCGGACATCAAGGGAAGGACGTCATGAAGGGTCGGAAGACCCGCGATGCGCCAAGAAGTTGAACGGAGCTCGGCGAGTATCGGTTGAACTCAAGGGCGCTATCGGGTTCTCGTGGGATCTCCAGGATTCTGAAGGATTCTGAAGTATTCTGAAGGATTCTGAAGGAATTTCGAGGGTTCTCCAGGATGCTCCAGAGCTCTCGCGGGTTTTCGAGGAATCTCGAAGAATCTGGTGGAGTCTCAAGAGGCTCCGACACCCGAAATGAGGCTGGACTGGCCTCGGCGATGCCCTTCAAGCATCGAATATTCTCGGATAAGGTTCAGTTTAGTTACTTGGCTCCATAGCTCTCAGACACAGCAGGCTCCATAGCTCTCAGACACAGCAGGCTCCATTGCTCTCAGACACAGCAGGCTCCATAGCTCTCAGACGCTGTAGGCTCCATTGCTCTCAGACACAGCAGGCTCCATTGCTCTAAGACACAGCAGGCTCCATTGCTCTCAGACACAGCAGGCTCCATTGCTCTCAGACACAGTAGGCTCCATAGCTCTAAGATTCAGTAGGTTCCGAAGCTCTCAGACACAGTAGCCTCCGAAGCTCTCGGATATAGTCAGTAGGTTCCAAAGCTCTCAGAAGCAGCAGGCTCCGAAGCTCTCAAAGCTTTCATGTTGTACCAAGCAATGCTCGATGACACACATTTGGTTATCGGGTCTCAATTCATCCCGCTGTTCCATTCAGCCTATTTATGCCGCATGATATGCGTAACATGCATATACTCTGCAGGCGGATGTGATTCACTCCCGTATGACAACTTTCGAGACTGACCGCGCCCGGAAGGCCAAGAAGGCCGCCCCGGCCCCCGTGTCCACGAAGCGCCGGAGGCTTGCTGAAGCCTTCGGACCGGACTTCCCCCCCTACTCCGGGATGGACGCCGCTCCTCCCGAGACCCCCGGGCCCGACTACGGGCTGGTGCCCGCCGACGAGATTCCCGATCTGGACCCGGGCCCCGGACCCTCCCGTCCCGCCGGTAACGACCGCAGCAGGAGCTCCAGAGCCGCCTACCAGGCCAGCATCCGCTCGGGCGCCTCCTCCGGCGAGTGGGCGGACCCCGGCCCCGACGCCTTCGGGAACGCCTCCGCCTCCCCTGACGCCGTCATGCCCGCTAAATCCGGGACGGGCCCGCTCGGCTGCTCGGCCCGCGGCGCCGCCCCCTTGACAACCCAACGGGCCCCCGCCCAGGGCTGGGCCGCCGCCTCCCCTGCCCAGGCACGGTCCTCCGCGCACTCCGCCTGGGAGCCCGTCCCGCACATCTCGGAGGCTGACGATCTTCCGGAGTACGACGCCTCCTCGGGGGACTACCCCCCCGACGCGAACGGCGGCTCCTCCGGGGACTACCCCCCCGATGGCGACGGCAACGGCGGCTTCCGGGACGGCCCCCCCGACGGCGGCGGCAACGGCGGCTTCCGGGACGGCAACGGCGGGACGGAGGCCCAGTACGCCCCGAAGGAGGGCCAGGCTGAGATAGTCGTCACCCCCTCCCAGACGCTGGCGTTCTCGGACGGGTCGGCCGAGGACTGGAGGGGCAGGCTCTTCGAGTTGGCGGCGGGCCGCGAGGACGCGTCGGATCCCGCCGCGCACGTCCTGGAACTCTCGCCCTCCGTCAGGTTCTGGAAGAGCTACGCCGAGTCCTTCATATCGTCCTTGTGCCGCCTGCCGGAGGACATGGGGCCCCTGCAGGCCACCCCCCCGTCCCAGGAGGACCGGGAGCGCCGGGCCTCGGGCGCCCCGCCCATGCTGGGCGGGGAGTACCTCTCGGCGGAGGCGCTCCTGACTGTGTGGGCGGCGCTCACCGCCTGGACCGTCCAGGAGCTGAAGGGGATGACCGTGCCGGAGTTCCTGGCCGCCAGGGCCCCGCGCTGGAGGCGGGTCGGCAGGGTCACCTTCCACCTGGCAGAGAACAAGCACGACGACGACAGGCCCTTCGCATTCCTCGCCACCTACGTGAGCTCGCTCACGGCCGAGGGCCGGGACCGCCACCAGAAGCTCCGCTGCGCGCTCTCCCAGCACACCACCGCCCAGGACAAGCAGGCCCTCATCAGCCTCCTCTCCCCCGTGAAGAGCGCCTCCGAGTCCCTCCCCTGGGTCCGGGAGCTGGAGACCACGGGGGGCCTCTTCCGCTCCCAGCTCTGGACCGTGCCCCAGGCCCACAGGTTCCTTAAGGACATCCCCGTCCTGGAGGAGGCCGGCCTGACCGTGCGGATTCCCGACTGGTGGCGCAAGAAGCCCGAGGTCAGGGTCAAGATCCTCGTGGGCCAGAACAAGGCCCCGGTGTTCGGCCTGACGAGCCTCCTGGACTGGGACGTGCAGCTGGCGGTGGGCGACGAGTCCCTCTCCCCCGAGGAGGTCCGGCAGCTCCTCTCCGCCTCCGACTCGGGGGACCTGGTCTTCTTCAAGGGCCGCTGGGTCGAGGCCAACCGCGAGCAGCTGGCCCAGGCGCTCGACTTCTGGAGCGAGGCCAGGGCCGCCGGCGAGAGCGGCATCACCTTCCTCCAGGCCATGCGCTTCCTTTCCGGGATGCCCCAGGCCCCGGACGACACGGGCCCCGCCGGCCTCCCCGAGACCGGGGACTGGGTGAAGCCCGAGCCCGGCGAGGCCCTGAAGGCGATCCTGAACCGCCTGAGGAGCCCCGAGGCGGTCGAGCCTCCGCCGGATCTCATGGCGGAGCTGAGGCCCTACCAGCTGGTGGGGCTAAGCTGGCTCTCGCTCGTGACGGGGCTGGGCCTGGGCGCATGCCTTGCCGACGACATGGGCCTCGGCAAGACCATCCAGGTCCAGGCGCTTCTCCTGAAGGACCGCGCCGACCGGCTCCGGGCGGCCGGGGCCTCGGCCCTCCCCTTCAGGACCGGCGGCAGGGGCAGGGACCCGAAGCCCCAGAAGGTCACCGCAGCCGCCCTCCGCGCCGCGATGGACGCCGCCGCGTCCGGTGCCGGCGGGAACGGCAGTGCCGGCACCCAGGCCCGGAACGCCGGCCGGCCCGCCTCCGGGCGCGGGGGGGCGTCGCCCCCCGCGGCCGAGGTAACGGAAATCTCCCCCGACTCGTTCCCGCCCTCCCTCCTGGTCGCCCCGGCCTCGCTCCTGGCCAACTGGAAGTCCGAGGTCCAGCGCTTCTCCCCGACGCTCAGGCTCAACATCTACCACCCCTCCGAGAGCCCCAAGGACCTCATCTCCCGCTGGGACTCGGACCCCGGCTCCATCTGCCGAGACTGCGACCTGGTGGTCACGAGCTACGCGCTGCTGGCCCGCCGCATCGAGATCTTCGAGAAGCTGGACTTCAGGATGGTCATCCTGGACGAGGCCCAGGCCATCAAGAACCCCGCCACCGCCCAGAGCAGGGCGGTCCGGAAGATACGCTCCCAGGCCAGGCTGGCCCTGACCGGCACCCCCATAGAGAACAGGCTCCTGGACCTCTGGAGCCTCTTCGACTTCCTGAACCCCGGCCTCCTGGGCAGCTACACGAAGTTCACCGAGGTCGTGACCCAGCTGGAGCGCCGCAAGGAGGACCAGTACGGCCCCCTGAGGCGCCTGGTGGCCCCCTACCTCCTCCGGAGGCTCAAGAGCGACAACAGAATCATAGCCGATCTCCCGGACAAGGCCGAGACCAGCCTGTACTGCCACCTCACCAAGGAGCAGGCGGGGCTCTACTCCCAGGTGGTGGAAACCCTCCAGAGGGCGCTCAAGGCCTTCGACGGGGGCGGCAGCGGCGGCATGAAGCGCCGGGGCCTGGTCCTGCAGACTCTCATGAGGCTCAAGCAGCTCATAAACCACCCCGCCCACATGACCGGGGACATGGACTGGGACGCCTCGCGGAGCGGCAAGTTCCAGCGCGTCTTCGAGCTCGCCCGCGACATGCGCGAGCGTCAGGACCGCCTCCTCGTCTTCACCCAGTACCAGGAGATCATCCAGCCGCTCATGGACCACCTGGAGCAGGCCTTCGGCCGGCCCGGCCTCTCCCTCCACGGCGGCACCCCGGTCAAGGCCAGGAGGGCGCTGGTGGAGCGCTTCCAGGAGCCGGACGGCCCCCCCTTCTTCATACTGTCCCTGAAGGCCGGGGGCACGGGCCTGAACCTCACCGCCGCCGGCCAGGTCATCCACTTCGACCGCTGGTGGAACCCCGCGGTGGAGGACCAGGCCACGGACCGCGCCTACCGCATCGGCCAGAAGAAGAACGTCCTGGTCCACAAGTGCGTCACCCGGGGCACCCTGGAGGAGCGCATAGACTCCCTCCTCCATGACAAGCGCCAGGTGGCCGGCGAGATCCTCTCCGGCGGCAACGAGATGAACTTCGCCGAGATGGACGACGACGAGCTCATGGACCTGGTGAGCCTGGACATCGACCGCGCCGTTCTCTCCTCCTACGAGGGTGCCCCCGGCTCCAGGCGCAGGGCCCCTTCCGCGGCCTCCCCCGTCTCCCCGGTGTCGGGGCCCCTTCCCACGGCCGGCCCCTGAGAGGCTGGGCGGGAGGGGCCCTTTCCGGGCACGCCGGGCCGCCCCTCCAGCCCCCATTCCCCCTGGACCGCCGGGTCATGCCCTCCGGGCCCGCCCTTCCGGGCCCTCCGGGTCACGCCCTCTGGGCCGGCCTTCCTGGCCCTCTGGATCGCCTCTTCCGGGCCGGCCATCCTGGCCCCCCGGGTCATACCCTCCCGGGCCGGCCTTCCGTCCCCTCAGGGTCACGCCCACCCGGGCCTGCCTTCCGGGGGCCCTTCCGGCCCTCCGGGTCACGCCCTTCCGGGCCCTCGGGGTCCCGCTCTCTCCGGATCGGGCTCTTCGTGCTCTCCGGGCCAACCTGACCCTGCCGCCGCAGGCGGCCCCCTGCCCTTCGCCTCAAGCCTTCTCTACCTAACTTGACCCCCCTGCCGCCCATCGGCTGGGTCCGTGCCCCGCGCACTGCGCGGGCTTCAGCCTTTCCCGCAGGGAGCTTCCGCTTCCCCGGGCGCTTTCGCCCGCGGCGCCACGGCCGCCGCGGGACTTCACGGTGATCATATGTGGCGACGCCATAGCATGTTCTCGAGGCCCAGCGCGAGCCAGAAGCGGGCCACGGTCCGCAAGTCCACCGCCCGCTACGAGAAGACCATAGAGACCTTCAACCCCATCAGCATCAAGGGGAGGCTCATCGCCTCCACGTTTTGGGGCAAGCGCTGGTGCGAGCACTTCGAGGCCATGGCGGACTTCTCCAACCGCCTCCCCCGCGGTCGCACCTACGCCCGCAACGGGTCCATCATGCACCTGGAGCTGGGGCCCGGGTCCATCCACGCGCTCGTGGCCGGCTCCGACGTCTACGAGGTGGACATCAGGATAAAGCCCCTGGACCCCAAGCGCTGGGAGGGCATAAAGCACCAGTGCCACGGCAAGATCTCCAACATGTTCGACCTCCTGCGGGGCCACTTCTCCCAGGAGGTCATGGAGGTGGTCTGCGACCGCTCGAAGGGCCTCTTCCCCCGGCAGGACGAGATCGACTACAGCTGCTCCTGCCCGGACTGGGCCATCCTGTGCAAGCACGTGGCCGCCGTCTTCTACGGCATCGGCAACCGCCTGGACACCTCCCCGGAGCTCATCTTCACACTGCGCCAGGTTGATCCACTGGAGCTCATGACCATCAAGGCCGAGGAGATAAGCCGCTTCACGGGCGGAGACGCTGTGGACGAGATAGACGAGTCGCTCCTGGGCGACATCTTCGGCATAGTCCTCCACCCCGACGACGAGCCCGTTGACGGGCTCGACGCATACCTTGGGCTCCCCCCGGCCCTCCCCTCCCGGCCGGACCCCGCCTCCGGCGCCTCCCCGTCCGGGAGCGGTTCCGGCATAGTCGCCCCGTCCGGGGCCCGAGCCGGCACCGTTTCCCCGTCCGGCAGCGGCTCCGGCATCGTCGCCCCGTCCGGAGCCCGCCCCGGCACCGTTGCCCCGTCCGGAAGGTCCTCCGTCAGCGCCCCCTCCGCTAGCGGCACCGGCACTCTCTCCGCGAGCGTCGCCGGCACACCCTCAGGAAGCGCCACCGGCGCCCGCAACGTCTCCGCTTCCGCCGGCGCCCACCCTTCCATGCCCGTCCCGTCCCCGGCCGTTCTCTCCAACAGAGCGCTCATGGACCAGAGGGCCGCGGCCCAGGCCGCCCTGTTCCAGGGCGGCGCCGGCCCCGCCCGGCAACCGGGCCCCGCGGCCCCTGCCCACGCAGCTCCCTCAGTTTCCGGTCCGGGACACCCCGGCCCGGCAGCCGCCCTTGCCAGTCCGGGAGTCCCCGGCACGGGGCACGGCGCGACACGTCCGGGATACCACCCCGGCGGGGCAGCCGGCGTCTCCGGCCCGGCCGGGCCTCCTCCCCTCCCCCCGGCTCCGCCCTCCCCTCCCCTGGCCCGCCCGAACGCGGGGCCCCCGAGTGGCGTCGCGGCCCCTTCCGGCCCCTCCGCCCCCTCCGGCCCGGCTGACCCCCGGGACCCGCGCGGCTTCGCGGTCCGCCCCTTCGGCAAGGACGCCGCGCCCACCCCCCCCCAGAACGGCGCCCCCGTATCGCCCGGCAGCCCCTACCGCCCGCAGCCCGACCAGGACCAGACCCCGAACTACTGGCGGCCCGGCTTCAACTCGAGGGCCCCCGAGCCCCCGTCCCCCTGGAAGCCCGGCGCGAACGTCGCCACCTCCCCGACCGACAAGTCCTGGAGGCCTGGCATGGGCTCCAGGCCAGACTCCTCCTGGAACCCCGGCATGCCGACGCCCGGCACTTCCGATCTGCCCTACGTCCGTGCCCCGCAGCGGGGGGCCGGACGCGGCTTCAAGAGAAAGGACTCCTTCAGGGGCGTCAAGACCCCGATAGTCACCTACGTCAAGAGGAGCGGGCCTCCCGAAGGCACCGCTTCCGGCGCGCCGCCCTCCGGCTCGGCCACGTCCGGCACGGTCCGCCCCGCGGGCTCGGCGCATTCCCGCACTGTCCGCCCTGCGGGCGCGGCCATCCCCGGCCAGGGCGCCGCCGCGAAGGGCCTTCCCCCTTCCCGCCCCGGCCCCGATCCTGCGGGAACTCCCTCCCCGGCAGGTCCCGGCAACGTCCCGCCCCTGCCCCAGGCCGAGGTTCCCGTCCCGGACTCCGCAGCCTTGCAGAGGATCCAGGAGGCCATGAAGTCCATCGTCGTGGTCAGGCCCACCCCGGGCCCCGACTCCGGGGGGACGGGTGCCTCCGGCAAGGCTGCTTCAGCCGCCGCTGCGACCAGGTCCGCCGCCGCCAAGGCTTCGGCGGCCAAGTCCGCCAGCCCCGTGACCGGACCTGCAAAGGCCGCGGCGCCCATGCCCGCCGCCGGCAGGGCCGCGGCGCCCAAGCACGTCGCCGGCCAGGCCGCGGCGGCCAAGGCCGCCGCCTCGCCCCCGGCCGTGACCCCCAAGGGCTCCGGGGCCAAGGCCACGGCCGCAAGGCCCGCCGGCCCCCAGGCCGCGAGCCCCAGGGCGGCGGCCTCCAAGGCCGCTTCCTCCAAGCCGGAGCCCTCCGGGGGCGCGGAGCCCGAGAAGGCGGAGGCCGAGGCCAAGAAGCCCGCCCCCCACACCGCCAGGAAGCGGTGCAAGGTCGTCCTCAGAAACGACGGGAAGATGTCCTGGAACTACGCCCCGATCGCGGACTTCAGCGCGATTACCGGCCGGGACCTCCGCCGCATCCGGACCCTCTCGGAGCTCTCCCAGCTCCACTTCGCCACGGCCATGGGCATCCCGCCCGAGGTCTACTCCGTCTGGGAGGCCTCCGGGAACGAGCCGAACAAGGTCAACAGCCCCGTCAGCGACAAGCTCGAGCTGTACTTCAGCAACTCGTTCTACATCTGACATGGCCGCCTGCCGCGCCCCGCCGCGCGGCCGGCAGTGGGGGAGCCGGCCGGCTTGGCGACCGGCTTGCGGCAGGAAAGGCCACGCAGGACACGGAAGAAGGCTTGTCCTGGCCGCAGCATGGTCCACCCTGCTTTCGTAGCGATCATCCGTATCACGGGCTTAGCCGGTTGAACACTGGCATCCCGCCGAATCCTCCTCTTCCCCGGGACCGACGTATGTCTCCGTCTGCGCGCTGGCCAACCCGGGCATCCGTCCTGCCCTGCACGATTCCTAAGCTCCTCCCGTCACAAGGACTTCTGCAGCTTGCGGATACGGCATTGCCTGAGCTAAATCTCTATCACCCTTTATGGCATCTTTCCTCCGCTGCTTGTTTCCTCCGGAGCACCGGCAGGCTGACAAGATCGCGGAACTCATGCCGGTCAGGCCATTTCCGATCATCTCCGAGGCCGATCATCTCCGAGGCCGATCATCTCCGAGGCCGATCATCTCCGAGGCCGATCATCTCCGAGGCCGATCATCTCCGAGGCCGATCATCTCCGAGG
>JAISFP010000173.1 GCA_031263525.1 Deltaproteobacteria bacterium | reverse complement strand
GGCCCCGCCGTTTCGGCAAGTCGCTTACGCTCAGTGCCTTAGACGCGTTCTTCTCAGGGAGAGTAGAGCTTTTCACTGGTCTTGCGGTGGAGAGCTACATGTGTTCCCCAGCTTTCGTTTACCACCCAGTCATTCGTGTTGACATGTCTGCGGGAACGCTTGGAAATACTATTGCTGATTTGTCAGAAAATGTTATGAACCGCCTACAGAAAAATGCAGAACGGCACAATGTTTCCCTGCGTGGCTCTTATTTCGTGAATTCATTTCATAGTCTTATTATGGATGTAAAAAAATGTACCGGGCAAAAAATTGTTCTTCTGATAGATGAATACGATGCACCTGTCATCGATGCCATAACGTCAAGCAAGGAAATATTCACTCCTGGGCTGCTGGCCGCCAGACGAGACGCCATGCAGGATTTTTATTTGGTAATCAAATTGAATGAAGAAATGATCGAGATGGCTTTCATCACAGGGATCACCAAGTTCAGCCGGATGGGCGTGTTTTCCAAGCTCAACAATCTCAATGACATTTCGCTTTCGTCAGATTACAGCACTTTCATGGGCTACACTCAAGAAGAGCTGGAGATATATTTTGAACCTTTTATCGCTTTGACAGCTGACAAATTGAAGATTGAAAAGCATGAATTGTTAAACAAAATTAAGAACCGATACGACGGATTTTCTTTCGATGGCATACATACTTTGTATAATCCATTTTCCATACTGAATTTTTTCAAAAAAGTAAGATTCAGCAACTTCTGGATGGAATCCGGATCCAATGCAGTCATCAGGAATTTTCTGAAGGATAAGGTTTTGACTGTTGACCAGTTCCAGGGCATGGATTTTAGCTATGATTCTGCAAGCACTCCCGGAGAAATTGACGCCACGTCATCGGAAGGTTTCCTTTACCAGTCAGGTTATTTGACCCTTAAATACATAGATGATGAAAATTTCGTTTTGGAATATCCTAACCTTGAAGTCCGCGAGTCCATTTCCAAACTGTTCCTGGAGACCCTTGGCACAGATCTAAAAGACATTAACTACGCAGCAAAAGAATTGTCGAGATGTCTCGCGTCCGTCGACATTTCTGGCATGGTAAGAGAGTTAGTCCGTCTTCTTGCCAGTATACACTACAAGGATCATCTGGACGGGGTCAGCAGTACCGAGATCAAGATAGTTAAGACAATTGACGGGAAGGTGACTGGCACAGACCTGATTAAAGTGCCTCTTCAGCAACTGCCCTCTGAGCAGGCGAACAAGCTTGAATCATCGAAAGGCGAGTACTATTACCGTTCTTTGCTGCATGCCTGTTTTTGGATGGCAGGAGCCAAGGTTACCGCCGAGAAGGGGGGGAATCTGAGAAATCTTGACCTGGAGGTTTGTTACGGCTCCTTGAATTATGTCTTTGAACTCAAAATGTCGGAAAATGCCAGAGGCGCTGTCGCGGCCGCCAAGAGGGGGATGGGCCAGATTCACAGCAGAGGATACGGGCTGTCCATGAAAAATCCTATCCTTATCTCCATTTCCATTGGCAGGTCCGAGAGGAATATCGTGTGTTGCCTCTTCAAAAAAAACGGAGGTGAGGCGTGCTTCACGGTGGAGTACGGGGGAGATAATGCCCCCTCCCTTTCTCATGTGGAGATAGGAGCATTGCCGCCTGAGGATGTTGCTGGGATCGGAGCATTGCCGTCTGATGATGCCGAAAAGCAGTAACCGTTGCACTTCCGCGATCCATGGGACAGCTTCCCTGTCATTGTCAGAAGAAGGACATAGGCCGGGTAGCCAGTTCAAGTACGCTGCAGGCAGGATGTGTCATATTCTCCTACATTCCTAAAATCTGTGGACCTGATCATTCATTGCTTCACCACCTTCTTCAGTAGATGAGATTGATTAAAAATGCGCTGCGAAGGATGAGAAGGGCAAATCTGTATCAGTTACAGGCCGGATGAAGGAATGGGATACGACGTTATCCGGACGTCTCACCCTGGAGACAGATCGGCCGTCTTCCGGAATCCGTTCTCTCTCCCCTTTGACCTGACCGCCCACCCAAGGCACTCGCCTTCATTTTCCATGTGACCCGATTGGCCATCCACGACACTCGTTTTCGTTTCCCATCTGACCCGATCAGCCAACTACCGGCACCTGCCTTCCTTGCTCTAAACATTTATTCTTTCAATATTGAATTCCTGATATCGTCAGACTTTTAATCCATGGCTCATATTCAAATGTCTAAAATATTTGACATTTTAATTATCAATACAGTTTTCATTAATGGCTCATTGGTCTATGCTGGTCTTGAAAGAGTCAATTTTAAAATTATTCACAAATAATTTTATTTGCCTTATAAAAACAGACATTTCTGACCTGTCTCCGTCTATCCCGTAGTCAAACCTTTACTACATACCGCTTTCATCTCTATTTCAACTTCTATTTAATTAACAACTTCATTTCTCATCTTATGTTTGAAAGGCGTCTGAACGGTTTTAATTTGTTGATAGATTTTTGACCGTCGTGTTCCGGCTTCCGACTTCCGGATTGTTGCTTCCGCCCTCCGTGGAGAGGCTGTGGGGATTCTGAGCCCCGCTGTTGAATTTAAATCCTGAACAGTAACATATTCCATCAATTATTAATCCATATATTGAAATTATAATTTTTTAAATTCTTTAATCGTCATGATGTGAGAATTTCCTCAATTTCCATGTAATCAGACATTGCGGTGCATGATTCATGACCTCTGTCAGAGGATATCTCTTCGATGACATCACCGGGTCAGCTGACTCGCGGTTTCGGACGTCATGTGATCGGCAGTAAATAGCCGGAAAGGAGCGAGACGTGACACTTGGGAGATGGAAGGGCCTGGAGCCCGGTGACTGGAGGGAGCGCAAGCTGCTCGTCCGGGACGTGCGGACGCATTCGGAGCGGGCGGCGGGCCTGCTGGAGGACAGGGGCTGGGTGCTGAAAGCCATGGTCAGCCTCTCAGCCCTCGGGGCATATTTCCCGGCATGGGCGTTCGCGTGCTTCGCGTCGTGTCTCGTCCTGTTCGTCGCCTACCTGGCGGCCTCCTCCGGCGCGAGGCTCCCGTTCAGGCTGCCCGCCGTGTCCGGCAGAAAGGATCCTGGCTCGCCCGCTCCCGGACGGAAGGGGTTCAGGAAGGCCGGGGGGATCTTCTTCATGGGGAACGAGCAGGGCACGGCCAGGGAGCTGTGGCTCGACAAGAGGGACGTGCTCACACACATGCTCCTCATGGGCTCCACGGGTTCCGGGAAGACCTCGGCGCTGGTGTCGCTGGCCTACAACTCCCTCGCCACCGGGGCGGGCCTCTTCTACATCGACCCCAAGGCCGTGGCCCAGCTGGGACTGGAGATCTGGCAGCTGGCCCGCTACCTGGGCCGCGACGACGATTTCAGGGTCTTGAACTACTCCACCGCGCAGCCGCCCCGGCCGGGGAGGATCTCCAACACCAACAACCCATTCTCCTCGGGGAGCGCGGACGCGCTCACCCAGGTGCTGGGGTCGCTCATTCCGCCCTCCGCCGGCGGGGCCAACTCCATCTTCGCCGACAAGGCGCTGGCTCTCATATCGGGGCTCATGTACGCGCTCACCGACCTGAGGGACCAGGGGGCGCTCCTCCTGTCCGCCAAGATGATAAGGGGGTACCTCTCCTCCGACAACTGCCTGGCGCTCCTGCGCGACGAGCGGCTCTCGGACAGGTCCAGGGAGGCGCTCCTCGCGGCGCTCCGGAACTGCAACTACGTGCCCAGGATGGGCGACAGCCAGCCCACCGCGTTCCACGAGCAGTACGGCTATGCCCAGAGCTACTTCGGGAAGGC
Source organism: Deltaproteobacteria bacterium (assembly GCA_031263525.1). Taxonomy (GTDB): domain Bacteria; phylum Desulfobacterota; class Desulfarculia; order Adiutricales; family Adiutricaceae; genus JAIRZX01. Next base: position 4,348 of record JAISFP010000173.1, on the reverse strand, counting down.
GCTCTCGAGCCTGACCGACACTTACGAGCACATCTACGGCGCCGAGTCCGGTGAGGTGGACTTCCAGGACGTGGTCCTGAACAGGCGGATCCTCCTCACCCTGCTCCCCTCCATGGAGAAGAGCCCGGCCGAGCTCTCGGGGCTGGGCAAGATCACCCTCTCCTCGCTGAGGGCAGCCGCCTCGGTGGGGCTGGGCCTAGAGATGGAGGGCCGGGAGAGAGACGTGCTGGGCTCGCTCCCGGTCCACTACCGGGGCACGGGCCCGTTCCTGAGCATCGTGGACGAGTACGCGGCCATAGTGACCCCCGGCTTCGAGTTCCTGCTCACCCAGGGCAGGGGCCTGGGCATGGCCACGGTGGTCGCAAGCCAGGACTACGCCGGCATCGCCGAGGCCGACCGCAAGGGGGCACAGCAGATAGTGGCCAACACCTCCGTCAAGGTGTTCATGCGCCTGGCCGAGGCTGACAGGACCTGGGAGATGCTGAGGAAGCTCGCCGGCGAGGAGCCCGTCCTGGAGGCCCAGGGCTTCTCGCTCGAGCCCGGCGATCTCACGGGCGGCGTATGGAGGGACGACATGAAGGCCCGCTCCGTCCGCAGGGACATCGTCCACTTAAACGATCTCATGGAGCAGACCGAGGGCGAGGCGCACTGCCTGCTGGGAGGCCTGTTCTCCAGGGCGATGCTCTTCCGCGCCGGCCCTGAGCTGTCCGGGGCGGTCATGCGGGTGCCGAGGCTTCTGGAAATGAACCCCATGGACGGGGGAGGGCCAGGTGGAGGGGCGAAGTCTCCGGAAACCCGCGAGAACCGGCCTGCCCATGAGGCCAGCGAGGGCCAGGGCGGGCAGGCTGCCCATGATGTCCGGGAGGGCCCGGGCGGGCAGGCCGCCCATGATGTCCGGGAGGGCTCGGGCGGGCAGGCTGCCCATGATGGCCGGGAGGTCCAGGGCGGGCAGGGTGTCCATGAGGTCCGGGAGGTCCTGGTCGGGCAGGCTGCCCATGAGGTCCGGGAGGTCCAGGGAGGACAGGCTGCCCATGAGGTACGGGCGGTCCAGGGCGGGCAGGGTGCCCATGAGGTCCGGGAGGTCCAGGGCGGGCTGGGTGCCCATGAGGTCCGGTCGGTCCAGGGCGGGCAGCCTGGCAAGGAGGTACTGTCTGTCCCGTCAGGCCGGGAGGTCCAGGCTGGGCATGAGGTTCTGGCCGTCAGGGAGGCTCCTGGAGGCCGGGAGGTTCAGAAGGGCCAGAGGACACGTGTTGCACTTTCGGAAGCTGTCCTGGAAGTCCGCCTGGACGTGGGGGACATGACGGGGCTTGCGGAAGTCGTGTCCACCGGGTGAGGCTCGGCGGGTCCCGACGGAAGCGGGGGGAGACAGAGTTCGGCAGGTCACAGGCTGACCGGGCCGGAAGAGGGCCTTAAGGAGCAGTTGAGTGAAATATGGCTCTTGCCGCAGCATAAAGCTGACCGTGACGGACAATCCCATAAAGATCGCGACGATTCTCGCGGCGGAGGGTCTCGGCGGGAGTGCCGTGAGCTCCGGGTGCGTAGGGATTGCAGGGTCCTCCGGGAGTGACGGTCGCGTAGGGATCGCCGGGGGCGGCGCGGGCCGCGGCCGGCTCGTCCAGGTGACCGCTACTCCCGATACCGAGCTAAGGAAGCTCCTTTCCGGCGTGGGCATCGTAACGGAATCGCAGGCCCTGGACATAATGAGGGCCATGTCCAGGAGGTTTCTCGAGCGGGAATGCGGGGGCCGGCTCCTGTGGTCGGGTCCGGCTCCGGACGGCCCTGGGCTCCGCGCTGGGTTCTGGGGATCGGCTGTGGACGGTTTCGACGAGTGCGTGAAGGCGGGGAAGTTGAAGGAGTTCAGGGAGCGCCTTGACGCTAGGTACGCGGAGTATCTCTCCAGCCGCGGGCTCGCCTGCCAGGACCGGAGCCCCAGGCCCTCGGAAACGGAGATCAGGCGGTACGGCAGGATCTCCGCGCCCCGCCCGGCTCCGGACACTGAGCTCTCGGAGTTCGGGGACCTGAGCCTGGACGAGGACAGGGCCAGAGACGGAGACAGAAGCGTGGGCTGGAACGGGAGGGCGGACAAGGGCAGGGCAGGGGACGGAGGCACGTGCCCGGTCAGAGCAGGGGGAGTGAGCTCCTATCGAGGCGGAACGGGTGGCGTGAGTTCTGAACGTGTCGGAGCGGGGGCCTTGGGTTCGGACAGGGGCGGAGCAGGGGGTCTGAGTTCGGATCGAGGCTGGACCAGGGGCCTGGGTTCGGATCGTGAAGGAGCGGGGGCCTCGGGTTCGGACAGGGGCGGAGCAGGGGGAGCGAGGTCGGATCGGCGCGGAACAGAGGAGGCGAGTTCGGGCTGGGGCAGAGGGTGGTTCATGAAGAAGAAGGTCGGGGGCAGCCGCGACCATGAGGAGTTCATGGCGCTCATGGAGAGGCTGGCCGTCTTCGAGGTGGAGAAGGAGAGGCTCCGGGACGATCTGGAAAGGCGCATGAGAGCCCTGGCAGGCGCCGACCGCTACGGGACGCTTGTCCGGAACAGGGCGGGCTTGCTCCTGGAGCCTGGCCCGGGGAGGGTGCTGGAGGAGCTTTTCGGGGCGGAGCCCGTGGATTCCCCTGCGGACTGCTCTTCGGATGTCCATGGAGCCTCTTCCGGAGACGTCATGGGGCCCTCTCCCGGAGCTTCCCCCGGAGCCGGCCCCGCCCTTCAGCCCCGTTCCGTCTCCGGAGGCGTGGCCGGGCACTCCTCCGGCCCTGGCTTCGGGCCTGGGTCCGGTCCCGTATGCGGAAGCCTGGCGTGTCAGGGGGAGCGTTTCTGGAAGCTCCCCGGAGGGAGGGAGATAAGGGTCGCGGGGCACAGCTGGTCCGAGCCCGGGACGGGCGTCTCGGACACGGGGTCGCTGTCGCTCGTGGCCGAACTGTCAGGCCACGGGTCCGTCTGGTCGGCTCTCTCGGAGCTCTGCGGGGCCTTCGGGGAGGAGGAGGCGTCCAGGGCGCTTGCCTTCTCGTTTGCCGTCGGGGGGGAGGGCGTTCTGGACCGCGCGTCGTGGGGTCCGCCCGCGAGGCCGGCCATATGCGAGGAAACCTGGGGCAGGGCCAGGGACTTCCTCACGGGCACCCTCGGCGCCCGGGAGGAGCTCTGCGACGATCTTCACCGGGAGGGGGTCCTCGCCTCGGACAGGCACGGGTCGGCCCTGTTCGTGTGCGGGGGCGGGCGCGGGGCGTTCCGCATGGGCTTCCCCGGGGCGTCGGGCCCCTGGCATGTTCGCCATCCCCGCGCCACGGCCATGCCGTTCGTGATCGAGGGCGACGGCCCCCGCGCCGTAGTGACGGGATGCCCCGGCAGGGCGCTCCTGGTCAAGGCCGAGGACATGGGTGCCAGGGTGCTGGTCCTGGGCGAGCGCTCCGATCCGGTCTTTCTGCTGCCCCACATGGTGGCGAGGGACGTGATTCTCACGGGCGACCTCCGACTGAGGCCGCTCGCGAGGGTGGCGGATTTCCTGGCAGGCAAGATGCTGGCGTTCACGCACGTGAAGAGCGTGGCGTCGGCGGCGACGCCCCAGGCGGCGCGTTGGAAGGGCGCCCCCCAGTCGCGCGGGAAGGGCGCATCGGGGAGCGGGAAGGGCGCCCCGGCACACGGTTAGAGCTCCTCTGGGGGCGGGAAGGCCGGCGGAAGGCGCGGGAAGTCCGATGCGTCGGTAGGGGGTGGTCAGAGAAATGTTAGCCAGCGTCCCGACATGGTAGAGGTTCATAGAGAAGGAAGATGATTCATATGTGATGAGGATGGCAAGGCGGCTTTGGAAGGGGGGAAACGGAGGGAACGAGGGTCCGGAGACGTCCGGAAGGGCAGGGCCGCAGTCGCTGAGGAGAGGTGGAGCCAGGAGCGGCGGACTGAGCCTTTCGGAAGGGAGACTGAGGCGGGCGTGATGGGGGCTGTGTCGGCAGGCTCGGAGACCTACACCGTTCGGAAGCGCGACTGAGGCGGGCGGGATGGGGGCTGTGTCGGCAGGCTCGGAGATCTACACCGTTCGGAAGCGCGACTGAGGCGGGCGGGATGGAGGCGGTGGAGGCGGGAGTGGAGGACGGAGCAGTTCGGAAGTGCGACCGAGGCGGGCGGGATGGAGGCGGTGGAGGCGGGAGTGGAGGACGGAGCAGTTCGAAAGGGCGACTGAGGCGGGCGTGATGGAGGCGGGAGCGGCGGACGGAGCCGTACGGAAGGGCGACTGAGGCGGGCGGGATGGCGGCAGGAGCGGCGGAGTGAGCCGTTCGGAAGACTGGCTGAGGCGGGCGTGATGTGGGCGGTGGCGGCAGGAGTGGCGGACTGAGCCGTTCGGAAGGGCGGATGAGGCGGGTG
>JAISFP010000133.1 GCA_031263525.1 Deltaproteobacteria bacterium | reverse complement strand
CCGCATGCGTCGGGGCCGATCTTCCGTCCGGACGCCGGGGCGTTGCCGTGGCCTGGGAAGGAAGGCCGGACTTCCTCAAGTCGAGTGCTTTCGCACCGGCCCCGGCCTAAGTTTGGCATTTTGGAGGGGCCATTGTTGGAGGCACAGCTCTTAGAACACCACTAACTCGCTCATGATGAAGTTATGACATCATAGTATCCGTTCACGTGGGGGGGGGGGGTGACTGAAAGGCTGGTGGCACTTTATGACTGGACAACTGGTACCCTGGAGACCTGTTGGGACTGAAAGGCGTGGAGGGCTGAGGTGCTTGTAGGGGGAGAGCGCTTGTTGTCTGTGAAGAGGGTAGTGTTGGCTTAGCAACCATGCCCCCGTGAACGGATACGGGAGTCATAAAGAACCGGATCCCCGGAAGGAGGCGGCGCCTAGGGATAAGGAGGAGCCCCGGAAGGAGTCAGTGAATCGGGGGACGGCAGGGCTCTCACGTGAAGTCGGGTGCTCGGGAGGAGGAGTTGGAGCAGGGAGACTTGAGGGACGAGATTGACGCACTGCCGGCATCGGTCGGACGTCTGCAACAGGGCAAGGATTATCCATGCCCGCCGGCTCCCGGCGAAGCTCAAGAGGCCGCTCCCGGACGCCCCCCTGCCGGGCGTGGAACCACGGAGCCGGGAAAGGCCCACTCCGCGGGGCGGTCAGGCCCGACATGCTACCGCCTGCATCGCTGCGCAATACGGACGTGGCCTTCACGGCGAGGGCAACCTCGCCGGATATGCCCTGCCGTCCCCGCGCGTCATCAGGCCTTGCCATGTAGGCAACATCTAGCGAAGAGCTTTACATAGACCAAAATTTTGGGGAGAAAGTCAAAAAATTCGATTCGCTCAAGGACGATCTGCGGCCTCCCGTGAGCCGGCCCTGCTTCTTCCGGCTCCACTTCCGCGCTTTCGCCAGCACCCGGCCCGGACGGCCACGCCCGCGAACCCGACTGAGGAGACTTCCCTTGAAACGACCGCCTCGCCCCGAAACCGCCGGTGCCACCATGGAGATGCCTCCCGTCCCCGACATCTACTCAGACTGGAACACCGCATCCATCTCCCTGCCGGGCATCGGCAAGGAGACGGCCGCCTTAAAGATCCCTCCCGGCTTGAAGAAAAAAGACAAGGCGCCTTCTCCACAAACCTCCCCGATGTTCGTCAAGGATTCGTCCGATTTCGCCTCCTACGTCGCGCTCACGGCATTATCCTTCCTGTTAGAAGTCACCTCGGACCGACCGGGCAAACATCCCCAGGACCCGACCGACTGGGAGCCCGGCATCCGGGAGGAATTCTTTATCAAGATCGGCAAGGCCCTCAATATGCACGGACCCTGCTGCCACTTCATCTTCAAGACGATGCCTGCGGCCGACTACACCAAGGCATTGCCAACCCAAAACAGCAACCTTGCAGGCGAGGAGAATGAAGAAACCCGTCTGATGATGCGCGGACGCAACCTGCTCATGCTCCAGGCCATAGACACCTCCATCGTCGGCAAGGTGAAGGGTCACGCGAAGACCATGGAGAGGTACATCCTGCCATTCTTCGAGAGCCTCTCCAACTGTACCTGATGCCGGGACCCGCCCTCGCCTCAGGCAGCACGGGCGACCGCTCCGCCTCCAGCCTCCAGCCTGCGTCACCCCGTCATGCTCCTCAGGCGGACTGCGGGCACTTCCTTTCGGTGACATGCTCCCGCGAGCCCGGCAAGGGCGTCCCGGCAGAAACCCGGCGAGGTCGCAGGCAGCCGCCCCGGAGATACCAGCCTGCCGCAACCCGCGAGAAGGCCGCAAGCCGCGTTGCCTGACTAGGACCTCAAGCCGCGTTGCCTGACTAGAACCTCAAGCCGCGTTGCCTGACTAGAACCTCAAGCCGCGTTGCCCGACGAGGACCGCATGCCGCTGGCCCTGACAGGCCGGAACTGCTCCGCGCCTTGTCAGGCAAAGTCAAAACCATGACGCTGAACGCCGGGAGGGAGATTGACCTCGCGATGCCCTGGGGACTGCCACCGTGCCAGCGGTCTCATGCCAGCGCGGCCGCCAGTACCGGCAAGACCTTCGGCCCTGAATGCCCATGAACCACTCCCCTTCGCCCCAAGAATAAGGGTGACGCGGCCGCTAACCGGGGATGACGAAAACGACACGGACACAGGGCTTTAGAGGGCACGGCACTCTCCTGCGGACCAAGTCGCACAATGCCCCCTCCTCCTCTTCATGCCCAGGAGCTCAGCCACGGAACACGCCCCATGCAAACACAGCTTCAGGAGCACCGGCGCTGTTGCCGCAGCGACAACTCTCTCACTCAGTTGAGCCATGTTTCTGGAAACGTCAATGTCCACCCATCCTGACCGGCCATTGATGGCTACCAAGACAGCCCTCCCGCCACTGGCTTCTTCGCCCGCAGAGGATGCCATGTCTGTCCAGACTTCACAGCCGTCACATGACGACATGCCTGTCCAGATTTCGTTGCCTGGACAGGATTCCCCGGCTCCAAGGTTTACTCCTCGCGCCCTGGTGATGGAGACGGACCGGTCCGAAATCATAGCCATACGCGACGAGTTCGACCGTGAACTTGAAGAGCCCGGGCGGACCCCGGGCCGAACCAAACGAGAATCCTGTAATACAAGCACCCTGAAATCCCGGAAGATTTTTTAACTACACACTAATGGCTCCAGGACCTAACACACTAAAACGATCTTTTTCATACATTTAAAAAAATAATTAAATTTATGACTTATATACTAAAAAACAACATTGACAATGCGAAAACTGAAGAATTGACTATTATAAATAAAGGAAAACAACAGAAAGTAATTAACTTATTCTCTGAGAGTAGTTATTACCCGTTTAATCAAATGTCGGAATTTAGCTGTCAGTCCATGTGTGGAAATGTCGGGCAAACTTCCAGTCCTGGTATCTACTCGCTATATTTTGCTACTAAAATATGGAATAAGATTCCAACATTTGATTAAACGGGTAATACAATTTATAATTACATGATTTTCATGTTGAAAGGGGGATATGTGGCATGGTTTTAAAAGATTCAAAAAAATAGCAATCAGCAAAGGATATAGAGAGAATACTGGCAAGGGATCCACGATTATCAAATGCTGAATGGCCAATGACAACACGGGCTACAAGATCGATAAACTTCGTTAGGATAAATCCAGCAAGCAAATCAAGAGCGCCACCTGTTCATCGTCAGAAATTAGCAATGGATCCAAGCTCGCCACCTGTCGCATAATCAGAGCTGGCATTCCTCCAAAATCATCACCTGCTTCACGGGCATCGCAGGCAAGAAATATCAATTGAATATTCTGAAATGAAAATATTGCCCGTGCAGCTAAATGTCGAAATTTTGGCTACCGCTCCAGGGTGAATAGGCAGGATAACCCCCCAGTCCTGGCATCTCCTCGCGGTTATTCGCTACTAAAATCTGAAAGAAGATTCAGACATTTAATTGCACGGGTAATATTGTAGTTATAAAATCCAACGTGATTTCAGGAAGCACAACCTGGCCTGGGTGCTGGGCAACCTCTACGACTACGAGACTGCGCGGTCACTTAACGTGCAGGTCATGGAATCCAGGGTGAAGACGCTCGGGCCCAACCGTACGGACACGCTGAACGCGGGACATTCCCTGTCCGCCTCGCTCTGCGGACAGAAGGATCAAGACGTCGCCAGGGATCTCCTCCTCGACTCACGCGATACCGCCACGAGAATTTTCGGACCCCGTCACCCGCTTGCCGCAGAGGCCCAGGGCGAATCCTTCGGAAACCTCGGTGACGGCGGCAGTGACATCATTATCCTGAAGCTCTCGGTCGACACAACCCAGAGTACCGGCGGGAACATAGCCTGGCCACCGAGGGTGCTGAGATGCGGCTGCCTCGCCATGGTCGAGAGCCGCTACAGGGACCTCTTCGGCCTCCTCGTGACACAGGGACGTCACCCGGAGCCCGACTGCCCGCCAGGGGATGGCAACGCTCTCAAATTCTTCTTGACTTCAAAGGAGCATGTCATTTTAAATCATTTCCGGAAATATGGATGGTACCATGTCCATTCCGAAACAGGACCCCGACGGGCCGTCGATGCCGCCCCAAGGATTCCAAATGCCCAACGATACTGAACTGTCCCAAAGGCTCGAGAAGGTCGAGAAAGGCTTAGTTCTGCTCAAATCTGGCCAGAAGAGGTTCCAGACCAAGGACGCCGCCTTGATGGCCATGAACAACCAGAATAACAACTTTAACAGCTTCAAGGATGATATCAGGGGTGACTACAAGGTCATCAGGGATGACTACAAGGAGCTCAGGGGTGACTTCAAGGAGCTCAAGGATAACTACGAGGTCCTCACACTCAACTACAAGGACCTCAGGGATGACTTCAAGGGCCTCAAGGATAACAACGACGGTCTCAGGGATGACTTCAAGGTCCTCAGGGATGACTTCAAGGTCCTCAGAGATGATTTCAAGGTCCTCAAGGATAACAACGAAGGTCTCAGGGATGACTTCAAGGACCTAAGAACTGATTTGAATAGGATTAATGACGATTTCGGCACTCGTTTTCATCATATCACTCTAGTAATGCTGGGCTTAGGCACTATTTCCGTGACACTCTTAATCGGGGTGTTCGGCTTTCTTTGGGATATTAAAACAGATATATCTGCACTTCAGAATGACAGAACGCTGGAGACACTACGACTCTCCAGCCCGCAGGCGGTTCCTGCTTTAACGCCTGTCCCTGCTCAGCAACCCCCCCCCGCTCTCCCGGCTGAGACGCCTGCCCCTCCCAATCAAGAGAACGCCCCGTCCGAAACACCGAGCTCGGAGGGCCTCGGGGACAGCTGACCCTCAAGACTTGATGCATCTGCCCTGCCTGCCCCCCATAAGGTTGCGGTCTTCGAACAGCCGGAAAACGCGATGGCGCAAGAAGAAGTCATTGCCAAAATACTTGACACATCTAGAAACTCGTAAAAATGGTGTGCCACGCCTGACAGGAAAGTTGCGACTCAAACCTGCCGCGCATCTGCCCGTGTCGGACAACATTCAAGAATTGCTAATCCGGATATTATTACGAGTTCGGTTAAATGTTATAATTTCTCCTATCGTTCCAGGGGTGAGAAATCAGTGCAAGGCCCCAGGTTTGGTATCTCTTTGCCATGACTCGCTCCCATAACGTGGGAAAAGCTTTCAACATTTTCTGATATTTATCCGGAAACGTAATAATTACAGTAAAGGAGATATGCTCCTGACATACTAAAACAACATATCATTATGTCATATCCCAAATAATATTTTTATATCAAAATTAATATTACACTTTCACGAAAATATGAACGAATTGGGCGGTGAGCTGGCGAAACCGGCTGGCTTTGACACCGGTCGTCTGCCAGCCCTTTATCCACGCATGATGTGTCTTTGGAAGGATGATGTGCAATTTGCTGTGGCTTGAGTTCAAGTTTTTTTATTTAGGCCCTGCGCTCCTCATTCGTTCATATTTATGTGAAGTGGTAATATTAAATTTAGTAAAAAAAACTAATCTTTATACATTTCAGGCATAAAACTTGGCCCGGAACCTGGCCGAAAAGCCGTGTGCCGGCGGTCGCCGACACAGCTGTCTGGGCAGGCACTGACGCCTACCCCGTTCCGGCATGGAACGGTCCAGGAATCTCCCGCCCTAGCTTGTGGGCCCAGCTCATGATTATGGCCAACTAGAGCTGAACGCGATTCAGCAGGTGAAACTTTTCCGTAGACCATCATCTTAAATTTTTTCGTACACGGGGAAATCAACTCCCGTGCTAATCACGTTTAGCTACGGGACATCGGAGCTAACTATGGATGTGCCGGATACATCTTCTACATGGTCCTCCCCGTGCCTCGCCAGGCGGCGGAGGACTTGACAGTAATTTTCAGTTACATCTCGATCATATTTTGTCCTTACAGACCCTTTCTCAAAATTAAATGCCTGAATGGCATTCCAAATTTGTATTCCTAAATTTAGTCATTTTTTACAAATAACTCTCTGACGCCTGACACGACCGCGCCGTCACGGAACGCCGGCTTCGGGCTCATGGTCTCGGAGATCATGTGGCCCCTGCCCGCACGGCCCCGGCTGGCCAGCCCGAAAGACTCGCGTCAACAGGATTTCGGCTTCCATTCTGCGGCCGGACCCGCCCGAGCCACATCCGAAACGCAGTTCCAAGACATCTACGCTCTTCTTCTGCCACAGCCTACGGAGCGTGTCCTGGTAAATTTCCATTGTCCCAGGCTCCCTTCCTTTTCCCGGACACGCTTGTCATTGCGGAGACGAAAGTTGCCTCCTTCACACAATGCTGGCCGCTCCGTTCAGGTCCGCTCCGCCTGTTCGGTGCCGGGCATGCTACCGGACTTCGTGAAGCCGAGCGAACCGGATGCCGGCTCTCCCCCTGTGAAGCATCTTTCACAACCCAATGCTTACCCCCCGCCTTTGACAGCGAGGCCAAGCCAAATTATCATTTCAATAGCAGTGACGCCGGGCGAGTCGAATCCGACCGGACGCCGCGCCGCCTGGCGAGTCGAATCCGACCGGACGCCGCGCCGCCTGGCGAGTCGAATCCGACCGGCTGCGGGGCCGCCGGGCGAGTCGAATCCGACCGGACGCCGCGCCGCCTGGCGAGACGAATCCGACCGGACGCCGCGCCGCCGGGCGAGTCGAATCCGACCGACCGCCGTGCCGCCGGGCAAACCGCAAGCGAGCAGACACCGCTCCTGGCCGCCGTGAGAACCGAATCCGACAGGTCAATCCCTCCGGACTGCCGGCCAATCCGCCTCTGGCCTGGCGGCACCGCGACGGGCCGACGGACGATCCGCGTCCGGCCGGGCGCCGCGGCGGATCGGCAGCGCGAGTTGAGCCGGCAGGTCCCGCCCGCGTCCGACCAGTCCCGAGCCTGCAGGGGCGGCACCCCTCCCCGGCAGGCCGCGTGAAGCGACATGCTCTCTACCCCCGGCCGGAAGGAGGCGGGGCTCAGGACGGTAGGCGAGGAACCGCAACATGGCTCGAGAGCCCAGCGACATCATTCCCCACGATCCGGGATACGCGGCGTCAGGCACGCTGTGGACCGGGGCCTTCGTGACGTTCCTGGCCGTATACTTCTTCACCTTCACCTGCTTCTACATGCAGTTCTCGACCCTGGCCCCGTACCTGGCCTCCGAGGGGCTCTCCGAGACGCTCGCCGGGTTCGTCATAGGCTCCTTCACCGTGACGTCCATAGCCTCCAGGCTGCTCTCCGCACCCCTGGCGGTGAGGGTCGGGGCGCTCCGCACCGCCCGCGTGGGGCTCGCCGTCATAGGCTTCGGGATAATCTTCTTCTTCGTGCGCCCGGAGGCTGGCTTCTTCGCCGCGGCAAGGCTCCTGATGGGCGCGGGCTTCGGCCTGGTCTCCACCTTGCTGGTGTCGCTGGTGGTGAAGATCATCCCGCACGAGCGCCTCGGCGAGGGCCTGGGCTACATGGGGCTCGGCTCCACTGTGGCCATGGCCGCCGGCCCGCTCGCCGGGCTGGAAATCTCCCGGTTCCTCGGCTACCGGGACATGTTCCTGGCGATGGACCTGATGGTGGCGGTCTCGCTCCTGGTCACGCTGAGGCTCCCCCGGTTCCTGGAGGCCAGGGAGACCGCGCCCCCTCCTCCCGCGCCGGGCTCGCCGGGGGGCCGCAGGCGATTCGACCAGCGGCCAGTCTGGCCGGGAAGCCTGGCGCTCTTCTACGGCGCGGGCGTGACAGCGGTCACCGTCTACCTGGCGGTGTACTGCGAGCATCTCCGCCTCCCCTCCGCCGCCGACTTCTTCGTGGTCTCCACCATCGGCACGGCGGCGGCCAGGTTCACCACCGGAAAGATCTACGACCGGAAGGGCCCGAACTACGTGATACCGCCCGCCGCCCTGGTCCTGGCAGCCTCGCTTGCCGGCATCCTCATGGCCCGGGGGCCTTCGCTCCTGTTCCTCTCGGCCCTGGGCTACGGGGCCGCCGCGGGCGCCATATTTCCCGCCCTCCAGAGCCTGACCATCTCGTCGGTCGAGGACTCCAGGAGGACCGTGGCCGCCGCGACCTTCTTCGTGTTCTACGACCTGGGCTTCGGTGTCGGGGTGGTGGCCCTCGGGTATCTCGCCGACCGTTTCGACAGCTACTCCGCCGCTTTCGTCGGCTCGCTCTGCTTCATCGCCGCCCTGCTCGTCGGCTATCCGTTCGTCATGCTACGTTCACGGCGCCTCGCGCGGAAGGCCCGGCTGAAAGCGCCAGGGGCACCGCCCAATAAGGAGAAGGCGCGGACGATGCCCGCCCCGGCAAGAAGCCCGGAGTCGGAGGATGACCGACCGAAAGCCCCGGTAACTACGGCAGCGGAGGGGAAGGGGCTGACGGTGCCCGCCCCGGCAAGTAACCCGGAGCCGGAGACTGCCAGACCGAAAGCCCAGGAGGTAGCGGCTGCGGAGGGGAAGGGTCTGGCGATGCCCGCCCCTGCAACCCCTGAACCTGAGACTGCCCGCCCGAAAGCCCCGGTGGCAACGGCTGAGGAGGAGAAGGGGTAGCCGAAACCGCCGGGGCCAGTCATGAGGCAAAGACGCCCCGTCCGAAAGGCCAAGGGACAACAAGACCGGAGGCGGAGCCAGTCTCCAGACCAATGTCAACAGATTTACAAATTATGTCAAATTGGAAGTGTATATATTTAATGAAGTCAGGGAGGCAGATGTGTCAAAATAGCACAACTTCAGGCCAGATCTCTGGTAATGAGCGGCAGGATTTAACCCAACTTCCGCTGCCTGATCTAAAAAAGCCTTTTATAATACTAAAATCTGAAAAGCATGTAGCCAACTTTTGCAGAGTCGTTTTCAAATACTTTACAAATTAGGCATTATTGAACAATCTTTGTGGCCAACAAATTATATTACCCTTTCACTTAAATATGAACGAATGTGGGGCACATGACCTTATTCAAAACTTCGGACTTGTCCGCAACATAATGTATCTAGTTTCTCTGAAGTCGCATCATGCTGAGATGAGAGGCCTACTGGCATTCGCAACCAAAGCCGGTCGGCTTCGCCAGCTCGCCTCCCCATTCGTTCATATTTACGTGAAAGAGTAATATCTATCCCTGGCTAAGCACATGAGAGCTTTCAGCCCTCCAGTTGA
>JAISFP010000093.1 GCA_031263525.1 Deltaproteobacteria bacterium | reverse complement strand
GGGCAAGCGCGCGGCCTGGGCCCCGCCCCCAGCCGGGGCCAAGCACGCGGCCTGGGCCACGCACTCTGCCGAGGCCATGCTCGCGGCCTGGGCCACGCTCACTGCCGAGGCCATGCTCGCGGCCTGGGCCACGCTCACTGACGGGGTCATGCTCGCAACCTGGGCCATGCTCGCGGCCTGGGCCATGATCACTGCCGAGGCCATGCTCACGGACGGGCCAGGCCCGCAGGCTGGGCCATGCTCACTGACGGGGCCAGGCTCGCGGTCTGGGCCACGTTGGCCGGGGGCGGGTCGACACGGGTCCGGGGAGCCCGCGCCGTCACGGGAGGGCGTCCAGCGGCACCCTGTAGAAGGCGTCGGCATCGGACATGCCGGGCAGCTGGAACCAGTTGGCGCGGTCGGAGTCGATGAACTCGTAGCGGCTGATCTTGGCCTCCAGCTCCAGGATGAACTCCCGCTGCTCGTTTGGGGTCCAGGAGTCCCAGACTTCCTGGTTCAGGGTCATGACGCGGCTCTGGTAGGGGAGCCCGTCCAGGTACTCGCCAAGGAGGCCCATGTCCTTCAGCTGCTTGGGGTTGGAGGCGAAGTCCTTGGCGTCCCTGCCGACCTGGACGGCGGCGGACAGGACCGCGTCGAAGAACTTGAGCGATCCCCCAGAGAGGAGCTCGGTGGCGCCGCCCACTATGGCCTTCACGGACTGGTTCAGGGCGCTCAGCTGGCTCCTGGTGAGGAGCACGGCGACCTTGACGGTGCGGACGTCCCTCGGGTTGGCCTGGTCGAGGTGCCCCAGGTCCTTGTCGGGGATCCAGGAGCGCACCACCCCGGGGGGGGTGGTCTTGTTCCTGGCCGCCAGGTAGTCGAGGCGCACGGAATAGCCCAGGAGCGCCCCTAGGTTCGCGGCCCTCTGGGCGGGGGTCTCCTCGGGCTTGGGCGGCTGCTCGGCGGAATCCGGGAGCGGGCGGCCCATCTCGCGGTTGTACGCTGACACGGCCTCCACCAGGTTGTCGGCGACCTCGGCGAACTTCTCGCGGGCCTCCTCCCTGGAGGGGATCTGGACGTCCAGGTACCCGCTCCTAGCCCCCAGCTGCATCACCATGTCCATGTAGGAGTCCTGGGCGTAGCGGTGGTTGTTCCTGCCCTCGGGGGTCTTCAGGTGGATGGTGGTTATGCGTACGTTCCTGGCCTCGGCCTTGCCCTTTATGCCGGCGGGATCGTCGCGGCTGGCGCTGTAGCGGTCGCTGGACGGGAGGGGGCCGGCGTCCGAGATGAGGATTATGATGCCGCCCTTGACGCCCCCGAACTTGGTCCAGTCCAGGTCCAGCGCCCTGTTCATGCCGGCTATGGAATCCTCGTTGAAGGCGTGGGTGGAGAACTCGGCCTCCTCCACCTGGTCAATGGCCTTCTCGATGGCGTCGCGGTTGGTGGCGTTGGTGAAGTCGGCTATGACCTCGGTCTCGTACTCGGTGTCCGGGGCCGCCTCGAGCGAGCTCCGGAAGGCCACGAAGGCCAGGTAGGTGTTCGCGGCGTTGGGGCCCTTCAGGATCGCGTCGTAGAAGCGGCCTATCACGTCCAGGGTCTCCTCGATGTAGGGTCCCATGGACATGGTGGTGTCTATGACGAAGCAGATTCTCAGGTTCTCGGGCCCGTCACCGGAGCCGCCTCCCGCCCCGGCGCCGCCGCCCCCGGCGGGCTTGTCGGGAAGCTCGCTCACCACCTCGTCCGGAGAGTTGTCGCCGGGGTTGATGGAGGCCACGTCCAGGAGCTTCACGCCCTCCAGCTGGTCGTCGTAGCCGAAGATGGGCATGATGTAGAACTGGTCCTTGGGGACCGCGCCCTGCTCGTCGGTGGGCTCCATGGCCAACACCGGGAAGCCGGGAGGGGGGGGCTCCCTGCTGGCGAGGTACCTCTGGAACTGCTGCGCGAGAGAGTCCAGCGCCCCCTTGATGCCGGGGTTCGCGGCTATCTCCAGGATGTCCTTCTTGTCCTTGAAGAAGAGGAGCGGCTGCCGCCCGGCCTTCTCGTCGAACACGAGCACCATGGACGACATCCAGTCCGAGGTCCTGTTCCCCCTCACCCAGAACAGGTCCCTGCCCTGGGATCCCTCGCCGCACTGGATCCACTCCACACCGTTGTCGTCCTTGCGCTCGTAGACGTACAGGATGGTGAAGGGGGTTATGCGCCTCCCCTCGGCGTCCACGGAGGGGATCTCCTTCGCCAGGGCGCCGGGATGGGTGATCACCTTCTGGAGCAGGGTCTTCTTGTCCGGCATGACGAGCGGCTTCTTGTCGCCCTGGGCGTGAGCGCCGCCGCAGAAGGCCAGGGCGAGGGCGGCGGACGCCAGGAAGGCCGTGGCCAGGGCCGGTGTCGTGGTCCGCGCCGGGATGGGCGCCTTGGAAGGTCTCATCTGCACCGCCTCCTAGCGGCGGCCCGGCGCAGGCCCTTGTCCGCGTGAATCCGCGGTCGCGGGGATCTGCGCGGCATGCCGCCGCGGCTGAAGCTGAAACTGGAACTGGATCCGGAACCGACGCCGGGCAACAACCCGGCAAGCGCCCTCCCAGGCCCGGGGCCGAAGCCGTGGCGCCCGGGCCGGGCGGGGAACTCCGCAAAATTTATGGCCCTGCCGGAGGGAGAAGGAGCCGGGGAAACAGAAAAATAAACTGAAAAAAAGCTGAAAGAAACAAAAAAAGCTGAAATCAGCTGACAAACAAGCTGAAACCCACTTGGAAAATGCTCAAATCCGCAAAAAAAAAACTGAAATCCACTCAGAAATCACTTGAATCCGCGACAAAGGCAGAAATCCCCTCAAAACTCGCCAATATCCGCAGAAAAAGGCCGGAAGCCACATCCGCAGAAAAAGGCCGGAAGCCACCGCAAAAGGCAGAACGTCTCAAAATAATGACCGGAAGCCGCAGAAAAATGGCCAAAGACCGCGGAAAAAGGCCGGAAGCCATAGCCGAGCAGGCGCGGAGGCCGAAACTGTAAGGACCGGGCCAGAAAAGCCAGACGGGGCCAGGAGTTCGCAAGCGAGAGAAACCATAGCAGGTGAGAAATGGACGTCAGGGGTGCCGCAAGTCTAGCGCAAAATGCACAGGAAAGAAACCTTTCTCCCCCGAACTTCCGGGAACATCTGCCCCGCAATGCCTGGAGCTATCCGAACCGTCAAGGCCAGCGCTCCAGTCAGTTCCTCAGCCGAAAGGGAAATACACGCTCGATCGCCTGCCTCCGTTAATGTCAGCGCCGCGAAGCCTCCTTAATGGGAGCTACGCAACGCCTCCCCCAATGACAGCGGCCTGCCCCCGCCCCCAATGTCAGCGGCCTGCCGCCTCAAAAATGACAGCGGCCTTCCCCGCCCCAATGTCAGCGGCGCACCTCCACCCAATGACAGGGGCGCAGGCACATGGCCCGCTTCGACAGGTCCAGCCCGGACGTCCCGCCCTTGAGGGGCGGCAGGCTCACCTGGAGGCCGACTTTATCCGCTCCGCGGCTTCGGGGTAGTTCGCGGCGTCCGGAGAGCTCCTGGCCCACTCGGAGAGGGCGTCCAAGCGGGCCTGGGCGCCGGAGGCCCCGCTCCTGGCCGCCTCGGAGTACTCCTCCCAGGCGAGGGAGGGATCCTTACGGACGGTCGTGGGCCTCAGGTCGGTGGGGTCGTAGAACGCCGCCAGGCGCACCCTGTACTCGGGATCGTACTTGGCGAGCTCCCGGACCGTGTCGAAGAGGACCTGCACCACCGCCGGGTCGTCCGAACCCTCCATGCCCTGCACCTGAGCGGAGAGCTCGGAAGGGCCGGCCTGGCGGTCCAGGAGCCTGCGGGCGGTCTCGGCGGGTGTCATGGCCCCGCCGGACCCTGCGCCCGGCCTCGCCGGGGCCCCGCCGTCCGGCGGGGTCTTGTCAGGAGGCGTCCCCCCCTCCGGTTCCGGCCCATCCCCGCCGAGCCCTGCGCCGTCCGGCTTGTCAGGCTTGTCGGCGGGGGCCATGCCCTCGTCGCCTTCGGCGTCACCCTCCCCGTCCGGCTCCGCGTCCGCAGGGGGCTTGCCGCCGCCGGGCCCCGTGCCGTCGGGTATGGGGTTCTCCCCGTCCCCGAAAGGCGCGCCGGGGTCCAGGCCCGCCTGGTCCGGGACGCCCCTGTCATGGAACTTGAAGTAGTACAGGGCCCCGCCCCCGACGAGAAGGAGGAACAGGATCCCCAGTATTATGGGAAGCGGCCCCAGGCCCTTCTTCTCCTTGGGCGCCGCCGGAGTCGCCTGCCCGGGCCAGCTCCCGTCGGCCCCGGGGACGGGGTAGCCGGGCTGGCCCTCCCCCCAGGCCTGCTGGTCTGTGTAGCTTACGCCCTGGGCGGAATCCCAGCCCGTCTGGCCCTCCGCCCAGGGCTGCCGGCCCGCGAAACCGCCCTGCTGGGAGTCCCAGCCGGGCTGGGCATCAGTGTAGCCCTGCCCCTGCTGGGAGTCCCAGCCGGGCTGTGCTTCCGTGTAGCCCTGCCCCTGCCCGGTCCAGTCCTGCTGGTCCCAGGCCTGGGGCTGCGGCTCCGGATGCTCCTGGCCGGAGGGATCGCCCCGTTCGGCCTGCTGCTGGTACTCCAGGGGGTCGAAGGCCGTGCTGGCGGCCTCCTCCTCGGAGGAGGGGGTATAGAAGGGCGACTGGCCGTCCTGGGACTGGGGGAGATCGGAGACGGGAAGGCCGCTGCCGCCGCCCTGGCCCTGCCAGCCGGTCGCCTGGTCCTGCAAGCCGCCCGCGCCGATGTTCTGGGAGGGCGCGCCCTGGTCCTGCCATCCCGCCGAGCCCCCCGCCTGGTCAGACCCGTAGCCGCCCGAGTATCCGCCGGCGTCGGCACGGAAGGATCCGTCGCCCTCCCCCGGCGCGGCGGCGTCGGGCGGGAGCTCCGGGACGGGGGCCAGGTCGTCGGGCTGTGCGCTCGCCAGCCAGGACGGCACCTGGGACGGGGCGTCTCCCTCCTTGTGGATCCAGGCGATCACGGTCTTCCCCGGGCTGGGGAGGGCGTAGTTCTCCTCGGCCGCCAGGGGCCCGGACCGCCTGGCCACGTGGTCGGCCTGGGCGATGACCTGCGGAAGCGACCCGGCCTCGCACTTGACGGCGATCTGGAAAAAGTTGTTCTCCATGTGGTCGGTGATGTCCGGAGGGATGCGGAGCACCAGGCAGGTCCCGTCCCCTGAGGTGATCGGCACCTGGTAGAAGATCTCCTGGCGGTCCCAGTGGACGTCCGAGTGGGGCCCCTGGAGGAACAGCTCCTCGACCTTGTCCATGACGGAGATGAGGCAGTAGCTCTCCCCCGGCCCGGGGAGGGGACTTGTCGGGACGCCGTCCGGGTCCTCCAGGGGGACCTTCAGCAGCGCCCAGCCGTCGCCCTTGGACAGATCGTTTTCCAGAGTGGCATTCAGCATCTTCTTCTCTCCGGTTCTGGGACGCCCCGCCCCTCCCCGTCCCTGGCCGGCAGAAAGGTCATGGTGGGGGAGGCCGGGGCCAGTCGAGGCAAGCTTGAAGGCGGGGAAACGGGAATGGAGCGGGACGGCCGGGCCCTGCGGGTTCCGGCGTGGCCAAGAGACGGTTCAAGGCGGCAGGCGCCGTCCTCGCCAGGAAGGGGCCCTTGGCGGGAGGAGCCGTCCAGGCCAGGAGGGGGGCAAGGATGCGGATGCCGGCCCGGACCTGAAGAGGGGCCTAGGCGGCAGGAGCCGGCCCGGCCAGGAGGGGGGCAAGGATGCGGATGCCGGCCTGGCCAACGGGGGGCAAGGAGACGGATGCCGGCCCGGATCTGAAGGGGCCCCTGGCGGCAGGATCCGGCCTGGCCGGGAGGGGGGCAAGGAGGCGGATGCCGGCCCGGCCCTGAAGGGGCCCCTGGCGGCGGCTGCGGTCCCGCCAGGCATGGGAGGTGCCGGGGCCCAGAGCAATCTCTCCACGGAAATGGCTGGAAGCCTCGGGACGGGGAACCGTGACCGCCACGGACAGACGGACCCATTAGGCCGTGTCCCCGCCCGCAAGACAGAGTTGAAAGGCGAGGGTCAGCCGCCTGGCTCAGGGCCGAGGGCTCCGGAGGACCTCAGAACCAAGAAACCGTCTGGGGGTCGCCTCGGGAACTAAATCCCGCAGACGGCTGGGCTTCATCGCCGGGGAGGACCTGCACACATTATATGATATCCGAGCTGTTTTGGGGCAGTGAAATCGCTCAAGTTTGCCGAACTTGCGGAAGGGGATCTATGTTGGGAGCAGAAAGCGCAGGAACAACAAACTTAGAAATCTGACATCGTAACTGTTCGGGTGCCCCCCCAAGATGAACTCAACAGGCCGATCTTCCCTTCAAAAAGGCCCTCTACAGAAACTCCTTGGCCCCACATGAAGCATCCAAAGCTGACTTTTCAACTTCAAGGGTTCCTTTTCAGGGCTCTTTTCCTCGAAAATGGTTCTCAAAAGAGGGGCGCCTGAACAGTTACCTGACATCTTAATTTTTTCAAGTCTCGGTTTCTTACGGCTCGAAAGCCTCATGAAAAGGGCTCCGGAGGCTCGGGGTCTCAAGAAACAGGACTCGGAAGGCTCAGAACGGTTGATTTAGGATCGGGGAACTGAAGGCCCGGGGGCTTCAGAATTAGGAATCCGGAGGACCGGGAGCAACGGGCGCTGGACTCCGGAGGCCGGGGAGCATCGGGCGCTGAGCTCCGGGGGCCCCGGGCTCCGGAGGCCGGGGAACAACGGGCGCCGGACTTCGGGAGCCTGAGGCCGGGAGCAACGGACGCTGGGCTGCGGTAGCCTGAGAACGGGAGCACCGCGCACCGGGCTCCGGAAGCCGGGGCGCAACGGGCTCCGGAGGCCGTGGAGACAGAGATCAAGGGTCCAGAGGCTCGGAATCCCGGAGCTGCCGTCCTGGAGCAGGATTTCGGGTCCGAGGGCTCCGGCCCGCGATTTTTGATGATCACTATCTTCTGGTGAAGACCGCCTCCAGGGGCGCCGCCCCGCCGTCCGTCTCGATCAGGCAGTCGACTTCCCCTCCCAGGCGGGGCTGACAGGCCAGGCGCATGGCATAGTAGGAGGTGTCCGGGGCCCGCTCGCAGACTGGACCTCCCGGATCGCCCGCGATAAGGGTCCCCTCCGGCGAGACGGAGACGGAGGCGCTGGACGTGCAGGAGTCCTCCGCCCTGCCCCCGTCGTCGAGGTCGAAGACGGTGAGCTCCGCCCGTGACGGGGAGGAGAAGCAGTACTGCACCGTGACGGGCCTGCGGACGGCCCCGGGGGCCGCGCCGGAGAGGCCGTCAGCGGCCCAGCATCCTTCCAGGGGCACGGACGCGGTTTCGGGGGAGGGCTCCGGGATCCGGGACTCAGCTGCGGGGGGCGGGACCTCCAGGGGTGAGGAGGTGTCCCTCCAGAGAAACAGGTAAAGGAGCGCGGCCGCCAGCGCCAGCGCCGCAGGGACGAGCCAGAGCCTTCGGCCGGGCCCTGCCGAGCGGTCGGGCAGGTGATCGCGGGGCCCGGTCTCTTCGGCAAAAGGCTCAGGGAAGGGGGGACCGGCAGGCAGGCCGGTGAGGGGGCCGTCGCCGACTCCTGAGGAGCTCACGAAGCCGGGCCTCTCCTCGGGCAGATCCTCAGGGGGAAAGAAGGGCCCCGGACCGGGATCGGCCCCTTTGGGCAGGGCGCGGCCGCCGGGACCGGAACCCGTATCCGGGCTCAGAGCAATTCCCGTGCCATCGACCACGCCCGTGCCGCCGTCCGCAAACGACTCGGGCACGCCGTAAGATTCGGTCTCGGTCAGAGGCGGGGCCGCGTATACGCCCTCCCCTCCTCCGCCGGGGCCGGGGCCGGGGCCGGGAACGTTCGGCGCTCCGCCCTGCCCCGCCCGATGGGACCCTCCGGCCCCGTAGCCGATCGGGTCGCCGGGCTCAGCCATCGGGAGGCCAAGGCATTCCCCGGGCCCGGGGAGCTCGTAGCCGTCCTCCGTCTCGGCGGGATCTCCGTGATCCATGCCAGTCTCGGGGATCCCGGACAGGCGCCGCGGCACGGCGGGGGGTTCCTCGCTGGCGTTCAGCCTGTCCTCGGGAGCATCGTCTTCCTCAGCGCAGTCGTCGTCGCGCTGCCCGGGCTTGGGGGCGAGTATTATGGGGGTGGAGGCGGTCAGGATGTGCCCGGCCTGGACCATCAGATCCGGGTAGGAAAGCCCAGCGCCCTTCACGCTGAAGAAGAACAAGTTCTCGACCAGGCGCTCGGTCACGGCGGGAGGAATGAGCACCGCGAGCTCGCCCGGCCGGGTAACCCTGCGCTCGGCCTGGAAGTAGTGCTCCTTGAGGCTCCAGACCCTCCTGGTCCTCGGCCTCTGGAGCCACTCGCCCGACTGGGCGTCCTTGACCGAGAAGCTGAAGGGCGCGTCGCCGGCTGCCGAGAGCGCGCTCCGGTCCCCGGGGGGCACCTCCAGCCGCAGGAGGGCCCAGCCCGAACCCCGTTCGGGGTCGTTTTCGAGGGAGGCGATGGTCGTCATGGGAGTATCCAGGGGCAGGTGGCAGGCGGTGAAGGACCGTCCGGGAACCGGGCGGGGGAAGCCCCGCCTGAGGATCTGGCGGGGGATAAGGCTTGATGACACACAACTAAATAAGGCATAACGGCCCGACAGTCAAGAACTTTGGAGCGGTCCGGATGCCCAGAGGATATCCTGGGCCGGTCAGTTCCAGAATGAGCCGCTGACTTCTGTGAGGCGCATCTCTATTGAAGGCCTTTTCGGAGGAAGAGAGCCCGGATGCGGAACCTTTGAAGGTGAAGAGTCAACAATGGATACTTCATATGGAGCGGAAGATATTCTGAATAGGGCATATTGGTTGGAAATGCCTCCTGTTGAGCTCCCCTTGAGGGGGCGCCCGGACAGTTACGGAAATTCCGACATTAGACTGGACGGGTAATAATATCTTTCTTTCAATTTCTGTATCCGTTCACGGGTAGGTCGCCTGGCCAAGGAGGTAGCTTGTCCTGGAGCTGGAGGAAGACTGCTCTGGCCTGGAGGAAGACCGTTCTGGACCTGAAGGAAGACCGGTCTGACTCTGGAGGAAAACCGTCCGGGCCCCGGAGGAAGGCCGTCCGGGTCCCGGAGAAAACCGTCCTGCACCAGGAATGTGGAAGAGCTGGGGGTCCTGCTGTAGGTTCCCCCGCTTTTGTCCGTGAACAGATACCAATTTCTTATGTTAAGCCTTTGTAGATTCGGCTGCAAAAAAACCCCTCCCCCCCTCAATGTGAAGATGAGCGCCATGCGTCCTCGGCGTGGAAACGTCCTGAATTTAGGCCAAATCCACGCAAGTTCGCGCAACCATCGCCCCCAGCAACCTGGCCTCTGACAAGGTCGCGGGAGAGGTTTTTTCAGTGTAATCTTTGTATGAAATCTCTTGAAATATTATGAGCCACCGGGAGCAAACACTATTAACTGTTTAATCAAATATCGGAATTTGGCTATCAGCCCAGAGGAGGATATGTCGGTCAACCAACCCAGTTATGGTATCTGCACCTATGATTAGCTACCGAGATATGGGAAAAAATTCCGACATTTGATTAAACGGGTAATATTAAACATAATAAACTGAAAAGGTATTTCAAGTTTCTTTAAGTTTAAACATCACCCAGGCTGACAGAATATGTATCCGGGCTAAACACGCGTGTCGCGTGTTATGTAAAATTTCGTATGACTGACCGTTTTTCAGGAACTGGAAAAGCGGCGTATCCAGATGCAACCAATCGCCACTTTGGCGGCGGGAAAAAAAACCTTTACAGATTTGCCCAAAGGCGACAGTCTCTAACCATGGTAGATTCTTTGAGGAGGGTGCCGTGGATCTCGATGCTTTGACACTTCGTTTCACGAACGTTTGGCCTTATCTGAACGAGAGGCAAAGACGGCTGTTTGCGGCTAACGAGGCTCAAATTCTAGGTCATGGTGGCATTACAATTGTCAGAGATATATGTGGTTTATCTAGAGTTACTATAACCAAAGGGATCAAAGAATTAGAGGAAGACCCTATTGCAAGTACCAGAATTAGGATGCCTGGTTCTGGGAGGCCAACCCTTATTACGCTTCCGGAAAAATATTAGAAAATGTTGAAAGCTTCTCCCACATTATGGGAGCGAGTCATGGCAAAGAAATACCATATCTGGGGCCTTGCACTGATTTCTCACCCCTGTAACGATAGCCAAAATTATAACATTTACCCGAACTCGTAATATTTCCTCAGATCCGACTCTGATCCTCGATTTGGAAACTATCTTGGAATCTACGACCAGAGGTGACCCTGAGAGCCCACTTCGGTGGACTTGTTTGAGTTCACGATCAATAGCAGAGT
>JAISFP010000080.1 GCA_031263525.1 Deltaproteobacteria bacterium | reverse complement strand
GGTTCCCGAAGTTCGCTGTCCTGACCCCCGACAGCAGGCAGGGTCCAGGAAGGCCGCTGTCCTGGCCCCCGACAGCAGGCAGGGTCCAGGAAGGCCGCTGTCCTGGCCCCCGACAGCAGGCAGGGTCCAGGAAGGCCGCTGTCCTGGCCCCCGACTGCAGGCAGGGTCCAGGAAGGCCGCTGTCCTGGCCCCCGACTGCAGGCAGGGTCCAGGAAGGCCGCTGTCCTGGCCCCCGACTGCAGGCAGGGCCCCCAAGGCCGCCACGCCCTGAAGATGCCGGGCCTGAACGGAGAAAGGAATGTTGCCGGGGCCGATGCACCTGACCCCTGGCCTTGCCCAGGCGGGCAGAATCCCCGACCGGGACAGTTCAGAAAGAAACGGGAGCTCCGGCCCGGACGGGTCCCTGAGGACGCCGGGACATGATAGGTGCCGGAAGCGGGGAAACTGAACCCTGCCATGCCAGGGCGGGGAGATCCCCGGGCGGAGCCGGAGGAAGAAACCGCCAAGTCCAGGCCCGGGGCGGTCCCGGGGCCGTCCGGCCTGAAGGCAAAAAAAAGCTTGACACCGGGAGAGAAATCGCTATAATCCTTAAAAGTTGGCGCGGGGTGGAGCAGTCTGGTAGCTCGTCGGGCTCATAACCCGAAGGCCCTTGGTTCAAATCCAAGCCCCGCTACCATTTGGCATAAGAGGCAACGTTTGGCTTTTAGGGTAAGAGACGATAAGGTAAAAACCGGCTTGCTTAGGCAAGCCGGTTTTTTTTTGCCCTGCCGTTCTGTCTTGCCTTTCAAACCCTTGGGGCAATGGCGACTTTCGTGACTGTCATGATTTTTATGCCTGTACATGACTTTCTGGGATCAATTAATTAAAATATTTTCTAAATATCATGTATCGAAACGATTTTATAGAATAGATGTTATGATAATATTTTATTGAACAGATGCTTTAAAATATTTTACAGAATAGTTAGTTCGATTTATTTCAATTGCAATTGAATTTCAATCTTTCTACATTGTGCGTATTCAAAAGTTTCAAGGACTTCAACACTCGGAAATCCCAAGAATCTCAAAGGTTTCTTAACTACAATTAAGTCCAAAAAATTTAGTTGTTACGATATTACCTTTTCACATAAATATGAACGAAAAGGGAGGAGAGCTGACGTAGCTGCTCGGCTTAGGCGACGGGCGCCCGTCGGTCCCTCATCTCCAGCTAGCGTTTCTTCAGACGGTTAAAACACAATTTATTGCGTTTATGTGCCAAGTTTCTTATATGGTCCTGTGTCTCCACATTCGTTCATATTTACGTGCAAGGGTAATATATTGTAAATTTCAAGGTTTCATAGCGACTGACATGCAAAACTATAATTATATTTACATTTAAATAGTCAAAAAATATCATGGCTTTCAACAATGAATGAGTTATTAATATTTCAGAATAATTAATAATTTTATATTTCATAAATTTTATGTGATTCAAAAACTAATTATGATATTAAATTTAAAATATTTTTCTACTTCAATGGAGTTGAATATAAAGCCTTTCAATAATTTGAAGCATTATGGACAGTGAAATGACTATGTTATTTAAACCCCATAATTTTCAATCTCTGATAAAAATCCATTTTACAAATTGTCCAAAATATCAGCAATTTCAGGGAATTATATAGTAAAGTTTAATTTAATTCTACGGAAAGCATAACAAATCTTGATTATTGTTGTTTTAATTTATTAGAAATTCAAAACATCAATAATATTAAGGCATTTCATATTAAAATACAAATTAATTTAACAAAAATCTCTAATTTGTTCGATATTCATTAGTGACAATGTCCAAATTTATTAAGACTCATGGCAAATATCAAGGATTGACATATTTATTGAAACAAAAGGTTACCTGATGCCATGTTCATAAGCACATGGTAATTCTGAAGGCTTGCGCGGTTATCACGGCCCAAAAGGCATTCCGGCCTGACCGTCGCCTGGAGGCCCGCAGGTTCGCGGCGAGGCTTCGCCGGTGGGGGGCGAGAAGGACCGGGCACGGGGCCGGAGACGCGAGAAGCCCCGGACGGGACACGTCACGGGGCTCCCGGCGATCCGGACGACGTCCCTGAAAGGGCAGGGCCTAGCCGTGGCAGGGTCGGTTCGGCCCTACTTCTCCTCGTCGGCGGGGCCCGCGCCCTTCCGGCTGGCGGAGGCGCGGCCCGCGCCCTTCCTGCGGGCCGCGGGGGGGAGCGAGCCCTTCGAGCCGGCCTGGGCGGGACCCGAGCCCTTCGGGTCGGCCTGGGCGGGGCCCGAGCCCTTCGGGCCGGCCTGGGCGGGGCCCGAGCCCTTCGGGCCGCCCTGGGCGGGGCCCGAGCCCTTCGGGCCGGCCGGGGAGGGGTCCGAGCCCTTCGGGCCGGCCGGGGCGGCGTCCGTGCCCCCCGTCTCCGGTTCCTGAAGGGACGCGGGCGGGGCGGAGGGCACCCTCTTCCGGTACAGCCCCCTCTTCCCGAGGCCGCCCCTCGCAATGTCGTGCCACTCCCGGGAGAAGTCCGGGTCCCTGTGCCTCATGCGGTAGAAGGTGGACACGTCCCTCCCCGCCACGATGGCCGCCTCCCTCGGGTTCTTGCCGTTCCTGAGCGCGTCCAGGAACTCCCCGGCGGTGCTCGTGGGGCGGCCCCGGCCCAAGGCGTTGCCGCTCCGGGAGACGGCGTCGTCCCAGCGCTTCGCGAAATCCGGGTCGGCCGTGCGGTGCTTGTAGATGGTAGAGGGGTGCAGCCCCGCTGCCTCAGATGCCGCGCCCACGGTCTTGCCGACCGCCAGGGCGTCCAGGAAGGCCTGTCTCGCCGCCTCGGTCACGGGCCTCATCTTTGAAAGCGAACGGGAGCCCTCGCCCAGGGCATTGTCCCAGGCCTCGGCGAACCGGGGATCGCGCCGTTTCATGGCGTAGAGGAGCTTCCAGCTCAGGGAGGCGGCCTGCCTCGAGGCATCCACGGTGTGGCCGTCGCGGAGGGCGCGGATGAACGCCTCCGTCCTGGGATCTTCTTCGCTTGGGTCCATGGGACATGACCTCCGGCCCTGTTGTCGGCCCTTCAAGCCCTCCGTAATGATACCCCCCTTATAAAACAGATTCGGATCGTATTCCAGAGTTTTTTGAGCCGAGGGAGATTCAACCGATTATGAGGCGTCGGGACGCAGCCCGCGTGGCGGGAAAGGCCCGGACGAAGACGAAGACGAGGGTGGCGAAGGCGATGGCTAAGGCGAAGGCGAAGGCGGAAAAATGAAAGGGGGAAAGAGGAAAGGCCGAAAGCAGTGAAAAAACAAAAGCATTGAAGCCGAAAGTGAAAAAGGCATAATGCGTAAGACAAAAGACGGGACGTTGAAGGGACAGGCAAGAAGGGAAGGGATTACAGCAAATGCGGGACACCGAAAGTCCAGAGGCTGTAAATCAAAAGATAAAATGACGAACTGGAAAGACGAAAGGAGCAAATTTACGAAAGGCAAGAAGACGAAAACATATAAGCTACAGGACTAAATTAGCCCTTTGCCGCGAATACAGTACAATGAAAATCCATAAGGTGCAAGACAAATGATGTGAAGGCGAAGATGCAAGACAAAAGGCGCAATTTGCCACAAAGACAGTTCAATGTAAGTCCACTGGCTGTAAAGCAGAAGATGTGAAAATGAAGGAGAAAATGAAAGGAGCGATCTCTCTTAAACGCATGGCTATGAACACCCGCAATCTTTAAGACAAAATGATCACACGTGATGACGAGAGACGAAAGCCGAAGGTAAATATTTCTAAGATGCGAAAATTTCAAAGAAGAGGATTCTAAGCTCGAATGGCGCAAAAAACCAGAGGTTGGAAGACCTTGCTTCGAATGGCGCGAAAAATCTAAAGGCGTGACTTCCGAGCTCAGAAAGTAGTGAAAAATATGTAGTTTTCATGGCGGAAGCCGAAAGGGAGGCGGGACAGAACGTGAGCCGGAACGGCATGAGTTTCAAGGGATTCGTGACGCTGTCGGTGGAACAATTCCATGAACCTGATGCGATTCACAGACATTTTAAATTTCCGGGATGATTGAAAATTAATCGAAGCGAAACGGAATCACGCTAAATGGTGTTGAATAATGCTTGGTGACACGAGAAATGACTGATGTCAAATCAGAATTGACGCGAATCAAAAGCGTTTCGGGGGGCCGCCGCTCCTGCCGGCCACGGCGGCAGCCCTGACGGAACAGGTGGGCCCCGGCGGACGGCCCGGAATCCGACCCGGACAGGCAGGCACGGGAACGGACCGGTTCCCACGGGCCCGGACTGGCTTCCCGCCTGGAGCCTTCAGTGCCACCGTGTGCCTTGGCGGCGAGTGGAATCCCGTGAGGGACACAGGCCGGAATCGCGGGGGTGCCACGGCCGGAATCGCGGGGGTGCCACGGCCGGTACTGCGGACAGGATCTCGGGCCTGAACAAGGGCGGGGTCTGGGAGGCGGTGCCTGATTTCCCGGTTTCGACAGATCCGTAGGTTTAGCCCCGCTTCCGGAAACGGATCTGTTTCAAAAGAGGTAACTGTTCAGGTGACCCCCCGTGGGGAGCTCAACAGGGGGGCCTATCCAATCAAAATGACCTCTGAAGAAACTCTTCCCCGCCACATGAGGTATCCATTATTGACTCTTCTGCTTCAATGGTTCCTCATATGGGCTCTCTTCTTCCGAAAAGGCCCTCAATAGAGGGCCGCCTGAACAGTCACCAAAAGAGAACACTGTGAAGCGGGACTGCCGTCTTTTGAGGGGGCATTTTATTCCAGTTTATGGAATGTCCGCCACGTCTCGGCGCGTCAACGGCTGTTTCCGTCCCTCATGCAAATCCTGTAAAATGCCCCCTCTGCGGGCCTTTCCGTACCGTCCGCTGATCTCCCCTACAGGGATGCCGCCGGGGACCGCCCTCCCCCGCCCAGGCAGGTCGCCTTGGCACATGGCTTGCCAGAGCCGCAAACAAGTCGACCGCCCGTGTTCCGCCCGTTCAAGGCCCCCGCGTACCGAGGCCGCCTTCGTCTCCGACGCCGAAGCCTTCCGGACTCGGAACGGCATCCGGGCTTCGCGTCCTCCAGCCTGAGCCTGACGGGCTCCTCCGGGTACCTGATATCCCCAGACTGACGGACTCCCCGCTGAGCCTGAAGGCTACACCTGGAGCCGGACGGGCTCCCCACACAGTCTGACGACCTTCCCGACGCCGGGCGGACTCATGCGCCTCCGGCATCGCGGCTCGCCCAAGTTCCGTGCCCGCCTCTCTGGCGAGGAACGTGATCCCCTGGACACCTGCCGCTACGGTCCCCCGCAGGGGCCCCGATCCCGTAACGGGACCGCCAGACCCTCCGTCCCGCAAGGGCTTTCCCGGGACTTTCGGGACATTTTCGGGGCATTCCCGGAACACTCTCCCCGCATCTGCCGGAGAGTTCCGGGACGGGAGTACGAACCCTGGCGGAAGCCCGGCCTCCCGCCAGCTTCCGGAACAGCGGCGTGGTGTTCTGGCAAAGGCTATCCTGTCAGCAATTTATGCCTACACGCCAACTGTTGCCAAATATGGAACGCTTTTCCCAAAACAGTTTTTTATCGAGGTGTCCAAACATGCCGGTTCAGACGACCGGGCCCGTTTCCGGGCCGCCCGAGTCCAGGAAGACCCCCAGGCTGCCCAGGCGCCCCCTGTCACCGGAGGACTGCCTGGAAGTCCTCCGCAAGGCCAGCGTGTGCTCGCTCGCCACCTGCGGGGAGGACGGGGCGCCCTACGTCACCCCCCTGAACTTCGCCCTGGCCGGGAACGTAATATACGTTCACGGGTCACGTGAGGGCACCCGCAACGACAACATAGCCGCCGACCCCAGGGTGTCGCTGTGCGCCTTCACGGGAGGGGACATCAGGACCGGGGACGAGCCCTGCAGCACGGGAACCCTGTTCAGCAGCGTGGTGGTGACCGGGACCGCCAGGATCGTCGGCGACCCGGCCGAGAGGGCCGCCGCCCTCGACGCCCTGGTTGCCAAATACGTCCCCCAGCATTCCGGGAAGCCCATGCCGGAGAGGAACGTGGCCGCGACCGGGGTGATTGCCGTGGACATCGTCACGGTCACGGGCAGGCGCCGCCGATGACTCCGGGGGAGCCCTGACTTGGGGCGGGACTCCGTCCGGAAGAAGTCCGGGGGGGACGGGGAGGCGGGAGTCGCAAACGGAGGCGCGGCAGTCCTCAGCCCTCAGGACGCGGGCGAGGCGCGGCTCACGTGTGCCTGGACTGTCCTCTGACGCTTCGCGGCCCCCTGACCCGGGAAGGCAGGCTGACCCGGGCAGGTCCACGGACGCCGGCAGGCAGTCGAACGCGGAAAGGCAGGGGTCTCCGGCAGGCAGTCGAACGCGGAAAGGCAGGCGGACGCTGCCAGCACCTCGGACGCTGCCAGCTCCTCGGACGCGGGAAGGCAGGCGGACGCTGCCAGCTCCTCGGACGCGGGGCTGGCGCAGCTGTTCCTTACCGTGGAGCGGCTCCTGGCCGGACGCTGGGACATGGCAGCCGCGCCGGAAACCCTGCTGTGCCACATGAAGAATGCCCCGTGGGTCACCAGGGCGAGGAAATGGAGCGGTCCCTGGGAGAGGCGCTCGCCCGAGGGGGGAGGACAGGCCCCCCGGAGCCATGGGACCTGCCTCCAGCGGTGCGCTCCGCACGAGGCGCCGCCGCAGTGCCGTCCGGACTCGGGGAGAGGCTGAGCTCCGTGGAGCGGTAGGCCCTATCCAAGGCCCTGCGCCGTCGCTGCGGGAACGTCTCCCGCGTGGCGGTGGACCAGGGGCTTACCCGCCCCCCGACGGGGCTCAGGATGAAGCGACTGGCCATGAGCTACATGGATTTCAGGGCATGAAGCCCGGAGCGGTCGGGGGCTCCCGATGCCCCGGCCCGCCTTCCGTAGGGGGACCGGGTTTTCCGGGGTCCCGGCCCACTTTCAGTTGGAGGCCGGGCTATCCGGGGTCCCGGCCCGCCTTCCGCAGGGAGCCAAGCTTTCCAGGGCACATCCTCGGATATGCCGCTACCGGCTGCCAATTTCTGGCTCATCTCGGCACGATGCCGTCACGCACGTTCGCGAACAGATCCAACCTCTTCCGGGATTACATAAGGAAGGGCCGCAGTCTCGGCCGGAAAGCGATCGTCTCGTTTTCAGGGATACCCCGAACGACTACTCCGACTCTGGCTCCGTCCCCCAGTCAGACGCCGAACCGCCATCCGTCAGCCCCCGGCGTCGGGCGCTGTCCCGGCAGCACCGTCCGGCTCCGCCCCGGCGTCCGGGGCTCCTGAATCGCCCTTCTCATCGGAGAGGCCGGCGGCACCGGAATCCTGCCCCAGCTTCCAGAGCATGGAGTCCAGGAGATAGACCCTGTCCCTAATGAGGGCGTAGGCCCTGTCCCGCACCCCGGGCCCGGGAAGCTCCGATGGGCCGGTCACGTCAGGGCCGCACCTGCCGCTCATGCCTATCAGACGCAACCAGGGGTACTCGCCCTCCATGAGGCGGGTCTTCTCCAGGATCCAGTAGGCCTCCTCCTTGCGCTTCGCGGCGGTCAGCGCACCGCCCGGATCCCCGGCCAGCGTCTCGGCCAGATCCAGAACACGGCGCGTCCTGTCGAGATAGCTCCTGAAGTACGTCAGAATTATGTCGTCGCGGCCCGACTCCAGCCGCTCACCGTGCATGGTCCTGTAGCTGTCCTTCAGCCCCTGCACCCTGCCGCCGCCGTCCTTCCCAGCCATCATGGCCTCCCCGCGCAGTTCGCCTCCTCCGGAGGGTCGTCTCCAGACCTCCGCCGCGCCGGACGGGAGCCGCAGGCATCGACCCATGGGCGGCGGAAGCCGCCACCGCCATATTCTTGCCGTCGGACAGCAGGTTGTCAAGATGAAGGGAGGGAAGCCCCGCATCCCGCCTCATGAATCGGCAGGACATCCCGGACCGAGCCTGGCCTGCACGGCATCCGAAACCGGAGAAGGGACCTGGCCGCGCCGCCGCCAACAATTCGTGCGGAAGGGCATGAGGGACGCCCCCCCCCTGGACACCCGCCCGGCCTGCCGCGAATCCTTCAAGGAAGCCTCCGGCTTCCGAAACCGTGAGGGGGATCCTGCCCCGCACTCCCCCGCGCGATACACGGGACGCCGCAGAGGGGCCCGAGGTCCTGAAAGGAGACCTCGCAGGCGTCGCGCATCCGGCTCGTCCGCCCACGCCCCCGTCCGAGGGGCTTGCGGGGGCAGAAAAACAAATCTCAGGATGACGAGCGGGCTTCCGGCCTGTCAGCCCGTGCCCGCCCGCGCCACAGCCCATGGACGGGCAGGGGCCGGCTGCGGACAGCCCGGGAAGGCGGTCCGGAAGGGCCCGGAGGAGAGGCGAGAGGCGGTCCGGGAGGATCCGGAGCGGTGCCGGGCCGGCCTCCCCAGCGCATCCCCGATCTCGTCATGCACGTCCGGCCTCACATTCCCGGCCCGTAAGCCTTTCAGGGTGAACGGGGACGATGTTCGGCTTCGGATGCCGCGATGTGGCCGTGGATATCGCTGGCCCGGAGCAGGCGGCATGCGGCAGGAGGCTGGACCGTCAAGGAGAAAACGGCAGGAAAATTTAAAAAAATATCCGTGTCCGTTTACGGGGGCTTGGGTGAGGGCTTGGAGGACTGGGCGGCTAAGGGGTTGCAGGGCTGGACGGCTGAGGGTCGTGAGACCGGACAAACCCATTCTGATGAATAGTGAAATGCTTATTTCAATTCTATAAATTTGGTTATGCTTTCCACATTGGTACAGTCACTAGTCTCACCATCAGAAAGTATCGTCTGAACATTTTCAACGAATACTTTCACTCTTTTGTTTATGTTAGCTTCATTTTCAAAGAAATAAGATACATTGTCACCAAAGAAGAATGATTCAGATTTACCGTTGAATTCTATTTCAGCATGTTGAAAATCTCCAATAATTAGTTCTTTGTAAATACCCTCATAAACTGCAAAGTCAAGAAGTTTCCTAGGACAGGTAGTTGATTCAGGAGTCATGACTTCAACGGGAATGGGTGAAAAGTTAGAAGATCTGAAATTTTCAGTTAGATCAACTTGTTTGCCGTCTACAAATCCTAGAACTTTAGTAACGTTAAATTGTTCTATTGGTGTTTGAGAAGATTTAAGTGTTCCGGTCATGAAATAAGGTGCCTTGAAATTAATTGGTTCGTTAAAAATAATATTGCCAATATTTGTTTGAATTTCCAGATTGGAAATTGGTTTGGCATTAGCGTTGTCGAATAATGAGTAATCGATAGTAAATGCATATGTTTTAATTTCTAGGTTAGAAGTATCACTCCAGTAAGCATAGCTGTTCCAAATGAATATAGGAAGATTTAAATCAAGCTTCTCCTGTGCCGATGCGACACAGGGTGAAATAGAAATTACAGCTGTAATTACCAGCGTTATGAAAATCAAGTAAATGGACAATTTTTGAATTATTGACTGCATGATGGAAAGCTCCTTACAGGTGTTCAAACAGAATTCTGCTGACAGGGAGAGATGCCAATACAAATTTTCCGAGAGAATAGATTTATCATTTTTTAAAATAACAAATAGTTATAAATGAAGGCCTCATTTTAACAGTAATTATCATATGATATCTATTTTAAACAAATAAATTGTATGCTTACGTATCATATTGATTAAGAAAGGAATTATCAGATTGCTTATGTTAATTTAAATATTTAAATGGACTTAAGACTTATATAATACGTAATAAGCATAATATTAAAAAAGATTAGAGGAAAAAATATTATGCATCAAGCTACGTGAATCATTCGAGGCTTATGAACATAAGATATAGAAACAGAGGCCAGAAGTCAACAGCAAGGCCCCAGTTGGCCATTTGTCAACTTAGGGTAGCCATACTGGCTCGCCATATTGACCCCTCAGGGGAAAAACTGGCATGTCTTCATCCATCTCCACACCGTTAACATATGCCAACGCCGGAAGGCCGCCCCGCCCCTTCCCGGTGCCCAGCTGTCTACGTCGGTCCGACCCTCTATATTCTGTTGGTGGTTAAGAAAGCCACCAGTAATCCTGTGGTCAACGCTGGAACCCCCCCCCTGCCCCCTTCCTGCTCCCTCCGGCCCGTCCGCCCCGGTCAGTCGGCCAGCACCTGGAGGACGCCCCGCCGACTGCAGAGATTCTCGGCCCGTTGACATGCGGAGAGGCGGCTATATAATGAGGCTTCACTCCGAAGCTATGTTCCCACGCTTTTCTCAGCCCCGGCTAGCCCCCCAGATCCGGCAGGCAGGAGAACTACGTATGCAGCCAGCTGCTCTTTTCCGCCCTTTGGCCGTCCTGGCATTCATCCTCCTCACGGCAGGGCCCGCAGCCGCCCAGACTGGCGGCAAGCCCGCAGGACCAGACACGGCTCAGCCTGCCGCCGCCCCGGCTGCTGCCGCTCCCGCAGAAGGCTCTGCCGCGACCGCTGACGCCGGAGGAACCTCCGCTCCTGCCGCTACCGTAGGCTCAGCGGCCCCTGCGACAGCCTCGTCTACGGCCGAAGGGTCTCCGGCTCCTGCCGCCGCCGGAGGCTCAGCCGCCCCTGCGGCCGCCTCGCCCGCGACCGATGGCTCCCCGGCTACTGCCGCCGCCGGAGGCTCAGCCGCCCCTGCGGCCGCCTCGCCCGCAGCTGTCGGGTCCCCGGCTACTGCCGCGCCCGCCAAGCCTGCGGGGCCGGCGGGGCCCTGGCGGCCCGAGTGGAAGTTCGAGGCCATGGCCAGGCAGATGGAGAGCCTGAGGAGGGAGGCGGAGGAGCTGGCCGACAAGGGCAGGATCCCGGACTCCGAGGCGGCGTGGAGGGCCCTCTCGGCAAGGCTCAGGAGGACGAGGGGAGGTGCGGGGTCGCCCAGGGAGCTCGCGGCCAAGAGCCGGGAGGCCAGGATGAGCCTTGAGGCGGGAAGGCCCAAGGACGCGCTGGCGTCGGCCAAGGCGGCCTCCGAAGGGCTCGTGAAATCCCTGGGCCCCGAGAGTCCCGAGGCGCTGTACGCGCTGGAGACCATGGCCCGGGCTCAGGCAGCGGGCGAAGCGGCGGCAGCCGCGGCAGCCAGGACGGAGCTAGAGAGGCTCTCCGAGATCTCGAGGAGGACCCTGGGCGCCGACCACCTGCAGACGCTCTCCCTGGCCCACGCCCTGGGCGAGGCCATGAAGGCGGCGGGCGATGCCGGCCCGGCCTGCGGCATGCTCCGCTCCGCGCTCGCGGCCCGCGAGAGGCTCCTGGGCCCGGACCATCCCGACGTGCTCTCCACCGCGGACGCCCTGGCCTCGGCCGAGCTCGCTGCGGGGAACGCCCGGGCCGCCCGCAACCTCCTGGCCCGCGTGCTGGAGGCGAGGAAGAAGGCGCTGGGCGAGAACCACATAAGGACCCTCAACGCCGAGTACGCGCTGGGGTTCGTGACGAACCAGCTGGGCGATCACGCGGCCGCGCGGGACCTTTACGCCCACGCCCTGGCCGGCCTGGAGAAGGCCTCCGGCCGGGACGCCCCGGACACCCTGGCCGTGCGCATGGCGCTTGCCACGGCCCACAGGGCCCTGGGCGAGCTGGACAAGGCCAAGGAGCTCTACGGCAGGGTTGCCGACGCGGCGGCCCGAAGGCTCGGCGCCGACAGCCAGCTGGCCCTCACGGCCAAGAACAACCTGGCCTGGGTCCTGAACGCCCAGGGCGACCGGAACGGGGCCAGGGACCTCTACGCCCAGGTGCTCGCCTCCCGCGAGAAGAGCCTGGGACCGGACCACCCGGACACGGCCTCGTCCCGGGTGACGCTGGCGAGGGTGCTCGCCGCCACGGGCGACCAGGAAGGCGCCAGGGCCCTCTACGCGAAGGCGCTCGAGGACGCCGAGAAGGCCGGCGGGGCCGAGGGGCCCGAGGCTCTCGCCACCCGCGAGGGCATGGCAAGGGCTCTAGTGGCGTCCGGCGACCGAGAGGCGGCCCGCGACATGCTGGCCTCAGTCCTGGAGGCGAGGGACCGCGTCCAGGGCCCTGATCACCCGGACTCCGTGGCCTGCGCGTGGCTACTGGCGCCGCTCCTGCGGGACCTCAAGGATCTTCCCGGCTCGAGGGCCCTCTACGAGCGGGTGCTCGCCTTCCGGGAGAAGGAGAAGGGCCCGGAGGATCCCGAGACGCTGGGCGCCGGCGAGGCCCTGGCCTTCGTCATGAACGCCCAGGGGGAGCGCGAGGCGGCGATAGGCCGCTACGCGGCCCTGCTGGCCGTCCGCGCCAGGGTCCAGGGCCCGGAGAGCCCGGACGCCCTCCGCACGAAGTCATCACTCGCCGCGGCCCTGAGGGCCTCCGGAGACGCCGCCGCCGCCCGCGACCTATACGCCGAGGTGCTCGCCGCCCGGGAGAAGGACCCCGGCCCGGACAGCCCCGAGGCGCTGGCCGCTAGGATTGGGCTGGCCGGCGCCCAGCAGGCGGCGGGGGATCCCGCCTCGGCAGCCGCCGGCTACCGCCTGGTGCTGGAGGCCCGCGAGAAGGACCGCGGCCCGGAGCACCCCGACACGCTCTGGGCCATGGGGGCCCTGGCCTTCTCGCTGGACGCGACCGGCGACCACGCGGGGGCCCGGGAACTGTACGCCCGGGCCCTGGCCGCCAGGGAGAAGGCCCTCGGCCCGGACCACCGCGACACCAACGCCTCCCGCGCCGGGCTTGCCAGAACCATGGAGGGGCTGGGCGACATGGAGGGCGCAAAGGCCGTCTACCAGCAGATTCTGGAGAGCTACGAGCGCACCCTGGGCCCGGACGCCGCCGAGACGCAGGCGGCCAGAAGGGCCCTGGACAGGGCCTCGGACCCGTTCCTGAACTTCTGACCAATGCGGGAAGCCGCCGGAACCGGTCCGGCGGCGCCCACGCCCGAGAGGACGGTGCCACAGGCACGGGGCAGACGGCTCGCCTTCCTTCAGTGAGGACGGGCCGGCGGCACGGTGCAGACGGACTGCCTTCCATTGAGGACGGGGGGGTCCGGCACGGGCAGACGGCTCGCCTTCCTTCAGTGAGGACGGGCCGGCGGCACGGTGTTGACTGACAGCCTTCCAGTGAGGACGGGGGTTCCGGCGCGGTGCAGACGGCTGGCCTTCCTTGAAGAACTGGACGCCTGAGCCGAAAGGTCAGAGCCCACGACAGCGGGAAGGAGCCGGAACCAGGAGGCCGGCGAAGCTCCCCGTCCGGTTCCGGGCCGGAATCCGGGTCAGTATGGATGCCCACGGCGTCCCGAAGTGCCGGAGAACAGGCCTGCGGCCCCCTGGGAGACATGCGTCCGCAGGAGGCCGGAACACGGCGTCAGAAATTTAACAGGACCCCGGCGCTTGCCGAGCCGGCAGGCCCAGGCCTCAACCGTATCGCAAGCAACAGGCACCTGACAGGAACTCTCAGGCGTGAATTATTTATCAGCCCCTGCAGACATCGGCAGCGCGCCATCAAAGAGATCACGCACAGGGCGCGAGGGAACCGTTTCGCAGTTCTAGCGGCCAGACGTCCGGGCCTTGCCGGAGACGGCACAGTGACACGGGGGGCCAGGACAGGCCTGCGGCTGACCGCCGTCAAGTCCTTGCAAGGAGAAGGCGCAGGGACGCGGGAGGCAGACAGTGTCAGGGACACAGATATGTCGGCCAGCCGTCATGGCCTTGCAGGGAGAAGGCACGGGGACGCGGGACGCGCAGGCCGGGAGGGTAACCCAGCAGGTCAGGGCCAGGCGAAGGGCCGAACGCAGACGCGGGGCCGGTATCAGTCGCCGGAGCCGTCGTCCTCGTCCGAGTCGAACAGGTCGGACTCGGAGGTGGAGGCCACGGGGCCGTTCTCCGGGTGGGGCCGGGACTTGGGGTCGTCCTCGTCGCGGACGTACTCCCACCCGGGCGGGAGGGAGGCGGCGAGCTCGTCATCGGAGGGGCCGGAGTCGTAGCGGGACACGACCGGGGCGGGCTCGGGCTCGGGGTCGCTGGAGCCGGCGTGCTCCTTGTGACGGCGGAGGACCACTGTGGAGGTGGCGGCGGCAGGGGGGGAGGCGGAGTCGGACGTCGACTCCACCTCGTGGCGCCTCTTC
Source organism: Deltaproteobacteria bacterium (assembly GCA_031263525.1). Classification (GTDB taxonomy): domain Bacteria; phylum Desulfobacterota; class Desulfarculia; order Adiutricales; family Adiutricaceae; genus JAIRZX01. The sequence goes on along the minus strand of JAISFP010000080.1, from coordinate 9,934 downwards.
AGCTTTTCCAGGGCGTCGGAGGTGAGGCGGATGTAGGAGTGGACGGTCGTGTAGGGGATGTCCAGCACCTCGGCTATCCGCGCGTAGGGGGTCCCCTCCTCCTGCATCTCCTTGATGCGCAGGTAGATGGCGTAGCTCTTGAACTGCTTCTTCTTGCGGGGCTTCTTCGGCTCCTTCGGCTCCTTCGGGCCCTCGTCCGGGCCGGACGGCTCCGAGGGGACCATGCCCGAGGCCTTGAGGTCGTCGAGCTCCCCGCGGAAGTCGGAGAGGAGGCCGTTCATCTGGGCGACCCACTCGCCGCCCGCGGGGAGAGAGGCCGCCGCGGCCTTAAGGGCGTCGGCAGACTGCCGGAACTCCTCAAGGAGCCTGTTCATGCCCCCGAACCAGTCGTCCACCATCTTAGACAGCGTGACGAACTTCAGATCCTTCAGATCGTTTTCCAGCTTCTCCACGCGGGCGAGAAGGGCCGCCTGGGTGTCGCCATCGTTAACCATGTAGGCTTCCTCCTTTAAAGGGACAAAATCTATATCACACGGTAGCTTTACTTGTCAAGGAACTTCTCATGCAGTTTGTCAACATGCAAGCCAACATGTGGCATATCAATGAAGAAAAAGCTTGCCAAAACCGTCTGGCTAGGCGGCTCTCGGGCATTCGGCAGGCCCTGCGGCCCCCCGCTAGTGACCCTCGCCTGCATCAGTCCGGGGCAAACTGCCCTTCCGGACCAGTTTTCAGGGCTTGATCTCCAGACTGGCCTTAAAGGGAAGGCATCCGGGCTCGCCTTGTAGGGAAGGCCTCCGAACTGGCCTTCAGGGAAGGCCTCCGGACTGGCCTTCAGGGAAGGCCTCCGGACTGGCCTTCAGGGAAGGACTCCCGGGCTGGCCTTCAGGGAAGGCCTCCGGACTGGCCTTCAGGGGAGGCTCCCGGACTGGCCTTCAGGGAAGGACTCCCGAACTGGCCTTCAGGGGAGGCTCCCGGACTGGCCTTCAGGGAAGGCCTCCCGGACTGGCCTTCAGGGGAGGCTCCCGGACTGGCCTTCAGGGAAGGCCTCCGGACTGGCCTTCAGGGGAGGCTCCCGGACTGGCTCAGAATGGTTACTGAAATCCAAAAAAATGATTATGACATTTTCTGAAAATAATGATCTAACACCATAAATAGTACGCATAATGACTATCTGTAAAAAAATCGTTTTGAAGAATAAAAATTCAGTTTTGACTTGCCTACAGATATAGGTGAGTGTGTCAAAAGGTTGGCTGAAGGGAAAATCCAGGGGATTTCCAGGGGACAATCCTTAGATTTTAAGGCGCATGCTCTGGTCCTGTCTGACTTCCGCCCCGTCCTCCCACGGTTTCGTGATTCATAAACGTTTGCCAATGACACCAAAAGTCGAGATAATGCTCTCAATCTAAGGCAATATGCCGGTCGATAACCTCTGCTGACACGTTCGTCCTGGCAGGTCCCGCCGACACGTTGTCCGTCAACGCCATCCCGCTTGGCGGCAGAAGTCTCCGGTCAGCCCGCTGTCTCTAGACGTAGCGGTTCGGAATCGAATCCGAACCGATCATCTCCTCTCCTCCTCCGGTCCAGCCGTAATTCCCATGGGGTTTGAAAGTGTATTTTGACGAAGTCCTGGAGAAGTACCGGGCCGAGACCCAGTGCAAGACAGAGAAGGGCGACTGGTTCGAAAGACTGATGGTCGACTTCCTCAAGACCACGCCCGTCTACGACGACCGGTTCACGGACGTCTGGCAGTGGCGCGATTTCGCGGCACGCGGGGGGATAGGCGAGAACGACGCGGGCATCGACATCGTGGCCGTGACGGCGGACAGCGAGTTCTGGGCGGTCCAGGCCAAGTTCTTCCAGGACGGTAGCCACATCTCCAAGTCCGATCTGGACGGCTTCCTCGCCACTTCAGGCAGGTCCTTCAACTTTTGCGGGAAATCCATAAACTTTTCCCGCAGGCTCCTCATGTCGACGACCAACGCGTGGTCCGCCAACGCCGAGAACGCGATCCGCAACCAGACCGTGCCGGTCTCCAGTTTCTGCCTGGCCGATCTCCGCAACGCCGACGTCGACTGGAGGCTCCTGGAGCAGGGGCTGTTCGGTGCCGACGCCAGGCCCCCCCGGAAGGAGATCAGGGACTACCAGCAGGAATGCGTGGACAACGCCCGAATTATTTATAAAACAAATAATCGCGGAAAGATATGCCTTGCATGTGGTACCGTCAAAACTTTTCTTTCACTAAAAATCGCCGAGAGCGAGACCGGCGGAAAGGGACTGGTACTCTTCCTGGCACCATCCATCGCCCTGGTCGGCCAGACCCTGCTGGAGTGGAGCTCGGACGCGGCCAGGCCGTTCTTCGGTTTCTGCGTCTGTTCGGATCAGAACGTCAGCAGGGGGTCATCCAGGCTCAGCGACGGGGACGACATGGATTCATACTCCACTGTTGACCTGCCGCTGCCGGTCACGACTTCCCCGGAACAGATAGCAAATTATCTGAAAAGGGCTCGCAAGCGCCACGTAAACCGCCTCTCCGTCATCTTCTCGACCTACCAGTCCGCCGGGGCCAGGATAGCGGGGTCCAAGTTCGACCTGATGATATGCGACGAGGCGCGCCGGACGACCGGACTCGAGGGGATCGAGGGCGGGAGCGAGACCAGCTCCTTTTTCACGAAGATACATGACGACTCCTTCCTGCCTGCCTCGAAACGCCTCTACATGACCGCCACGCCCAGGCTCTACGTCGGCAACGCCATGGCACAGGCGAAGGAGCGGGGGCTCAGGCTGTACTCTATGGACAATGAGGAAGTCTACGGGCCCCAGATCCACCGCATGACGTTTTCCGAGGCGGTCGAGAGGGGGTATCTCTCCGACTATAAGGTCATCGTACTCACGCTCGGCAAGGAGGACGGTTCACCGGAACTCGACGCAGCCCTGCAGTCCGTGATAGCCGGGGAGAAGGCAAAGGGCAGGAATGAGATAGACGCCGACGACGTCACGAGGTTCCTTGGGTGCCTCTACGCATTCTCCAAAAGAATGGACACAGAGAGCGAAAGCCTGAAAATTAACGATCCGTCCCCCATGCGCAAGGTCGTGGCGTTCTGCGAGAGCATCAGGAAATCCCGCCTGATCAGCGGTTTCCTCGACAAGTTCAACCACGACGAGAAGCTGAGCGCCAAATACTTCGCCGACATCCCGGCAGAGGAAAGGTACCGGCTGGTCACGTTGTCTTCCAAGCACATCGACGGAACGATGGGTGTCGCGGAGCGCGGCGGTCTCATGAAGTGGCTGGAGGACAGTCCCGAGAACGACAGCCAGTGCAGGATCCTGTCCAACGTTTTCGTGCTTAGCGAAGGGGTCAACGTCCCAACCCTTGACGCGGTTGTCTTCCTGTCGAAGAAACAGTCCGACATCCAGATAGTCCAGTCGGTCGGAAGGGTGATGAGGCGCGCTCCGGGAAAAAAGTTCGGATATATCGTCATCCCCATCATTATCCCGCAAGGCGTCGATCCCGAGGCAGCGCTTAACGACCACAGCGTCTACGGCGTTCTCTGGGACGTTCTCAAGGCCCTCAAGGCGCACGACGACGGGTTTGATTCCAAGGTAAACAAGCTGAGGTTCAACGTCGGCACGTACGACAGCATGCTGAACATTGCCGGCAAGCCGAAGAAGTCTCTTGACGGGCAAGGAGAGATTGAGGAGATATCCGGAAAGCAGTCGCCCGAGGACGGCCGGGAGAGGAAGAGCAGCCTGCGGGAAGCTATCGAGGCACAGGCCGCGTCAAGAGGATTCCGGTCGGCACTTTACGCCAAGACCGTGAAGATGACCGGTTCAGAGAGGGACATGGAAGTCTGGGCCAACAACGTGGGCGAGATCGCCAAGGGCTATATCGAAAAAATTTCCGATCTGGTAAGCGTGAAGGGTGAGGCAAGGTCGCGCTTCGAGACTTTCGTGAAGGAGCTTCAGGTGAACATCAACCCCTCGGTGAACGAGGACGAGGTCAAACGGATGCTGGCGCAGCACGCTACGAGCATGCCGGTGTTCGAGCCCCTGTTCGACGACTACTCCTTCGCCGCGCACAACCCGGTCTCCAGGTCCATGCCGGGAGTCATCGACGCAATTGCCCCGAGCATGTCCGGGGCCGTCGCCCCGGCGATCAACAAGACGGCCCTGACCGAGGACGGGAAGGTTGACCTCTCGCGAGTCAGACGGTTCGTTACGGGCATCGACAACGCCGAGGCCCGCGAGCGGATCGTGGTCGATCTCTATGACAAGTTCTTCCGAAAGGCGTTCCCGGACGTCACCGAAAAGCTGGGGATAGTCTACACCTCTTACCAGATTGTCGACTTCATTAACAACTCCGTGGAACAGGTTCTTCGTCATGAATTCGGCAGAAGCCTCGCTGACGAGAACGTCCATGTCCTCGATCCTTTCACCGGCACGGGAACGTTCATCTCGCGGATCATCCGTTCGAAACTCCTTGACGGATCTCTAGAACGCAAATACCATAAGGAACTTCACGCGAACGAGATGGTCATCCTTCCGTATTATTACGCTTCCGGATAAATATTAGAAAATGTTGAAAGCTTTTCCCACATTATGGGAGCGAGTCATGGCAAAGCGATACCAGATCTGGGGTTTTACACTAATTTCTCACCCATGGAACGATAGCCCAAATTATAACATTTAACCGAACTCGTAATATGTCGCCTCGGTAAATATCGAGAACGCCTATCATGGAAAAATGGGCGATGGCACTCCCTACACTCCGTTCGAAGGGATATGCCTGACAGACACGTTCCAGCTTTACGAGCAGGAGAGCGGCGGTCTCAAGTTCACAGAAATCATGAAAATGAATTCAGAAAGGGTTAACGCGCAAAAAAATGCCCCGATAATGGTCATCGTCGGCAACCCGCCATATTCCGTTGGACAGAAATCAGCTAACGACAATGCTCAGAACCACGATTATCCGTCCCTTAACAACAGAATTTCTGCAACTTATGCTGCAGGTTCTACATCCCAACTAAAGAAATCATTATTTGACACATACATAAAGGCATTTAGATGGGCGTCAGATCGTTTAGGAGACGATCGGCCTGGAATCATCGCCTACGTCACCAATGCCGGCTGGCTTGACGGAAACGCGATGGACGGCATGCGGAAAAGCCTGGCCCAGGAATTTAGTTCGATTTACGTGTTTAATCTACGTGGCAACTGCCGTCTTCAGGGAGAGGCCCGCAGAAAGGAAAATGATAACGTGTTCGGTCTCGGCAGCCGAACTCCCGTGGCTGTGACAGTTCTAGTCAGAAACCCTGCAAAACAGGGGAATGGTGAAATATTGAACAGCGATATCGGTGACTACCTGACAAGGAAAAAGAAGCTAGAGATAATCAAGGAACGGCATGACATATTCAATCCTGACATGGAGTGGAAGACAATTGTCCCAAACGATGCCGGAGACTGGCTCAATCAGAGGAGCGGGTCATTCTCAGACCTCATACCTCTCGGCGATAAGGACGATAAAACAAACTCCAATACCTTCTTCGTGCCGCATTATTCACTGGGACTAAACACCAGCAGGGATGCATGGTGTTACAATTACTCTGAAAAATTACTTGTTTCTAACATTTGCAAATCCATATCTTTTTACAACGACCAGGTTGAAATCTTCCCTTTGAAAAAAGCCAAATATCCATCGTTGGCTATCGATGATTGTCTGGTCAGGGATCCTACACTGTTCTCATGGGACAGACAACAGAAGTCAGATGTCCAAAAAGGTAAAATTTACTCATTTGAAGAAAATTCTGCCGTTCTCTCTTCCTACCGACCGTATCAGAAACAGTTTTGCTATTTCAATCGCAAATTGAATAATTGCGTTTACCAATTGCCCAGCTTGTTCCCAACTCCTGACAATCCTAACCAGGTCATCTGCGCGTCTGGAATCGGTGTAACCAAAGAATTTTCAGCTATTATGACAAATCTGATACCTGACCAGGAATTTGTTGGAAAATCCATGTGCTTCCCCCTTTACTGGTACGAGGAGGAAGGCGATGACAGCAGGAACCTTTTTTCATCCGGAAAGGGGAAAGGGAAGGTTGTCAACGGCTACCTCAGGCACGACGGGCTGACCGACTGGATCCTGGGCGAGTTCAGAAAGAAGTACTGCATGGTGACTCCCGGTGTCACGAAGTCTCAGATCTTCCATTACGTCTACGGCATCCTCCATTCCCCTGTCTACCGCGAGACGTTCTCTGTAGATCTGAAAAAGTCGCTCCCGAGGCTGCCGCTTGTCCCGAAAGCCCAGGATTTCCTGTCGTTTGCCGAGGCCGGGAAGGCGCTGGCCAAGCTGCACCTAAGTTACGAGACCGCGAAGCCGTTCCACGCCAAGGTGACAGGGGCAGATTCCGGACGGTTTCAGGTGGAGAAGATGCGTTTCGGGAAGGAGCCGGACGGGAAAGCCAACAAGAGCGTTATACTTTTCAACGATCTCGTCAGCGTGGAGAACATTCCGCTGGAGGCTTACGAGTACGTCGTGAACGGCAAGTCAGCCATCGAATGGGTCATGGAGCGTTACCAGGTTAAGACGGACAAGGATTCCGGGATCAAAAACAATCCCGACGACTGGGCGAAGGAACACGGGGAGCCCAGATACGTCCTGGATCTCCTCCTGCGCGTGATCACGGTCAGCCTGGAGACCATGCGGATCGTGAAGAGGCTACCGAACCCGGACTTGTCCTGATTATTCCTCAAGCACCGTTAGCCATCAATTATATGCACCTCCAGCTGCAAAGCCCAAATCTTACAGGCGGCGTATCCGAATAGCATGCAGTGTATACGGTCTTGCTTATATTAAACCAGCCCGATCTCGAATCCTGGACGAAACAGAACGTAACGGCATTTTCCATGCTACTCAACCAGAGCAGGTTGCCTGGCCTGCCGATCGCAAGCGTTCGCCTGTACAAATGTGTAGTCCGGATCTAGGCTGTCACTCCGTACATATGCCTGATTTAATCTCGTCACCACGCCTTTTATTAACACATGGACAAGAAGAACAGATGCAGGCACCTCCAAAACGGCTGACACCGACCATGCTTCATTCGTCAGGTGTCTCGCATCATAATCCGGACTGAAGGCATTGACTGGACAAACCCACTTTACTTCATAAGATTTTGTGGAATTTGTAACTGTTCAGGCACCTTCTCGTACACTATGGGCAGTGTTTAGTTTTATTGAAATCGCCTTGGCATCGGAGCTAAGGCGGCAGATGGCAGACGATGTGGTGGAGAAAGAGAAGGCGGGAGGTAATAAAGTTCTTTTTCTCAAGGTAACTGAATAGTTACGCTGCATCAATATATTCGGAAGATTCCAATGTCAGAATAATTCTTTCGTTTCCTTATGTCGCAAACAACTACTTAACGACTACAGTTATCCAGACGCTAGTCATGTCATCGCTACCCCCCTTCCCTTATCCCCGCCCATCTCCCATTCTTCAAATCCATCTCCGCTTCACGCAGACTCTCTTCCTTTCACGCAACCCCCCTTTCTCCCCCTTTCTCCTCCTTCCGCCCTCCATTCAATATTTACAGTCCATATCACTCTCCAACCTACCCCGACTCCAGACACAGCAAAATCGACTTATAAATATGAATTCGACTCATTTCTGAATCGACAGAGCAAGGATATTTGACAGGACAAGATATTCCCTGTTCACTTAAATAAGAACGTACAATGGTATATTGAACCTTATACAAAACTTGAGATCAATCGCAATATATTGCATATTATCCCTCTAAAGTCGCACCATGCGAGGATGAGAGGCCGACAGGCGGTCGACGCTAAAACCGGTCGGCTTCGCCAGCTCGCCTCCCCATTCGTTTATATTACCGGTTCAGTTAAATGTTAGAATTTTGGCTATCGGCCCAGGGGTGAAATATCCATGCGAATCCCAGGCCTGGCATCTCATTGCCATGATTCGCTCCCATAATGTGGGAGAAGATTTGAACATTTTATAATATTTATCCGGAAGCGTAATAGCATCCCGCCACCCTCAGGCAAAATGTTCCGGGCCGACAGGATTGAGAGAGGGGTGCTTGCAGGAGTGAAGGACGCGGCAGGCCCTTCCGACGGCAGCTGGCGGGGGTCGGATGGTGCCGTAACTCCGAAGGCAGGCACCTGTCACGGATCTCTTAATGATACAGGCAAGCCCCCTTCTGAGTCAACGTTTTCGGGGACGATGGGACGATCGGCTGCCATGATCTCCCTGTCGAGGTATCCCCACGAAAGGCACAGAACCTTTCCGCCGGCTGCCATCATCTCCGGGGCGGCGGCGACTTCGGGCTGCCTGCGATTGATCCCAATATGATAGGGAGCGCCCTGGAGGTCCACATTCCCGCAACGGCAAGGCTTGAGGGCTAGAGACTTCTAGCCAGTCTCTCCAGGAGGCCCGTGGCGGCACGATCTCGCCGGACGCGGGTTGCGACATCCCCCTTTCAAAACTCGCGAGGCTCCGGCGGCCTCCGGGCGGGTGTCCTCCACCTCAGCATCGTCCGGGCTCCAGGCCGCGAGTGTCCAGGGCCCCTTCCTGGGTCATCCCGGCCACGGCCTCCGGACCGCCTGGGGTCGGCCCCCGCTCCTGACGGCGGGGAGATCGGGCCGCCTTCCCCCGGCTGCGGAGTCAAGCGCCCGCCTGGCCTCCTCCCTGGCGGCCTGGCGGATCCCGAGCTCCCTCAGCCAGTCGTAGGTCGCCGCGAGCTTCTTCAGCTCGGCCCTCGAGAGGCCCTTCAGCGGGGTGTGCGTCGGCTTCGGCTCCGGTGCGGGGTACAGCCCGCCGTAATCGGGATGCATGTGCTCCAGGAGCCATATGAGGGCGACAGCCGGGAGCTTGCGGGTCCATGCCGGGTCCGCCTTCCGCCCCCTGGCGGGCGGGGGAGCCGGGCGGGACATCCTGGCGACGCGGGCCATGAGCTCCGCCTCGGCGGCGTTCGGCACGATCCTCATGGCCTCGGCCAGCGCCGCCTCGAACTCGGGACTCGCCCTGCGGCAGACGGCCAGGTCGGCCCTGTCCAGTCCGGCCTCGGCCATGGCACCCTCGAGGTCGCCCGTGTCCCGGAGCAGCTGAATGAAGAACCCGAACCTGGGCCTGACGCGGTATCCGCCGTCATCGAGGTCGCCCGGAGGGCCGGGGGCCCAGGGGAGCAGTCCGGGCGGGGGGTCCTGCCATGCCATGATGCCTCCTCCTCTGCCGGGGCTGAAGCCGCCGGTGCCGCTCCCGCCACCTGGCGGAAGCCAGAAGCCGCCCGGCAGTCCATCTTGCCATATCAGACTCATGTGTAACAACATGTCGCCTACGGGCGACGCGGAGCGCAGGGCCACCCCCGGTCGGTTCCCCCCTGGACGTAGTCCCTGGTCTCCTGCTCCAGCGCGGACGTGGCAGCGTGTTCTGCCGGTCAATCAGGACCGCGCCTTCTCCTTTTCCGCGAGCCTGAGGTGGCGGTCATTGATCCTGTCCCCCTTATCCAGATGGTACCACGGGGCGGACTCGGGGTCGCGACCCCGGTCCTTGTCAAATTTGACGTTCGGCCTGTGTCTCAGAATGCAGACGCCTTTCCTGGCGTCGTCACCGCTGTCATGCTCCGTCATGAAGGGGCGGATGTTGAGGCGCACCCCGTCGTTGATGTCGGGGTGCCACCCGATCGGCTGTTCCTCGAGGGGCTTCCAGCGGACGAATATGTCGTGAGGCGCCTCGCCCCCAATTATGGCATTGAGTCGGTGACGAAGGTTCTCAGCGGCTATCTTTCGTCTTTCCGCGCCCTCAACATTGTTCTTCAGGTCGTATCTCTGCCGTGCAATCCAGTCGCGGAGATAGTTGAAAGTCAGAGAATACAGAAGGTTGTAATTCAGCTTGTGATAATTCACCAGCGCGGAAAAGCCGTCCCTG
>JAISFP010000030.1 GCA_031263525.1 Deltaproteobacteria bacterium | reverse complement strand
ATGTCCTGAATTAGCTATTCCCGCTCAATAATCAATCGCGCCCAAGTCTGAAGTGGCGAGAAAGCCGCCCTTCCCTGCGTAAGGGCGGACGGAGCGGATCCCGGATCGCTTGATGCCCGACTCCAGGGATATTTTCCTCTGCCGCGTCCCCTTCTGCAAGAGACGTTAAACTTGGGCCGTCTCCCTCCTCTCCCCATACGCAACCCGGGACAGCCGCGCGGACACCGCAGGCGCTGCCGACTGAAAGGCGTTCGCGGACCCGTTGCGGGAAACGGCCCCAAGATTGAAATTGGTAGTTTCGTTGGGTAAGATTGGACAACGTTGAATGAACGCCTCTCCCGGCTCCCCCCGGCCCGCGTCCGGCCCCAGCGGTCATCCTGCCGGCCGCGCATGGTCCTCAGGCCCTCGCCGTGGACTGACCCACGGCAACCCCCGCTTCCCTCCAGCCCAGCCGGTCGCGCATGGTCCTCCGGCCATCGCCGAAAACGGCCCCCCGACAGCCCACGCCTTCCTCCAGCCCAGCCGTTCGCGCAGGGTCCTCAGGCCCTCGCCTAGGACGGCCCCCCGACAGCCCACGCGTTCCTCCCGTCCCGCCGACCGCGCAGGATCCTCCGCCCACGCCTAGGACGGCCCGCGGCAGCCCCCGCTTTCCTCCCGCCCCTGCCTCCGTCTCCCGGCGGCACCCGAAAGAAGGCCCCCATGCCCAGAGCGAGCAAACCAGCTGCCTCCCGCATGTCCACGGACCCCACCACGAGCGGGGCTCTCCCGGTCTCCAGCGGCCCAGGAGACTCCCCGGCCTCCCGGACGACCCACGCGGACCCGGTCCCGGCCTCCACGACGCGCCATGCCCGGGCATCCCGGCCCATCCAGCGCCCGCTTGCCGCGTCCATGGCCCTCGTCGCGGCCGCCGCTCTCGCGCTGGCGCTCCCCCCCGCCGCCACGGCCGTGCCCTTCGACGAGACCGGGGCGCCGCCCGAGCTGGAGCGCTGGTCCAACTGGGTGCTTTACGGTGAGGAGCACCACCTCTGCCCCCCCGGACCCGCCGGGTACTCCGCCGAGTACTGCGTCCTGCCGGTGACGCTCGCGATTGAGCTGACCGACGCCGGCGGGATCTTCAAGGGTACCTGGGAGGTGCGGGGCGGGAGGCGCTCAGTGAGGCTCCCCGGCGACGCGAAGGCCTGGCCCAGGGAAGTCTTCGAGGCGTCGGGGCTATTCAGCGACCGCCTGGCCGTGGGCACGGAGAACGGCGCGCCCGTGGCTCTCCTCGAAGAGGGGCACCACGAGATCAACGGCGCCTGGTCGTGGACACAGCTCCCGGAGACCGTGACCGTGCCCCTGGGGCCATTCCCCTCCGTGACGGTCAACGGGAGGGCCCTGGAATTCCCGGAGACGGACGTCGACTGGGGCGGCCGGACGGCGAGGATCTGGCTCCGCGACCCCTCGGCCCCGCTGCCCTCCACCTCTGAGGAGACCCCGCCGGCAGGCCACGAGAGCGACTCCATCGACGTGAGGGTGGCCAGGCTGATACGCGACGACCAGCCTGTGTCCGTCACCACCCGGGCCAGGGTGACCGTGTCCGGGGAGCCCAGGGAGGAGCTCGTGCCAGGCATCCTCATCCCCGGAGCGAGCCCCCTGTCCCTCCAGTCGCCGCTCCCCGCGAGGCTCACCTCCGAGGGCCTGAGGGTACAGGTGCGTCCCGGATCCTTCGACATCTACATTGAGACCCGCCAGACCGGCGAGACCATTGCCGGCGGGGCCGTGGGCGTCCCCGGCGGCGGAGCCTACATGGGCGGGGAAGAAGGGGAAGACGGGGACGGGACTGCCGCCGGGGACGGCGGCGGCCCCGCGAGCCCCGCCGACGACGACGCCCCGGACGGTGCCGCCTCCGGAGGTCAGGGGTCCGGCGATGACGGGGATTACGCCGCCGGAACCTCCTCGTCATCGTCTCCATCCTCTTCTTCGTCTTCGCCTTCATCTTCGTCTCCATCATCATCATCATCATCATCGTCTTCTTCTGCCTCCCCTTCATCTTCATCTTCATCTCCGTCTTCTTCATCTTCGCCTTCTTCGTCTTCCCCCGGCACGTCCCCGGCCCTGCCGGGCGGGGTCGAACGCCTGGGGCCCGTCTCGGGGATATTCGGGCAGGAGTACTGGGCCTTCCAGGCGGATCCCGTCCTGAGGCAGGCGGAGGTGGAGGGGGCCATCCAGATCGACTCCTCCCAGGCGGACATCCCCTGGACGGGGTACCCGGTCTACGCCCTGTCCGAGGGGGAGAGCCTGACGGTGACCACCCTGAGGCGCGGCGACCCCGATCCCGGCCCCAACCTCCTGACCCTGACCAGGCAGTGCTGGCTGGACTACTCGGGCGAGGGGCTCACCTGCCGCGACCGCCTCCAGGGCCAGATGCGCCGCGACTGGAGGCTCACCGCCGATCCGCCCTTCGAGATAGGCCAGGCCACCCTGAACGGCGAGCCGCAGGTGATAACCTGGCAGAAGAACTCCATGGGCGAGGACGCGGCCGGCGTCCAGCTCAGAAGGGGCACCGTCGACCTCATGGCCGACCTGCGCATACCGGACTTCGGCGGCGGCTTCCCGGCCGCCGGCTGGGACCAGCAGCTCGGCGCCCGGACCGCCACCCTCAACCTGCCCCCGGGCTGGAAGCTCGTGAACGTCTCGGGCGCCGACGCGACCGGAGGTGACTCCCTCCCCGCCTCCTGGCGGGACCGCTGGACCACGCTGGACCTCTTCATAGTGCTGGTCATAGTTTTCGCCACATGGAAGCTCCTCGGCCTGCCCTGGGCGGTACTCGGGGCCGTCACCCTGGCGCTCTCGTACCAGGAGTACCTCTGCCCCAGGCTCGTGTACCTGCACCTCCTCGCCGCCACGGCGATACTGAGGGTCCTGCCGCCCTCGGGCAAGGCCCGCTTCGTGGTCACCGCCTGGAGGTCGATAAGCGCGGTGTTCCTCGTGGCGGCCTGCGCGAGCTTCGTGATACTCCAGGCGCGGTGGGCCGCCTACCCGCAGCTGGAGCCCACGGACTTCGGCTGGAGCTCCAACTGGGCGCTGGGGCCCTCGGCCCCGCTCTACCGCGGGGGCGACTGGGCGCCGCCCTTCGGGGCCGCGCAGCGCCGCCAGTCCTTCGACGAGGACGCCCTTTTCGAGTCCGCAGAATCCGCGCCGGCCATGATGGCCGTCGACGGCGACTTCGAGCCCGAGGAAAATGGAGCCATGTCCGCCGTGACCGCCGGGCTGCCCCGGCCCAGCCCCAGGGGCCGGAGCAGGGAGACGATGATGGCAGGCGCTGCCGCCGCCCCCGCGCCGAGGCAGTCCATGAAGCAGTCCGTGACCGCGAGGACGAGCTTCCAGAATTCCATGCAGTCGCTCCAGACCGACGCCAAGGCCCAGAACAGCTTCCCCCGGCCTTCCTGGGGCTGGCGGACGGTGACCCTGGACTACAACGGCCAGGTCGCGAAGGACCAGGTGACGGGGCTGACGCTTGCCGGCCCCGGGGCCAACAGGCTCCTGGGTCTGCTGAGGCTTCTCCTGGCCGTGTGGTTCTCGCTCTCGGTCCTGGGCCTGAGGCTCCCGCCCGGCTACCCGCCCAGGCTCTCCGGTCTATTCCCTCCACCCGCTCCGTCCCGTGCCTCAGGCGGGGGGACGGGCGGCGGCGCCGGACCTGACGGCCCCGCTCCCGGGTCCGGAGGGCAGGCCGGCGACGCTCCCGTGTCCGGAGGGCAGGCCGGCGACGCTCCCGTGTCCGGAGGACAGGCAGGCGACGTTCCCGGGTCCGGAGACCAGGTTGCCGCCGGAACCGGGTCAGGAGACCAGGTTGCCGCCGGAACCGGAAGCCAGGCAGGCCCTGCGTCCGGGTCCGGAGGACAGCCACGTTCGGCATCCGGCGACCCCGCGACTTCGGCCCCTGCCGCCACGGGCGGCCCGGGGATCCCGCGCGTCGGCCCCGCCTCGGCCGCCGCCTTCGCGCTGGCGCTGGCCGTCGCGCTCGCCGCCCTGGCGCTGTGCCCGGCCGTCCCGGCCTCGGCCCAGACGCAGAACCCATTCCCGCCCGAGGAGCTCCTGGACGCCCTTGAGCAGAGGCTCAAGGAGGTCCCGAAGACCCCGCCCCCGGGCCTCCCGGAACTGGAGATCCGGCCCGGTGACGGGACGCTCGCCCTGGCCATCCACGTCGAGGCCGCCCGCGAGGACTTCGTCGCGCTCCCTCTCCTGGACCCCAAGATCTTCCAGCCCGCCAGGGCCACGATAGAGTCCAGGGACGTGCCGCTCCTGGCCGCGAGCGACAGCCACCTGGTGCTGGTGCCCCGGGGGACGTCCGAGATACTCGTGGAAGGGAGGCTCGCGGACGTCGGGACCTTCCAGATCAGCTTCTCGTCCGCGGCGAGGCCCATGAGGGCGCGGCTGGCCGGGACCGGCTGGGAGCTCAGGGGCGTCGATCCCCAGGGGCAGCTCACCGGGTCCGCGGTGTTCCTGTCCAGGACGGCCCGCCCCGAGGAGACCGCCGCCCCCGCCGGAGGGTCCGGGGACGGGCCCAGGGCTCAGGGCCCCGGCGATGTCAAGGGCCAGGGCTCCGGCGAGGGAGGGGCCGGGGGCGCCCCGTCCGCAGGTTCCCCTGACGGGACGCCGGAAGGGCCGGGAGTCCCTGCGGCGGACAGCCAGGACGGGGCAGGAGCGCAGGCCGGTTCTGGCGAGCCCGGGGACGCCTCCGGCTCCGCCGAGGCCGGCGAGGCCGGCGAGGCCGGAAATTCCGGGGATGCCTCCGGCGCCGGCGGGTCCGGAGATGCCGGGGAGACTCCCGGTGACGGCACAGGCAGATCCGGGGATTCCGGCGAGGCCTCCCCTGACGGCACCAGCGGGTCCGGAGAGGCCGGGGAAGCCGTCGGCACCGAGGATATCCCCGGCAGGCCGGGCGGATCCGAGAACACGGGCGGGAACGCCGGGACTTCCGGGACCGGCCCTGCCGCCGCGTCCGGCTCGGCGCCCAGCATCGTGAAGCCCTTCTTCAGGCTCACCAGGACCGTCTCCCTCGGCCTGGAGCTCAGGGTGCAGACCAACGTGGAGATGCTCGCCCAGCTGGAGGCGCCCTACACCCTCGCGGTGCCGCTGGTCCCGGGCGAGGTGCCCACCGCGGCGGGCCTGTCCGTCGAGGGCGGCAAGGCCCACCTGGCCCTGTCGCCGGGCATGTCGTCCAGGTCCTGGGAGAGCTCGCTGAGGCTCCCCGACGACGGCTCGCTCGTCCTGACGGCCGCGGAAGGGCCCTGGTCGGAAGTCTGGGTGCTCGACGCGGCGACCCTGTGGCGGGTCGAGACGGACGGGCTGCCCCCGGTGCTGAGCATCTCCTCCTCCGGGTACTGGAACCCCGAGTGGAGGCCGGCCCCGGGCGACACGCTCAAGATGTCCGTAACGCGCCCGCGGCCAGTGGAGGGCCGGTACCTCGTCGCCGACAACGTGACGCTCTCGGTCCAGGTCGGGCGAGAGGTGACCCGTGCGAACCTGGGGCTGACCATACGCTCCAGCCAGGGCGGCAACCACAGCTTCCGGCTACCCCGGGGGGCCGTGACCGAGGAGCTCACCCTGGACGGGAGGCCGCTCCCCTTCGGGAGGCCCGGAGCGGACGGCGAGGGGCCCACCGTCACCGCCCCGCTCAACCCCGGCAACCACAGCCTCTCCGTGGGGTTCACCCTTCCGGCCAAGGCCGGCATGCTCTCCGTCACCCCCGCGATCGACCTGGGCATGCCCAGCGCCAACGTCACCACCTCCCTGAACCTGCCCCCCGAGAGATGGACCTTCCTCGCGGGCGGGCCGGTGCAGGGCCCGGCGGTCCTCTTCTGGTCCCACGCGGGTGCCTTCCTCATATTCGCCTTCTTCCTGAGCACCCTGAAGCTCGCCCCGCTCAGGACCGTGTCGTGGCTCCTCTTCTTCCTGGGCATCTCGCAGCTCTCGGTCGAGGCCTCCCTCGTGTGCTGCGGCTGGCTCCTGGCCCTTGGGCTCAGGGCCGGCAGGTTCCGGGACGTCAGGCGCCCCTGGAGGTTCAACGCCCTGCAGCTCCTGCTTGTCCTCTGGACGGGGGTGGCCCTGTACCTCATCTACAGGGGCCTCACCCACGGCCTCCTGGAGTCCCCCAAAATGTCGGTCTCCGGCAACGGCTCCACCGACCACGGCCTGATCTGGTTCCAGGACCGCGCCTCCGGACCTTTCGAGAGGGCCTGGGCCGTGACCCTGCCCGGGGCGCTCTACCGGATCCTCATGCTCGCCTGGGCGCTGTGGATGGCGGTCTCCGTGGTGCGCTGGCTCCGCTGGGGCTGGAAGGCGTTCTCCGCCACGGCCCTGTGGAAGCGCTCCCCCAGACGCCCCAGCCAGGAGCGCATGTCCCCCGCCCAGCGCATGGCCATGTCCCGCCAGCAGGCCTACCCGCCCTTCGGCGGGTGGCAGGGCTGGCAGCCCGGTCCCGCCGGTCCGGGAATCCCACCCGTCCCCCAGGGCCCGGAGGGCCCCCCGGCTTGCGGCGCCCCCGACGGCCCGACCGTGCCTGACGGCAAGGCAAGACCCGTGACCCCGCCGGCGCCCGAGGGCGGCCCGCAGGGCGGGGGCGCCCCCGGAGGAGCTGGCGAGCCCTGACGCCTCTTCCGGGACGGACCCTGACGGGCCCGCCCCGGAGAGGCGGGAGTCCTGATGGCCCCGAAGGCTTGAAAGGACCTGAAGGGCCGAAGATCGGAGAGGCCCCGAAGGCAGGAAGGAACGGAGGGGCCCCGAAGGCCAGGACGAACCGGAGAGGCCCGTGACGAGAGGGGCCCCGAAGGCCAGGACGAACCGGAGAGGCCGGTGACCAGAGGGCTCGGAAGACCGGAGGGGCTGGAGACGAGAGGGGCCCCGAAGGCCAGGAAGGGCCGGTGACCAGAGGGCCCGGAAGACCGGAGGGGCTGGAGACGAGAGGGGCCCCGAAGGCCAGGAAGGACCGGAGGGGCCGTAGACGAGAGGGGCCCGGAAGGCCGGAAGGAACGGAGGGCCCGAAGACGAGAGGGGCCCGGAAGGCCGGAAGGAACGGAGGGGCAGTAGACGAGAGGGGCCCGGAAGGCCGGATGGAACGGAGGGCCCGAAGACGAGAGGGGCCCGGAAGGCCGGAAGGAACGGAGGGGCCAGTGACCGGAGGTCCAGGAATGACCGGAGATCCCGGTGACCAGAGGGCCCGTAAGACCGGAGATGCCGGTGACGAGAGGGTCCCTGAAGGCCCGGAAGTAACGGAGGAGCCGAAGACCTGAGGGGTCTCGAAGACCGAAGGGGCCGTGGACCGGTGGGGTCTCGAAGACCGAAGGGGCCGTAGACCGGTGGAACCGGAAGGTCCTGAGCCGCCTTGACGGTTCCGGTTTTTGCGGTTGAAGATTAGCCTGCAAACTTGTCTGCCGTGACCTGTCTGCCCGGTTCGCGCCACGTTCACCCGAGCGATTTCCCTCCGCCTGCCCTAGCGGGCATCCGGACACATGAGGCCCCTGGGGGGCCCGCGCAACATAAAATTTACCGTCATCATCGCCGCACACGGCCTTTAAGCGGTCGGGGCCACGCCCCGCCGTGCGCCAGGCCACCAAGGAGGGCCGGTTTGGGACTGCTCTTTTCGGCAAATTTCGAAGCTCTTCTGGAAGAGCTCACGACCAAGACCAAGACCAAGGACGAAACCCTGGAGGGGGACGTCATCCTGATCGTGAAGGAGATCACCCCTGATCAGACCGCCGCCGACTACGCCCAGGTCGTGAGCTTCACCCACGATCCGACCAAGCGCGACGAGTGGTGGCACGTGAAGCTCCTGTTCCTCGCCTTCCCCCTGATGTCCGCGGTCTTCACCCTCCAGACCCCCCACTTCACGGGCAAGGAGACCTTCACCATGGGCGGCAAGAAGGTCTTTATCAAGGCCGTCGACCCCAAGGCATACGACGGCCAGGACGAGGACGCCCCGCCTCCGGGCCCGCCCGCGCCTCCCGGTCGCCCGAGGGGAGGTCCCGGTTCCGGGCCGGGTTTTACGCTGGTGAAGTGAGCCCGGCGCAGGGAACCCCAATCCCTGGCTTCAGGCCGGAGGGACGGGCCCGTGAAAAGCATCCGCGCAGGCCTGGCTTCATGCCGAAGAAACTGGCCCGCTCAGGGGCCTCCGCCCAGTCAGGACGTCACGCCGCCTGGGAAAGGCTCGTTTCTGGGCCTCCAGCCAGGCCAGGCTTCAGGCCGCCTGGAAGGGCTCGTTTCAGGGCCTCCGTCCTGGCCAGGCTTCAGGCCGCCTGGAAGGGCTCGTTTCAGGGCCTCCGTCCTGGCCAGGCTTCAGGCCGCCTGGAGCGGCTCGTTTCAGGACCTCCTGCCAGCCCAGGCTTTAGGCAGCCTGGAAGGGCTCGTTTCATGGCCTCCGTCCTGGCCAGGCTTCAGGCCGCCTGGAAGGTCTCGTTTCAGGGCCTCCGGCCAGGCCAGGCTTCAGGCAGCCTGGAGCGGCTCGTTTCAGGACCTCCTGCCAGCCCAGGCTTCAGGCAGCCTGGAAGGGCTCGTTTCATGGCCTCCGTCCTGGCCAGGCTTCAGGCCACGTAACTGTTCAGGTGCCCCCCATGGGAGCTCAACAGGGGGGCCTTCTCAGGCAAAATGCTATCTACAGAAACTCTTCCCCTCCACATGAAGTATCCATTCATTGTTGACGCTTCACCTTTAAGGATTTCTCATCTGGGTTCTCATCATTCGAAAAGGCCATCAATAGAGGGGCACCTGGACAGTTACTAATTGACATTGCCCTCGTTCTGAGATAAATTTCTGTCAAATGAAGTCAGATGATTTAATCTACCTGATTTCATCGCTCGATGCCGGCAGGTGAGCGATTCCGCCCTGCACTGCCAACTACGAAAAGTTGGCGTCAACTCGCATTCTTCCGACAGCCGGAAGTGCCCCCCAGAAACCGAAGCGCCTTTCCCCAAACAAGACGGTGAACTTCTTGAGCTTCGAAAATGTCATAATAATTGGAAAGCCCTGGCTTGTTATCTGCACTGCCCGCACCTATCCGGCAACTGTCCTGCTACGCGATTTAACGGATCTCATCATTTACGATCTGACCCCGACAGTTATTCAGTTTCAGGATCAGTTTGAGAAGATATGGGAAATATACAGCGCCCTTCCGCCGGGGGCCTGCCCGAACGGCTGGGTTGTATTCGGGCTGGTGATGCGACCCGACAGGCTAGATGCCGACAGCTACCCGAAGGAGCTTTTCTCTCTTCTGAACTTGAATTTTGCGGGAAGCAGGAAATTCCCCGCACATCAGCCTGTTGCACCTGCGGACGGCCCCGTGGGCAAGGACAACACCTTCATCATCTTCGTCAGCTGCCGGAAAGAGGATCTTGAAAGCGCTCCCGCCAGGCTCGGAACCTTGAAACCCGGCACCATCGAGGCGAGGCAGCTGTGCAACATACAAGCCGCCGTCCATGTGAAATTCTCCGACCGCCTACAGAATATAGAGGAGAGCACCTTCGGCCACTACATCGTGGCCATTCACCATTTGCCAAATTTGGCCGGTTCCGAACTTGTCGAAGCCTTTTTAAATTTCGCCGCAAAGTACGGCTACAAGCTGTCCGGCTCCGGAGCGACGGTAACTGAGGGCGACGTCACTTTCGTGTATGTGCACGGGGAAAGGGGCAACCTCATTGAGCTCTGCAAGTTTCTGCCGCTTCTGAACATCCGTGAGTCCCCCCGCCTCAGGGTCAGCCCTGCGGCCGGTGACGGTGGGAGCACATCTCCCGGACGGCTCGATGCCGCCTCGCCGTCGGGGGGGGAGACGGCGGGCCGGAAGACCCCGGAGCCCGGAGTCAAGACCTTCGAGCTCCCTCCGCCCGCAGAGGACCGGTCATACCCGATAGTGGCGGTTTTTGACGCTGACTTCGGCAACCTTGACTTCATAAGCGGCCATATCAGAAATTACGAGCTGGCTTCTTCGGAAGCCGCCGAACTTCCCGGCGCTTCTGGTCACGGCCAGGGAGTCATGACAAGATATCTTTTCGGCGAACTGGACGAGAACGGGAAACCGCAGCGCGCTCCGCTTACGAGGGTGTCCGCTGTTCGCGTCCTTGATGCCGACGCTTTGAAAGACGACCCGCTAGTGTTGAATCACGCTCTCGTGAACATCGTGGAGG
>JAISFP010000535.1 GCA_031263525.1 Deltaproteobacteria bacterium | reverse complement strand
CCCGGACTCCGGGCCGTGGATCCGGGTCGTCCCCACCGCGGCCGGCCTGGCCGCCTACCTCGGGGCCTGCGGCTTCGAGCTGTCCGGCGAGCCGGCGGAGGCCCTCCACGCCCTCCTGGCCTACCCCGGCTGCCAGCGCCCCCCGATCCTGTCGTTCCTGAAGGAGATGACGGACGACACGCTCGACTTCGAGATCGACCCGGGCACGCGCGCGGCCCTCCGCGACGACGCCGGGAGGCTGGCCGGGCACTGCGGTGAGATGATCGGGCTCAAGGGCAGGCGGGAGCTCTCCGACTTCATGGAGACGATCGCGCACGGGCGCTCCGCCCTCAGGTTCGTAAGGAACGTCAAGGACGACGTGGTCGTCGTGCATGACGGGGACGTCGCGGACGGCGGGAACGGCACGGAGGTCGCGGACGGCGGGAACGGCGCGGAGGTCGCGGACGGCAGGAGGATGGACCCCCTGGCCGCCGGGGCGTTCGAGCAGTCCTGCAGGGCCTTCACGGCCCACCAGGCCGCGCTGACCGCCCGGGAGGCCTGCCGCGACGGGTTCAGGAAGAAGGCCGAGTCCGCCATGGAGAAGCTCCGGGCCGAGAACCCCGGGGGCATGAAGGCCATGGAGGAGTACCGCGGGGAGCGGACGAGGGCGTTCGGATGCGCCTTCGCGTTCTGCCTCCGCGCGGAGCAGCTGTCGGGCCTCGGCCTCATCAACGCAGGCTGCTCTCGTTCACCCACGTGAATGGTTACTTGGGAACATATTCGGCCTGCCTTGCCGTTGGCTGGGGGTTCCTGGCTGCCGGCCTGCCGCGGTTGGGTCGCCTTAATGTCGCGGGCTGGCCTTCCGGCCCGTCCCCGGCACCGACCTCCAGGCCCCTGCCGACCCAGTGGTTTTGCAGGAGCCAAGTGCGCCCCTGTTGCCTGCGACCGCCCGCGAGATGTCTTGCTCCCTGTAGCGGCCGATGTCCCGGAAGTCTGAGGCCGCCGCCGGCTGGCTCCTGACAGCCTGCGACCTCCTCGCGCTATCCCCGGCGTCCTCTGGGGAAGCCCGATGTCCTGGCGTCCTGAGGCCGCCGGGTGGCTTCCTAATCCTTGCGACCCTCCGAGTAGGCGCCGGCGTCCCGTGACCAGCCGCCTGCCTCCGGCGGACTCTTTCGCCCGCCTCCGGCGGACTCTTCCGCCCGCCTCCGGCGGACTCTTCTTCCCGCCTCCGGCGTACTCTTCCGCCCGCCTCCGGCGTACTCTTGCGCCCACCTCCGGCGGACTCTTCCGCCAGCCTCCGGCGCACTCTATCTTCCCGCCTCCGGTGCATTTTTTCTCCCGCCTGTCACGGGCGGTCCCTCCAGCCCGATTGCCGTCGGCGTCACGTGGATGCCGGATCTCCAGCCCGCGACAGGGGGTCGGTGCCCCCCGCCGCCAGAAAGGTCAACCATGCTTACCGACTTCAAGCCCGCAGTGAAAGAGTTCAACGATCGCATCTCCGTGCTCAGGGGGTATCTTTGACCTCGACTCGTTAAACGCCAGGCTCGGGGAACTTAACGACAGGATGCAGGCCCCGGGATTCTGGGACGACCCCAAGGGCGCCCAGGCCTCGGCCCAGGAGCGCACCGGCCTTGAGGAGCGCCTGGGTCACTGGAAGCGCCTTGAGGACTCCGCCTCCGAGCTCACCCTCCTCCTTGAGCTCGCCCTTGAGGAGTCGGACGAGACCCAGTGCGACGACATCCAGAAGCGCCTGGACAGCTTCACGGACGAGCTCGCGCTCTACGAGGCCAGGAGGACGCTCTCCGGGCCGGTGGACCGCAACAGCGCCATAGTGGACATCCACGCGGGGGCCGGGGGCACGGAGTCCCAGGACTGGGCCGAGATGCTCCTCCGCATGTACCTGCGCTACTGCGACCGCAGGGGGTTCACGGCCAAGATAGTCGACAGGCTGGACGGGGAGGAGGCCGGGCTGAAGTCCGTCACCTTCACCGTCGACGGCTCCTACGCCTACGGCCTCCTCCAGACCGAGGCCGGCATCCACCGCCTGGTCAGGATCTCCCCCTTCGACTCCCAGAGCCGCCGCCACACCTCCTTCGCCTCGGTCCTGGTCACCCCCGAGGTGGACGACGACATAGTGGTGGAGATAAACGACAAGGACATCCGCGTGGACACATACCGCTCCAGCGGGGCGGGCGGGCAGCACGTGAACAAGACCAGCTCCGCCATCAGGATCACCCACATGCCCACCGGCATCGTGGTCCAGTGCCAGAACGAGAGGAGCCAGCACCGCAACAGGGAGCTGGCCATGAACGTCCTGAAGGGCCGCCTCTACAAGCTCGAGCTGGACAGGAGGGCCAAGGAACTGAAGGAGACCCACGACAACAAGAAGGACATTGCCTGGGGAAGCCAGATCCGGTCCTACGTCCTCCAGCCCTACCGCATGATAAAGGACCACCGCACGAGCTTCGAGTCCGGGAACGTGGACGCGGTCCTCGACGGGAACCTGGACGGCTTCATCAAGGCCGCCCTGCTCTGGAAGGCCGAGGACTAGGCCCGGCGGCGGGTCACCCCTTCCCCCTTGCACCGGCCTCCGCCCCTGCGGGCTTCCGGCCTGCATCCGTCCCCGGTACTGGCCTCCGCCCCAGCGGAGTTCCCGGCCTACGTCCGGCCCCGGCCCTGGCCTCCGCCCCTGCGGGCGTCCGGCTTGCGTCCGGCCCCGGCCCTGGCCTCCGCCCCAGAGGAGTTCCCGGCCTGCGTCCGGCCCCGGCCCTGGCCTCCGCCCCCGGCCCTGGCCTCCGCCCCTGCGGGGTTCCCGGCCTACGTCCGGTCCCGGCCCTGGCCTCCGCCCCTGCGGGCGTCCGGCCCCGGCCCTGGCCTCCGTCCCTGCGGGCGTCCGGCCCCGGCCCGGGCCTCCGCCCCTGCGGGCTTCCCGGCTTGCCTTCGGCCCCGGCCCGGGCCTCCGTCACTGCGGGCTTCCCGGCTTGCCTTCGGCCCCGGCCCGGGCCTCCGGCACTGCGGGCTTCACGGCTTACGTCCGGCCCCGGCCCGGGCCTCCGTCACTGCGGGCTTCACGGCTTATGTCCTGCCCTGGGGCGGGCCTCCTCCCCTGCGGGCTCCCCGGCTTATGTCCTCCCCTGCGGGCTCCCCGGCTTATGTCCTCCCCTGCGGGCTCCCCGGCTTATGTCCTGCCCTGGGGCGGGCCTCGGACCTGGCAGGGTCCAGGCTTCCTCCCGGTGCCGGGGCGCGGTTCCGACCGTGGAGCGGGCCCCTGCCTCCCCGGAACCTTCCGCCGTGCCGCGAGGGGCTATTTCCGGGCATAAAAATTGCTATGTTTGTAGCCGGCCCCCGGATACTCCTTCCGGGGCCTGATGCAGCTGACCTCTGGTGAATCACGTGAAGTCCTGGCTTCCTTTCCTGGTGACCGAGCTCTCCGCGGGGGGCGAGCCCGTCCTTGCCCAGACGCTTAACGGCAGGGACGCGAGGGCTGCCGTCCTGGACGGCTCCGGCACGGTGCTTGCCGGCGACTGGAGGGGCACGGGCATCTTCAGGGGGGCCAAGAGGTTCATAGGCGAGATGCTTCCCGGCGAGCCCCTGGTGGCCGTGGCCGGGGACGGCAGGAGGTTCCTCCTGGAAAAGCAGGCCGGGGCCAAGGCGCTGGCCTTCTGGCAGGACGCCCTGGAGGGGCAGGAGGAAGCCTGGGCGGCGTGGCTCCTGACCATTGCCGTTTCCAGGGGCGAGGGGGACCTCAGGGTGGCCCGCCATGTGCTTGCCGCCAGGGGGCCCTGGATACCCCCCAGCCTCCCGGACGAGGAGGGTGACTGGAGCCTTCTGCCCCTGAACGCCGGGCTGGGGAGGCTCTTCGTGTTCGGGGACGACGATCTGGCCTTCGAGGCGGCCGCCCTGGGCGGCAGGATAGGCCTCAAGGTGACGCTCGTGACCGTGAAGCCCCGCCAGGCGGAGGCCGAGGGCTTCCAGAGCGTGGGCGCCTTCAACGTCATAAGCTTCCCGGACTGGGGGAGCCTGGATCCCGAGTCCTTCGCGATGCTCGGGCTGAAGACCGGGGTTATGATCCTGGTCACCTCACCGGACAGCGCCCCCTTCATGCCCGAGATCTCCAAGGTCGAGAGCGGCTGGCTGGGCCTTGCCGGGGCCGCGGCCCCGGCAGGCGGTGAGCCCGGGCTCTTCCCGACGGCGGTGACCCCCGCCCAGAGGGCGCTGGGGCTCATAACGGAGATGCTGGGAAGCTGACTTCGGCGGGGCAGCAGAATCGAGCCGGATCCGGATACGGCTCCCGTGCCCCCCGGCTGTCAGCTCCGCCTTTTCCGCTGTTCGGAACGGGTTGCGGGACTCTACGGGCGGGACAGCTCAACTTTCGGCCAGGAAAAACGTCGGCCCGGCCTTCATTGGGTGCGAATCCCCTGAAGGCCGGGCCTTTTTGCTGTCATGGGCGAACAAGCAGGTTAACGGTTCTTACAGGACGGCGGCTCACCTGCCCCCGGACGGCTGGCACCCGGGGCCCCTGTACCCATTGTACGGGGCGTGGTCCCCAGGCCTCAGAAGCCGGGCTCAGCAGGCTCTCCCGGGCCTATGGCTCCTTCCGGTTTGCGGTCGGGCTTTCAGGTGCCTTCCGTTAGACCGTCCGCGTCGGCCGTCCAGCCTCCGTCCCCGGACGCGAGGAGCTCCCCGTCGTCCTCAATGCCAGTGTCAGGGCCGTCCCCCTGAGCGGCCGGGCCGTCCTGGCTGTCCACCGGAGGATCGTCCCCCGAAGTCGGCAGCTCCCCGCCGGATGCGTCAGGGTCCTCCCCGACATGGCCGTCCGCCAGGGCAAGGAACCCGTCGGCAGCCAGGCTTGAGCCGACCGCATCATCCTGGTCGGGGGTGTCCCGGGGCTCCGTTTCGGGGTTGCCGTCACGGCCCTCACGGTCCTGGGGGCCGTCCCCTGAGACGCGACCGAAGCCGGGGCCGTCCCCGTTCCCTGAGTTGGACCCGTCCTCTGAGCCGTGGCCGTCCCCCGAGCCGTTCTCCTTTCCCGAGACGTCGGCTGGGGAGGCCCAGTCCCGGGCCTGCCCTGTGCCGGAGGGGATTCTGGGGAGGGGATTGCGGGGCCGGCCGCGGGGTCTCCCAGTCCCTGCGGGCGACGGATTCTGGGTGCCCCCGGTCCCGCCTGTCCGGTTTGACCCGTCCGCGTCATGGCCCTCCGTCCGGACTTTGGGCGGCCTTCCCCTGCGGCGTTTGGGCGGATCCCCGTCCTCAGCGACCGGGGCCGTCCCGCGGGGAGCGGTCCGGTCCCGGAGGTCTTCGTCCACGGTTCCGGACGAGATTCCGGCACGGGAGTCCGGTTCTCCGGTCCCGCCCTCCGTCCTGACCAAGGGAGGTCTTCCTCTGCGGCGTTTGGGGGGCGAAGAAACCTCAGCGGCCGGGTCCGTGCCTGGGGCCGTCCAGCCCGGAGCTTCCCGGTCAGGGGCGTCTTCCGCCTTCTCGCCTGACCTGGCATTCGCCCATGCCGCGGCTTCGGCCCCGGACGCGGCATCTGCCTCTGAAGCGGCCCCTGCCCCGGACACGGCTTCGGCTCCGGTTCCGTGGGCGATCTCGGCACGGGAGCCGGGGGTTTCTCCGGTCCCGCCCTCCGTCCGGACTTTGGGCGGCCTTCCCCTGCGGCGTCTGGGAGGAGCCGAGTCCTCCGGGGTCGTG
This sequence comes from Deltaproteobacteria bacterium, assembly GCA_031263525.1. Classification (GTDB taxonomy): domain Bacteria; phylum Desulfobacterota; class Desulfarculia; order Adiutricales; family Adiutricaceae; genus JAIRZX01. The sequence goes on along the minus strand of JAISFP010000535.1, from coordinate 5,376 downwards.
GCATCGGCTGTCGTTCCAGGCTGTCCTGTCCGGTCCCGGGAGTCCTCGTACCTCGCACCGGACCCGTCTCGGGCACCGGCACCGGACCCGTCTCGGGCGCCGGCACCGGACCCGTCTCGGGCGCCGGCACCGGACCCGTCTCGGGCCCCGGCTCCGGGCCCGTCTCGGGCGCCGGCACCGGACCCGCCTCGGGCGTCGGCTCCGGACCCGTCTCGGGCGCCGGCACCGGACCCGTCTCGGGCGTCGGCTCCGGACCTGTCTCGGGCATCGGCTCCGGACACGTCCGGGGAATCCTCTCCGGTTCCGGCTGAATCCCCCGATCCGTGTCCCTCTGCCGTCCGTTCTTCCTCTCCGGACACGGACACCGGGCCGGAAGCGGTCAGGTCGTCATCCCCGAACAGGTCCTCGTAGGCTGGCCCGTCCTCGGTGCCGGCGGCGTCGGGGAGCGCGGGGAGGCCGAAGGCCCCTGGGTCCGCGGTCCCGTCCGCTCCTTCCAGCTCCTCCAGGGCGGCGAGATCGTCCTCCGAGAGTTCCGCCGCCCAGTCGCCGGGCTTCCAGTCCCAGGAGACGGCGCGGCGGGGGCGCGGGAGATCCAGGCACACTGCCGCGGCGTCATCCCCCGTGACCGAGAAGGTGAGCGTGAGCCCGGCCCTGGAGGCGGCCTTCAGGACCGCGGCTGTCTGGGGCCCCAGCCCCAGGCCGGAGGCCACTATCCTGCCCCGGGGGGCGAGGAGCGACGCCAGCCGGGTGAGGTGCCTGGCCAGGAGCGGTGCTGAGAGCGCCGAGCACACGAGCCCGAAGGAACGCTCCTGGAGGGGGCCTCCCTGTTTAAGCGACTTGGCGAGAGGTCCGGGAAGGGTGCCTATCCGCCCCCCCTCGCCGTTCATCTCGGAGAGCTCCGTCTCCGAGAGCTGGGCCTCGGTTCCAGAGCACAGGAAGGTGACGGGCCCGGACCCGAGCCTCAGGGCAGCGAGAGGCAGGACGGCGGGTCCCTCGGAGGCCACGAGGGTCCTGAGGCCCCTGGTGTCCGGTGCCCCGGGGCCGGGGCTCAGCGACTCGGCCATGAGGGAGATGGCGAGGGCCAGCTCCGTCCGCCTTCTGGGCGAGAGGATCATGCCGGACGGGAGCCTTAAGGAGGCCGGCTCCTGCGCCCCGCGTGCCCAGGGGAAGGTCCTGGACGGCCTGCCGGGTCGGTCCGGGCCGGAGGCGGTCCCGTCTTCAGGCTGTCCCGAAGGAGCTCCCGGAGTCTCCGCCCAGTCAGATTCTGTCAGGTCCCCATGCCGTTCCCCGGTCGTGCCGGAAATCTCCCCGGGTCTTTCGTCCCGGCCGGGTGCAGCTTCGCAGGGGGGCCCGGCCAGGGCTCGGTCCGTCTCCAGGGAGCGTTCAGCCAGGCGGGGGGCCGTCCCGCCGCGGCTTCCGTCCAGGCCGGCGGCTGTCTCTCCGGCGCTCCAGTCCAGGCCGGCGGCTGTCTCTCCGGCGCTCCCGTCCAGGCCGGCGGCTGTCTCTTCGCGGTTTCCGTCCAGGTCAGGGGCCGTCTCGTTTTGGCTCCAGTCCAGGCAGGAGCCAGTCTCTTCGTGGGTCCCGCCTCGGTCCGGGGGGGATTCTGACGCCGGCGACACCGGCCCGGCTCCTGAAGCCGCCACGTCGTCAGCAGCTTCGTGAGGACAGCCGGTGCCTGCCGGGGTGACCTTCAGGGGGCCCAGGAGGAACGGGCGAGAACCTACCAGGAAGGACTCGGGCACTCCGCGGCGGAGCCAGGCCATCCTGAGCCTCGGGAGAGGCACCCCGGGCCTGCGGAGGGCCATGAGCTCCTCCGTCACGAACCTCAGCGTGAGCCCTCCCGGCTCCTCCGCGCCGTCCCCAGGGAGAGCCCGCAGGATCATGCCCACGCCCCTGCCTGTGTCGAAGGGATCCAGATCCGGCCTCCCCGACATGAGCCTTCCCGCGAAGGGGGCCCTGGCCTCCTCCGGAAGCTCGGCCTCCACCAGGAAGAACCTCTCTTCCCCTCCCGGCAGGAGGGCTGTCCCCTCGCGAGGGGGCGTCGGGCCGCAGTCCGGCAAGCTTGTCTCCTTGGGCGCCGGGCGATGTTCCGGGCCAGGAAAGCGCCCTCCGCGCCACGGCTCGCGGGGGCGGGGGGCAGGCGGCAGGGAGGTGTCGCGATGTCTACAACACAGGCAAAATCTGAATACTTCTAACACAAGATGCTGTGAAAGACAAGCCGTCTTTTCGGGCATCCCGGAGCTCCTGTTGCCTGGCCGGGGAGGCCGGTTCCGGGGATGCCCGCCCATTTGGAGAGGGCGGGGCGTTCCGGGGCCTGAGCCGGGATCTGACGGCTGCCAGGCCTCCCGCCCTTGAACGGATGCCTCGGTTCCGTCTGGGCACCGGGAACCTGGCGTCATGCGGCAGACGTGAACAATCGTGACGGAGGGTGCCAAAAGGGCGTTGCCTTTGATTTTATGCTTTTGCCGGGGTACACTGTCTCCGGATCGTAGCCGGAACCTCGATGCCCCGGAGGGCCTGGAACCTCCTTCTGCGGTCGTCCCAGCTGTCGAGAAAAGTGCCTCCCGTCCGTTTCAGGGAGGCGAATAGACCGGAACCCCAGGGGGGGAGGCCCGTATGCGCGGGCTTTCTGGCCCCGTACGGGGAAGCGACCGTCGCCAGGGGATCCGGTGCCGCGCATTGCGCGTTTCCAGGCAGGTTCCGTATCAGAACTTTGCCTTGGATACAGCTGTATTCGGCATTAATCTCTTCGTCATTATTGCATCATGATTATGTTCCATTTGTTTTATGTATCGATTCGTGAGATTTTTTCTTTGATTGTTGCTTTGTTTTATAAACTATAATTTTTTGCGATTTCCTTAATGTCTTTCATTTTTCAAAATTTTTTCTTTTGAATAATTTATAATTTTCTATATGTTTTTAGTTGCTTATGACTTTAAGGCAATGCCCAGAACCGTCATTAATCATTTATCATTGTCCAGTTCATTCGCCATTCCTTCAGCAACAAGCATGATTAATTCCATAACAAGCATGATGAATTCATTGGCTGATATTACATTTCAGTTTATGTACTTCACTTAAAATTAATCTAAGGATGATGCTCAGGCGTCGAGACGGAGCGTTATCTGAAGCTTGTGCTCAAATGAGTTAAGATCGTTTAAATTTAAGTCGTTGCAGTTAAAGTCGGGTAAGTTAACTTTCAATCGATGTAGCCCAGCTCATAATCAGTGCAGTTCAGCACGATGAATTTTAATTAAAATCAATTTGGTTTGATCAGCAGTTGCTCAGGGCAGTTATATTCAATAAAAATTAGAATTCTTCATGCCATTTAAAACCACTTCAGACCAAACCATTTCAAACTAAATTGTTTTAAATAATATTATTTTAAATCATTTATTATCATACCATTTCAGATCATTTCACGTTTAATAAGTTCTGTTCAGGCCAGAGCAGTTCTCTTCAGGCCAGAGCGCTTCAGCTTAGGTCAAATAAAAGCAGGTCAATTCTTTTCAGCTCTATTCCATTCCTTTCAGGCCGGGGCGGCTCAGTTCAGGCCAGAGCTGTCCGGAACGATTATGAACGGAGCTGAGCGTGACCGAGCTTTTGAAATCCGACGATTTTCATCTCGCGTCCTGACGCAGGGCGCGATGAACCCCAACATATCCGGCCAAGGAGCCAGAGCCTATGCCCGACGATTCCAAAAAGCACCTGACGACGGCCTTCGGCGCGCCGATAATAGAGGACAACATCTCCCAGACGGCGGGGAAGGGCGGCCCCATCCTCCTCCAGGACGTGGTCCTCCTGGAGAAGCTCGCCCACTTCGGGAGGGAGAGGATCCCCGAGAGGGTGGTGCATGCCAAGGGCGCGGGGGCCTTCGGGACCTTCACCCTGAACGAGTGCATGTCGAAGTACACCTGCGCGGACCTGTTCAACAAGGCGGGGAAACAGACCGAGTGCTTCCTGCGCTTCTCCACCGTGGGCGGCGAGAGGGGCTTCGCGGACGCTGACCGCGACCCCAGGGGCTTCGCGATGAAGTTCTACACCGCCGAGGGCAACTACGATCTCGTGGGCAACAACACCCCGGTGTTCTTCATCCGCGACCCCATGAAGTTCCCGGACTTCATCCACACCCAGAAGAGGAGGCCCGACAACAACCTCCACGACAACAACATCAAATGGGACTTCTGGTCCCTGACCCCCGAGTCCCTCCACCAGGTGGCGATACTGTTCTCCGACAGGGGGGTGCCCGCCAACTTCCGGAGCATGCACGGCTTCGGAAGCCACGCCTACATGTGGTACAACTCGAGGAACGAGGTCTTCTGGGTCAAGTACCACGTCACCACCAACCAGGGCATCAAGAACCTCACCCGCCAGGAGGCCAGGAAGATGTCCGGGGACGATCCCGACCACGCCACGAGGGACCTGTGGGAGGCCATCGAGGCCGGGGAGTGCCCCTCCTGGACGGTGAACGTCCAGATCCTCACCCCCGAGCAGGTGGCGAAGCTCCCCTTCGACCCCTTCGACGTGACCAAGGTCTGGCCCCACGCGGACGCGCCGCTCGTCCCCGTGGGCACCATCAAGCTCGACCGCAACCCGGGCAACTACTTCGAGGACGTCGAGCAGAGCGCCTTCAACCCCTCGAGCTTCGTGCCCGGCATAGGCCCCTCCCCGGACAAGCTCCTCCAGGGCAGGCTCTTCTCCTACCACGACACCCACCTCCACCGCCTGGGCGCGAACTACCACCAGATCCCAGTTAACCAGCCCAGGGGGACCAGGGCCGCCACCTACGAGCGCGACAGCTACATGGTTTCCGGCACCCCCGTCGGCGGCCCGAACTACTGGCCCAACAGCCTGGGCGGGCCGCCCCCCATGCGCCTCAGCTACCCGGAGATCCCCGTCTCCGGCACCGCCGCCCGCCACCCGGTGGAGGTGGGCCCCGTGGACTACGTCCAGCCCGAGGCCCTCTACGGCCGGGTCATGACCCAGCCCGAGAAGGACCGTTTCCTGGACAACGTGGCCGACTCCATGACCGGGGTGATGGAGCGCATCAAGCTGCGCGCCCTCGTCATGTTCTACAAGATGGAGCCCGGAGCCGCCAAGATCCTGGCCGAGGCCGTGAAGAGCGACTACGCCCAGGTGGAGAAGCTCGCGGGTCTCACCTACGACCAGCTGGTGGAGGCGACGGCCAAGTAGGAAGCCCTTGCCCATAGCCGCCTGACCTCTCCGCGCCGCACGGAGCCGCAGGCTTCCCGGCCTGCGGCGTCAGGGGCGGCCCTTTGCCCCTGCGTGTCCTGGGGCGGCCTCGCCCAGCGTCAGGGGCGGCGGCTCTTGCCCCTGCGTGTCCTGGGGCGGCATCGCCCAGCGTCAGGGGCGGCG
>JAISFP010000533.1 GCA_031263525.1 Deltaproteobacteria bacterium | reverse complement strand
AGGGGATGGACGGACAGGGGCCAGGTGAGGAGGGGGAGGACTGACCGGGGCAGGGTGAGGAGGGGGAGGACGGACAGGGGCAGGGTGAGGAGGGGGAGGACGGACAGGGGCAGGGTGAATAGGCGGAAGACGGACAGGGGCTTGGTGAGGAGGGGGAACAACTTTTCACAGGAGGACGGGGAGACTGGAACCTAATATTACGCTTCCGGATAAATATTAGAAAATGTTGAAAGCCTTTCCCACATTATGGGAGCGAGCCATGGCAAAGCGATACCAGATCTGGGGCCTTACACTGATTTCTCACCCCTGGAACGATAGTCCAAATTATAACATTTAACCGAACTCGTAATAGGTTACTTTTAAAATACGATGTGATATAATTTTCAATACTGAACATCCAGTGAGTTTCAACACAAACGATGTTCGGAACCCAAGGAGCCCAGCCATGGCTTATCCAGTCACCTTTCTCCTCCGGCGCTTTCCTCCGTTGGTCCTTGCGGCCATTCTCTTCCTTTTCTTTGCCACCAATGCCGCCCCTCTGCACGCCCAGAAGTCCAAATCAAGGTCAGCTTCCACTAGCTCCTGGGCACCCTCCGGGATCCCGTCTCCTCCTGAGAAGGACGGTACCCTGTATGTGGGACAGGTCATTCAGGCGGATCCGGCACCCTTAGATGATAACGCTCCCGCCGCAACCGTTACTAATGTGAAAAATAAGGCTTCAAGTATTCTCCGAGCGAAAACTGAAGCCGGAAGGATTCTTGCAGATTTAGACGATACTAAATCACAATTAGACGATACTAAATCACAAAGTGACTTAATGCTAGAGTCGCTCAAGGTATAATTGAACCCCGACTCCTTTTGCATCGGAATAACATTTTCGATCGTGGCGAAATGTTTACTCGACAACTGGAACAATAAAAAGGGGACTAAACGACGTCACTGACATAGTTCCGCTGAAATAAAAGACCTGACGCATGCGTTAGGCTGAGCTGTTCAAAGCGAAGCTCCGGAGAGCATTTAGGGCTTCAAACATAAGGCGAGCGGGAAGGCACGACGCAATTTTCCCAGTAAGCGAGTCACTCTGAAGGCAAAATGGAGAATGAAAAGGATAGCTCCGGACAACTCAGGTATCAGAGACATGCCATAACGACAGGGGGACAGTTCCGAAGCTTGCTTTCGAACGCCAGATCCGCCGACTTCAATCTGGAAGCTTCGGGCCTCAGCCAACCAGCTTCTGTCAGGCACAAATTCAGGAGCTTCGTCTGGCCTACGTAAACTCATGGACACCGCCGTTCTGTCACATGCAGCAAGGGTACAGGAGATGCTTACCTGACCGCCAGTTCACCTTCTTCTCTTCCTCTTGGGGGCAGCCGCTCTTTTTTTCTTGGATGCAGCCGTTCTTGTCTTCTTGGGTGTCACGACTTTCTTGCCTAAATCGTTTGCCCACTGGGTCTGTAGCCCTTGGCATGACTTGATGAATTCCACTACCCTTCTGACGCAGACGCCTCCTGCCAGGTCAAGCTCAGTCTCTAGCACCGGCACTCCCTTGTCGTTTATAAAGGAGCGGGCACGGTGTTTGACGGTCCAGTCGTGGACATCCTGCTCCGTGGCTTTCGAACCCTGGAAGTCCCTGTAAAAAAGGACAGTCCCGCCGTCGTTGTACAGATAGAAGATGCCGACGTAGGAATTGTTGATGCCCCACGCGATGCCGTTGGGACTGCCGGGATACTCCTTTACGTCTATCCCCATGGAAATCATGACGGATTCGAGCCAGGGAGCGTCAACCCTCTGTACCGCCTGGCAGGGCGAGGCGGACAGGGGCGAGGAAGCGAGCAGGGCCAGTGCCGTGACGGCCAGCGTCACGAGAACCTGTCGGGTGAGGAAAGGTGCGTTCATCGCGATATCCTCCAAAATGCGCGCTGAATAGGCCTGGTGATGCCGCCGGTATCGAGCGCGACATGCCCATCCGGAACCCGATCGGTCATTCAGACGTGTGTGTCAAGGATCCTCAGGGAATCAAGACAGCTTTTAATCCAGATCTCGACGCGCTCCTCACAGACCCCGCCATTCATGAAGAAGTCGCTCGCGAAAACGCGGTTTCCTTCAGAGTTGAGATATGTTCGGAAGTGAAGGTTTTTGCTGTTCCAGGTGCCAGCGTCCTTGACCGTGGCACCGTTTCCGCTGGCGGTGAAGTTCAGGCTGAGGGCTTGCTCTTTCGTCAGAAAGACAACGGTTCCCTTTCCGAAATCGGCAGTCCAGACGGCGTATGCCCACTCCTTTTCAGTCTCCGGCACGAACTCCGCGCGTGCCCCCAGTTCAGACATGATCGCCCTGAGACGGTCAAAACCGACATTTTCCGTCATCTGACAGGCGCTCGTGGCGACGGCGGTGTTCGCCAGGAGACGTCTCGACTCGATGCGCCATTCCTGGATCGAGCTCAGCAGAACCTGGCGGAACTCTTCGCGCGACACCGGATTTTCCAGCTTGTGCTCGGTCCCGAACTCGGTCCAGAGGCCACCCACCAGGCCCATCCCCGCTCCCAGGAGCGTTCCCGCCAGGGCTTCCTTGGGGTCCAGCTCCTCGGCACCCTCGAGGAACCCTTCCTTGGCTCCCTGGAGCACGGCGTTGCCAACGTTGCGGACGGCGCTGTGAGCGGCGAGCTCCACCAGTCTCAGTGACGCGGTCTTGTAGGTTTTCGTCTGATGCAGGTGGGGCGACAGGCGTCTTCCGGGCATGCCGTTTCCAACGACCCTCTTGAGCTGCCCTACGCTTGCCGCGGCGCCCGGCATCTGTCCCGTATTCCTGCCGGGCATGTTCACAGCCGATCCGCCCCCGAGAAGCGCCATGACCGGGTGCCGGGGCGAGGCGGCAAGACTGTCGAAATTGTCCTGGGACAGCGTCAGGATGGCTACTGGCGTCTCCGCGGACGTGACAGCGTGCCTTGCGAGAAGCGAGACCGGCGTGTAGTTCCCTGCCACGTTCATGTAATCAGCCAGGTACCTGGCGGCAATCTCGTCGTGCGCGGAAAAGTCGACCCCCCGGGAAAACAATTTTTCCGTTTCCGCGACGAGGTAGGGAGGAACCTGCTGCGCGTCACTGAATATCTTTCGGAGGGACTTCGTTGTCAGCCCGAAGTACCAGTCGAGGTAGCGTTCGACGTTAGCCTTAAAAGCCGCAGCGTTCCGGTCGATATCCTCAAGAATGGCCTGGCGGAAGGGATCGCCCGCGGCGTCCACCGACCTGCGGATTTCCGCGGCCTCGTAGATGACGTCCGGCAGGTAGTTCCTCCCGCCGACCGACACCACCATCGTCCTGCCAGTCAGGCGCGAGAAATCCGTATCGGCAAGCGTGAGCAGAACGGTCTTGGGAACGGTCGAATCGTCGAGATATTCCTCCAGGATACGGGCGAGAGCGCGGGTTCGGGAGACATCATCGCGCGGGATCAGCCTCAGCGCCCGCTCGATCACGAAGATGTCCGCCCCTCCCGAAGGCTGAAATGCCTGCGAGACCCTGTCCCGGTACGTCCCTATCTCGGAGTCAAGCTTCTCGGTCGCTGTCGACAGCGCCTGGATGATGTCGGCGCGGTAATTCTTCCCGTCTATCGCAATCGTGAACCTTGGAGTCGCCATGGACATGAATTCGGCTTCGGTAAGGTTCAGGTACTTTTTAGGCACCTGACGGTAATACTTACGGTATTTTTCCAATAGCGCGTCAGGCCCAAAAGGGGAAGAGGCTTTGCTGAATTCGGCATAGATGCCGGCCAGAGCGTAAATGTCCGCGCCTCCGGACCGGCTCGCCGCCCCGGTCAGGCTCTCGCGGGTCCTGTTTCCCAGATCTTCCAGAATCTGGCGCCTTTTCTCGGCCTTGGCGATGATGCGGTGCCGGTACATCTCTCCGCCTATCATCACCGGAGTGCCGCCATAGGCCACGTAAGCCGCGACCATGGCCAAGATGGCGACCGCAACCGCGGCGGCGGCGACGGCTATCTTGGGACGGGAGAGGCTCCGGAACCAGGATGACGCTCCCGAAGGCGCGACTTGGGGTCCAGATGAGCTCGACATGTCCTGCTTCCTCCTGATGCGGACCGGATCGTCGCGGAGAACTCCAGGTTCCGTGCATGCGCCGCGCCGGGGCCCGCGTCTAAACGGGAAATCAGCGTCGGATTCTTTTCCGAAGGCAGAGATGCAGGCTATGGCACTGGCAACCGGGAGACGGGAGCATCAAGATCAACGAGATGTTCCCGATAAGGTGATTGGGGGATGGAAAGGCTCAAAGATGACCGGACGCCTGATTGTCTGGAGTTAACGAGCTTACAATAATTAGTCTAGCCAATATCCTTCTAATAGTCAAATCAAAATGCACAGGGCTATTTTCTATGTTGACATGCCTAAACAACGCCAAGTTCTCATGTTTGAACGAACACAAAATTAATGTTCATTTTCAATATATTCGTATATGTCCTTTACTTTAAACATTAGCAATTTTATCTCAAATATATTAAATAAATTTGAAAAATATATTTTTGTATAATACTGCCTAATTTTTATGGCATATATTATATTTTAATAGTATAACATCTCTTAGACAAAATCACTGTGTCAACACCTCATCTGCCGGATGTCCCGACAGCGACTATTTGAACGCGTGGTTCCATGTGTGCTGCAGGATGTCCCCCCATCTCGTACGGTCCAATCGGCCTCAGTCATATGCAGTCTCCCATAAATTGAATGTGAAAGAAAAACGCTGACAGAGGCCCCTTTCAAGTATAACTATCATTCTATTTCGAGTCCGGTTAAATGTTATAATTTTGACTGTCGCTCCAGGGGTGAGAAATCACTGCAATACCCCAGATCTGGTATCTCTTTGCCATGACTTGCTCCCATAATGTGAGAAAAGATTTCAACATTTTCTAATATTTATCCGGAAGCGTAATAACACAAAAACTCACTTTACAATTTGAATTATAATTGGAGATCATACTAATATTGCCAAATTGTTAAATTGTCAATCTGAAATAATCTACTGCCGAAAAATGAAGACACGAGGCATTCCAGTTGCCAGTTTCGCAGAAGCTCCCAGGCCGAGAGAGCGCCAGCCGGAACTTGCCGAAGTCTTACCGGAAACTGACGCGTCCGGACGGCCCCGGTCACTACCGACTTTCCCTCCACTGTGCCGGTACTCAGCGGATAACCCCTCGGCCCCGGCAACGGCTGACTTCCTGCCCCTGCGCACGGCGTCGGCGGACTCACCGGACACACCGGACTGTCCGGCAGCCGGAGTCATGACGCCGGACGCCCCCATACCGGCTCTCGACTCTGGCCCTATTTTTGGTAGCCTTATGGCATATTAAGCACTCCATAAGGTATTGTGTCTCGAAGAAGTCGGCCCTCAGGAGCCCCGCGGCCAGGGGGAGCTCGCGGTCGTCCATGAGCACCTTCCCCACGGCCGTCTCCGCCACGCTCAGCATGGGCTCGGGCACCAGGGCCGTGTCGGCCTGGCTGGGGACATCAGGACCTGCAAGCGCACGGGAACATTCCTGTTCTCCCGTCGCTCCACGAAGCCCGCCGGGAGGTCTCCTGCCCTCATGAACACGTTCATCATGAAGTGGGTGACGGTCTGCCGGGCGGTTTTCATGAAAGAGTTTCCGGGGACCCGATGCTGAGGATGCCGCGACATGCAACTGTGTTGCGTGGCGTGGCTTTCATGGGCAGGGGTGCCGCAGGAGCCGCATGAGGGTCTAGGGAAGTCGGGCAGGCGGATGCGCCCGGCGAGATTGTGGAGGGGATTCAGGACCGGAGCTGGAATGAAGCCGCCAGCCCCCGAGGTGAGACACGGCAGACGGGAACCCGAATTGCAGAAAGAAGGTGCCATATGTGGGTTTATGTTAGAATAGAATGTAACCTCTGATGAATGCCTTCCCGCGTGAAGGCGTTTGCCGGTAACCATGCCCGGTGACTGAGGCCAGGTCCTGTCCCGTGGATGGAGCTGGACGTGTGTTCGGGAGGGGCAGTGACGGCGACGGTGTTCTGGAGAGGCAGGGACGACGACGGTTGCCGGTCGCCTGGGCACTCGTTGGAGCAGCAAGTGTGCCGCGGGGTTAAAGCCAGGCCCTCGTCCGAGTTCGTTAATCTTCGGAGTGCCGGTTCACTGGAGGAGTTGACCGGGTGCAGGATGGCTTTCGGCATGGTCACGTCAGGAGAAGGCCAGATGCCGGGGGATGCCCCCACCTTACCCTTACCGCATTCGCGCGGACGTCCTTTCGCGCTTTGAGTTTGGCTTTTTTGTCCGTCATGGCTATCTTCACCCGTAGATCGTGCCGAGAATGTGTTACATCCTCTTGGAGTCAGTCAGATGATTTTGACACCTGCGAGCACACACCCAAAACAGAATTGACAAGACAACAGCAATACGGTAAAATAAGGATGTTAATGATTTGCATGCCTTGAACTTCGCAAATCTGCTCGGGAGGAATCAGCTTTGGCTGTAGACAGCAACACGCGGAATACTGAACAGGCTCCTAAGGATTTGGTGACCGATTCTGCAGTTCTCTCCAAATTCATTGCCAGGAACGCTGTAGTCGTCGATAAGACAGCCCTTATACACGATCTATTCGACTCCTCTGATTCCACGTATTTCCTGGCCAGGCCAAGAAGGTTCGGCAAGACACTCCTGCTTGACACTATTCAGAACATAGCAAACGGAAGCAGGAAACTTTTTTCCAACATGGCGATTGGCAAAGACGATTCTGGCTACTCCTGGGAAAAATACCCGGTCATCCGTCTCTCCTTTGGCGGTTTCCCTTCCGAACCGAATGCTTTCAGGCAATGGTTTTTGGAAAAGCTTAACCAAATTGTTAGCCACCACTGCCTCGACATCAAACCTGTTCGACACATCGCTTCCATTGAAAAAATTATTGAAGCAGTATCGTCCAAACATCCCATTGCCGAAATGAGCGGTAGGACTCCAGAAATGTCCGGGGATCGTTTTAATGTCGTGCTTCTCATTGATGAATACGATTTCCCCCTTTTGGGAAATCTCAACAATTCTACAAAACTTAACAAAATTCGAAAAATGTTACACGGTTTCTATAGTTCTATAAAAAATTGTGATAATAAGTTGCGTTTGACATTCATAACTGGCGTCTCAAAATTTTCTCAACTTTCTATATTTTCAGGCTTAAATAATATTATTGACATATCTTTTGATCCTAATTATTCCACCATATGCGGTTTCACAGAAGATGAAATTATATTAAATTTTTCTTCTCATATACTTTCAGCTCTATCTCGCTTGAAAAAAGTTGGGGTTTTTCCTGAAGATTCCGATGCAGATTATTTTATCGAACGCTTAAAATATTGGTATGATGGCTACACATGGTGGAATAAGGACACCACAGTTTATAACCCATTTTCTGTAGTAAAATGTTTGAAATATCAACGTTTCGATTATTATTGGTACAATTCTGGAACTTCATTAGCTGCATATGAATTCAAACATATGGCTGAAATTTATTTCAAAATTCTTTCAAATAATCTAACTTTTAAAGAAACCGTTGGTTCTATCTCAGACATAAATGACATTCAAGTTGAATCTTTGCTTTTCCAGACTGGATACCTGACTATTGACGGGAAGATTCATAATGACAAAATAACTGACATGCCTCAACCCGGTGGTGTCGATATAGGAAAAAAGTCCAAAAAATTTAAAAATATCGAAGAATCCGAAGAGTCTGAAGGTATGACATTCAAACTCAAATGCCCAAACAATGAAATATTTTTTACGCTAATTCAAGACTTCGTAAAAATGAAATCTCCTTTCCCGGGCTTTGACGGAAGCATAAAACAAACATATTCCTCTTTCGTCGACTCCTTCAACTCTCTGGATGCCAACGAATGCGCACGAATTTTTTCTTCATTCCTTGGTCAAATTGATTCAACCTTGAAAGATCTTAACGAAACAACTTTTCGGAATCTGCTAATCTGTCTTCTCAACATCAGAAAGCCGCGTGCTCGACCAGAACAGATACTTGGCAGTGGCCGGTGCGACATTGTCTATACGTCCCCATCCAATACTTTAATAGTGACAGAAATCAAGTATAAAAAGGGAAATATATTAACCGCATCTCCTAAACCTAAGGTGCTTCCACCTCCTGATACAAAGTTGCCAGCATTCCAGGAGATGCATAACGACGCTAAGGAAATCCTGGAATTTCTCTTGGCCGAGGCTTTCTCTCTGATAGTTACAAAAAAATATGTCCGGCCGTTTTACAAAAGCTGCCTGAAGACCATAGCCTGCACGGTAGCAATACACGGCTACGATGATTGCCTGTTCAGATTTTACTCCATCGATTGGTCTGCCCAAAGAATTACTCCAATTACATCATTTAATCCCTAGAAATCTCAAGACTATGCATCTTAATATTACTCTCTCACGTAAATATGAACGAATGGGGAGGCTAGCTGGCGAAGCCGACCGGCTTTAGTTGCTAACGCCTGCCGGCCTCTCATACCCGCATGATCCATCTTTAAAATAATGATACACAAGCTATAGAGGGTAAGACACAAGCTTTGCCTAAGGTCCTGTGCCCCGCTATTCGTTCATATTTAAGTGAAAGGGTAATATTACGAGTTCGGTTAAATGTTATAATTTTGACTATCGTTCCAGGGGTGAGAAATCAGTGCAAGACCCCAGATATGGCATCTCTTTGCCATGACTCGCTTCCATAATGTGGGAAAAGATTTCAACATTTTCTAATATTACCCGTTTAATTAAATGTCGGAATCTTCTTCCATCTTTAGAGACCGAATCATAGCGAGGACATGCCAGAGCTGGTTGGTTTCACAATCTTTCCACCCATAGGCTGATAGCCAAATTTCCGACATTTAATTTTACGGGTAATATTTATCCGGAAGCGTAATATTACCTTGATGGATATTTGTTGGACTCATAATCGGAACAAAGGAAACTCTGGTCAAGGGGGAAGGAGACCCTGGTCAAGGGGGAAGGAGACCCGGCACGGAAGAGCTCACTTGGCTTCGAAACAAGGCTAATCTGAGCCCGGAAAAGTCCCCCTGCTATCTCGTCTGTGAACGGCTACACTGGTACCAGTCCGGGCTTCGTCCGAGAGATTGAGAGCCTTCCTGCTGAGTTAGACCAACTTTTACGCGATCGAATATTATTACCTTGAATGCGATCGCGAATTATTACCCGTTTAATTAAATGTCGGAATCTTCTTCCATGTTTTTGAGCGAACCATGACGAGGAGATAGCAGGGCTGGGTTGTTTCCCAGTCTTTCCACCCATAGGCTGGCAGCCAAAATTCCGACATTTAATTAAACGGGTAATATTTCGATTCCACACCTGAGCGCAATACATCTGTTCGGCTCTTAGGGCTCAAAGAAGCGAACCGCTACCTCGTTACGCCCGCGAACTGCAATGGCAACTCCCGAAATCTTCTTTCCGGCCACTCTGAAAGGTGCCACATAATCTTTCGACCTGACCTGTTCGACAGCTGCATCAAGAGCCACTTCGAGATCCTTATCGGACTTGCCTTTGTCATCAGCGTCTTTCTTGCTTGCTTTGCAGTATTTAACCTCCATCACAAAACGAATGTCATTATAAAATACGCTCATGTCAGACGTCCCGTCTGAGCTTGAGGGCGTCTGACCAAGGACTTCAAGCCCAGTGGCGATAAATGCGGCCTGCATTACGGCATGGTAATGCTTTTCGTTAGGTTCGTGCTGTTCAAAAGAAATTGCTGAAAGAAGGTTATGCAACAGAACAGCAGTTTTTTTGGAGTCGCTCTTAAGCAAGGCATCTGGCAATTCTTTCTTAAAATCTCCAAAAAAATTATCTGACGGGTCAAAAGCATTAATGAAAAGGTCATACTCGAAATCCTGTCTCACTTCCGTGTTGGGAATTTTGAAGGAATACCCACTCTTTTTGACAACTTGACCTTTTTCGACCTCTTCTATGATAACTGGCTTATCTATAGTCAAATAACCGCTATGAAACAGAACGGGGACTGGCTTAAGCCTAATGAGTTCTGCTTTCCGGGTTTCAACTGACGGATAGGCGTCAAGGTTAGGCAGGATGAAGTCGAGTGGATTTTTCCTGACAAGCGCTGACAGATGTGATGGTTGCCCGGTCAACGGCCAATATGAGTTGAATTCATTCGATGAGAAAAATCGGAGCAGTGAGTATGGGTTTAAGACATTTTCTTCCCCGAGCCAATTGTAGCCATCGTAATAATCCTCAATCATCTTCTTCAAATCATCGATACTGGCTGTATCCGGGATTTTACCGCTGCCTTTCAAGGCTGCAAGAGTATCCGGAAATCTGTCATTAAAAAGTGTTCTCATCTCGGTTTTAGTGAAGCCGCAGATTCCGCCAAATTTTGGAACAAGTGAAATGTCATTGAAGTTGTTAGGTCCTGAGTCCAGTTCAGTCATGGCGAACCTGGTGATACCCGTTACGAAGGCTAGGCGAACGTACTGACTATATGTTTTCAAGGCAATGTAAAAATCACGCATCACTTCCCTTATGCCCACGGAAATATCTTTTTCAATTATATGTCTGGTCAGGGGGGCGTCGTACTCGTCTACCAGTATCACCGCGAGGGCTCCATACTTGTCGCAGATGCCCTCAAGAAGCTCCCCCAACATCTCGCCGTAGGAATCTTCAACAAATTCAACTCCCTCTTTCCTTGCCATCTTAAGCAGGCTTCCCGTTATTCTTGCTACAAGGTCTTCCTTGGAAGAGACAAGTGAATAGGCCATGTTAAAGTACAGGACCGGGTGCCTCTCGAACTTGTAGCCTCTCTGATCTATCAGCAGCCCCCTGAAAAGCTCGCGATCTCCCTTAAACAGCTCCACAAAAGTGTTAAGCAAGAGCGTCTTGCCGAAACGCCTTGGGCGGGACAGGAAACAAAAGCTGGTAGGGTCACCATTGAGGATATCGTAAATATACCCAGTCTTGTCGGCGTAGAGATAATTGCCCTGTATTATTTGCCTAAAAGACAGATCGTTTGTAAATAATTTTTTCATTTCCACGATCCCTCTGCGCGACATTTGTGGTTAAAATCAAGTTCGCCTCTTGTTAGCTATGACATCAACCTCAGAAGAAAGGCAAAACATTATATTTTATCCGAAACAGCATATTTATTCAATAATATTTTTTATGACGATGCAAGCGCCTGAACTTCAAGTCAGCTGTAATTTGAGAGCTCTTAGGAAAACACAGATAACATGGCGTTTCAGGGCATGGCAACGCCAACATGACTGGCGTGCAGGACAATTCATATCAAGATAATCACTTTTAGCAAATACCATGCCAAGCCATCTCGCTACCGCATTGGTCCCAGAGGAAGAACACCGCTGGCCAGGCGGAAGGAGTCCAGTGTCAGGGATGGCCCCTGCCAGAGGCCAGGCGGAAGTATGCCAGGGTCAGTGAGGGCGGTCGTCAGGGACCAGGGGGAAGGCGTCAATTTTTCGAGAGGAAAGCCGCCAAGAGCCCGGAGCAAGGCTGCCAGACTGGGAGGGTGGCCGCCCTACCCCTGGAAGAAGGCAGCCCTTTACCCTGAGGAAGCCAGCCGATGCCCGATGTAAGTTCCCCCACTTTCGTCCGTGAACAGATACGCATATAGCCCAGTTCACCGCTGACGTCTCCTCTCCGTGCTCGGCGTCACCGGACTGCCCGGCAGTCGGAGTCATTACGCCGGCCGCCCCGACGCCCGCCGGCCGGCTCCAGGCTCAGGCGCCCTTCCTGGCAGAGGCCGGGCACAGCAGGCGCTCCAGGACGTATGCCGCCTCGAAGAAGGCGGCCCCCAGGAGCCCCATGGCCAGGATGCCGCTCCACATGCGCGGCAGATCCATGGCCCCCCAGGCGTCCACGATCATCAGCCCCAGACCCCGGTCGGTGGCGAACGACTCGGCTATGAAGAGCACGGACACGGCCGTCCCCGCGGCGAGCCTCAGGGCCGTCATGGCCGCGGGCAGGGCGCAGGGGACCGTCACGTGGCGCCACAGCGCGATCTCGCGTCTCGCCCTCTGGGCGGCCTTCCCGGCAGGCCAGAAGGTGGCGAAGGACGCCTCCCAGCGGGGATCCATCCCCCTCACGGCGTCTCGGGTGACGACCAGGATCTGGTAACCGGTGACGAGCGCGACAAGCACGGTCTTCGGAGCCTCCCCCAGACCGAAGACGACCAGTAGCGCCGGGAGGAAGAGCACCTTGGGCACGGGGTAGGTGAGGAACATGACCGGCGCCATGACGGCGTCCAGCCGGGAGCTCCGGCCCATGGCCACGCCCAGGGGGAACGCGATCGCGAAGCCCGCCGCCAGCCCCAGCGCCAGCCGCTTCACGGAGGCCAGTGCATGCCCCTGGAACGCCGGGTTCCCGAGCTGGCCCGCGAAGTTCTGGAAGACCGACCAGGGCCGCGGAAGGACCAGGTGTCCCAGCGCCACGCTCAGCGCCTGCCAGGCCGCGACAATGAAAATGACTGCCCAGGCGTAGCCCGCGGCCCGCCGCAGGGCCGAGGATCGCCTGCGGCGGCCAGCCGGCAGAACGTCCGGGGAAGGGCCGCTCTCTGCGCCCTGGCCCGGAACGTCATCCCCGTAGCCCGAAAGGCCGTAGGCCGAGCCCTGCACTTCTGAGCCGGACAGTCCGCCACCTCCTGCATCGCCTCGCCCGTCCGAGTCTTTCTCGGCAACGTCTTTCTCTGACGAGTCTCTGACGCCCGAGTCTTTCTCGAGCCCGGCCCTCCCGGGCGAATCTCCGGCATCCGGATTGGGCCCGTTCACTAGACGTCCGTCCGACTTCCGACCGGAAAAATAGCCCCAAGGCAACTCTGTCCCGGTCGTGCCGCCTCCGTCCGGACCTCTCCCGGATGCACCCCCTCTGCCCGCCTCTCTGACGGGAGCGAAAGCTCCGTCCGGACCTCTCCCGGATGCACACCCCCTGTCAGGCTCTCTCACGGGAGCAAAACCTCCGTCCGGCCATCTTCCGGCCGCGCCCCCTTCTTCCGACGCTCTCTCAGAAGCAAAGCCTCCCCCCGGCCCTCTCCCGGACACGCCCACTCCGTCGGTCCCTCTCTCAGGAGCAAAGACTCCGTCCGGACCTCTCCCGGACGCGCCCCCTTCGTCCGGCTCTCTCAAGAGCGCGCCCCTTTCGTCAAGCTCTCTCTCGGGAGCAGAGCCTTCCTCCGGCCCTCTCCCGGACACACCCCCTCCGCCCGGCCATCTCCCGGCCGCTCCCCCTTCTTCCGACGCTCTCTCAGGAGCAAAGCCTCCCACCGGCCCTCTCCCGGACAAACCCCCTTCGTCCGGCACTCTCTCGGGAGCAAAGCCTGCGTCCAGGCCTCTGTCGGCTGCGCCCCCTCCGTCCGGCCCTCTCTCGGGAGCAAAGCCTGCGTCCTGGCCTCTGTCGGCTGCGCCCCCTTCGTCCGCCCCTCTCTCGGGAGCACAGCTTCCGTCCAGCCCCCTCCCGTGAGCGGCCCTTCCGTCAGGACCGCCTCCCTCTCCTGTCCCGCCCGTACCGCTCATGCCTCCTCCAGTGCCCGACGGATCCCGGTCGTCAGACGGAAGAAGGCCTCCGAGGCCCTGAAGCCGGACCCACGGCGACCGGGGTTCTCGAAACGGGCTCGGACGGCCGCAGGCCTCCCGCCCAGCACCATGATTGTGTCGCCCAGGCGCACTGCCTCCTCTATGCTGTGGGTGGCCACGACGGAGGTGAGCCCCCGCCTCGCGAAGAGGGCGTCCACAGAGTCCTGGAGCCTCTCCCTGGCGATGGCGTCCAGCGCGGAGAAGGGCTCGTCCATGAGCACCACCTCTGCTCCAGTGGCCAGCGCCCGCAGGAGCGCCGCCCTCTGGCGCTCGCCGCCGGAGATCTCGTGGGGGTAGCGCCCGGCAAGGCGGTCCAGGCCCAGTTCCGCGAGAGACTCCAGGGCCCTGCGGCGCCGCTCGGCTCGGGGGACTCCCGTGAGCGACAGGGGGAGCTCCAGATTCGCGGCCACTGTCTTCCAGGGGAACAGGGCGCAGTCCTGCATCAGGTAGGCCCTGGAAGCCGCTGACGGGCAGGTCGAGACCTCGCCCCTGTAGCCGCCGGAGGGGACCAGCCCCGCCAGGACGTTTAACAGCGTGGTTTTGCCGCTCCCGGACGCCCCGCACACGGCAAGAGATCCACCGGCAGGCACGGAAAACGTTATGTCCCGGAGGACCTCCGCCCGACCGTAGGACCGGGAGAGCCCTCCCGCCGTGATGGAAGCGCCCACCCGCGGCTACCGCCCGCCCGAGGCCGGCACCACGTCGGAGTAGGCCGGCACGGGCAGCCCCGAGCCCCCCCCATCGGGGCCGCCCGCAAGCACGCCCAGACGCTGGAGGTAGCGCACGTACTCGCCGTAGAGCTTCACGTCAGGGAGCCCGGAGGGGATCGTCGCCGGGTCGAAAGCGGGCAGGCGGTAGGTCCCCGCCAGCTCCGGCGGGATCAGGCCCCTGGCCGTCATGAGCCCCTTAGCCTCCCCCGGCTCGGCGTTCACCCAGTCGACGGAGAGGGCCAGAGCCTCCCTGAAGGCCGTGAAGACCCTGGGCGGGAGCCTCCCGTCCAGGGCCACCACCGCCAGGGGCATGTCGGGGATCTCGCGGTCGTCCATGAGCACCTTCCCCCCGGCCGTCTCAGCAACGCTCAGCATGGGCTCGGGCACCAGGGCCGCGTCGGCCTGGCTGGACATCAGGAGCTGCATGCGCACGGGGATCTTCTTGATGTCCCGGCGCTCCATGAAGTTCTCCGGGAGGCCCCCGGCCCTCCAGAACACGTCCGCCAGGAAGTCGGTGATGGTCTGCCGGGCGGTGAGGAGGGTCTTCCCCCGCATCCCTGAGAGATCCAGCCCGGCCGAGGCGGGTGACGTCACCAGCCCGAACATCCTCCTGTAGGGGGATGTGGCGGATGTTACCGCCGCCACCTTGAAATTCCTGCCCGAGGCCTGCTGCACCATGACGGAGATTATCTCGCAGAAGTGCCCGTCCAGGGTGCCGGCAATGGCCGCGGCGTCCTTGTCAAGGGCGCTCTGGAAATTGACGAGCTCAACCTGGAGCCCCTTCTGAACGAAAAACCCGCGTTCGGCCGCCGCGATCAAAAGGACGGTGTCCTCCACCGGAAGGAGGCCTATCTTCAGGCGCACGGGCACCTGAGCGTCCCCCGCGTCCTGGGAATCAGCGGAGCCCTCGACGCCCCGCCCGGTGTCGTTCCAGGCCCCAGCCGGAGGGGCGGCGGCGAGGAGGCACAGGACAAGCAACAGGGTCAGGAGTGCGGCGGCCGGGGACCGCCCCGCGAAGGGCCGCGCTGGAAGGGCCGGGATGCCCCGGAAGACTCGGGAATTCCGGAGGGTCAGGTCCGGGTGGGGCTTCAGGGCCGCCGAGCGGCGCGGGGGCGCAGAGGTGGTAGGCATGGCGTGTTCCAGGGCCCCGGCGACAGGCGGGCGGGGCTGGAAGGCTGAGGGCCTGGAAGTTTAGGAGGGCTGCACTGGAAGGGAATTGAGATCAAAACAAAAGCTGAAGTTAACATTAGAAGGATCTTCCCAACCAAAATGCCCTCCTCCGAGACTCTTCCCCTCCACATGAAGCATCCATAGTTGACTCTTCAACTTTTGGGTTCCTCATTAGGGCTCTCGTCCTCCGAAAAGGTCCTCAATAGAGGGGCACCTGAACAGTTACGGCTTGAAGTTCTTGATTTCCAGGTCTTTCAGGACCTTTACGGTACCTCCACCGCTTTTAAGCTACCGCCTCTGCCTTGGCAGTTGTTACCGTAAAACCTTCCGGTTGTCAACGGTATCAGGCGGACTTCCAAGGACTTGGGCTCACCAAAGAAAAAGCCCGAAAGCCTTGTTTTAAAAGGCTTTCAGGCTCTTATGGTCTTGTTAAGACTTTGATAATGGTGGAGATGAGGGGACTTGAACCCCTGGCCTCAGCATTGCGAACGCCGCGCTCTCCCAACTGAGCTACATCCCCGCATGTCCGAGGGTTCCCGGAAGACCCTGAAGGATCCCCGGAAGATCCCGGCGGAAAGATGATATTAACCCAACGCCCCCGGTTTTTCAATAGGGACGGATCCGGAGGGCCGACACCTGGACCCGCGTCCGTCGAGGGGGGGCAACCCCCCTGCCACTTGGCACCGAAAGGGCCTCGGAGCGCTTCCACGGAACGCCGGCCCGCCCTTCCTCTCCGAACCCGCGCTTACCCTGACCCCCGGACCTGTCCCCGCCTCTCCGAACACGCGCTCCCCCTGGCTACCGGCGCCGTCCACCTCTCCTGCCCCGCGCTTACCCTGGCTACCGGTGCCGTCCACCTCTCCTACCCCGCGCTTACCCTGGCTACCGGTGCAGTCCCCCTCTCCTAACCCGTGCTTACCCTGGCTGCCGGTGCAGTCTCCCTCTCCTAACCCGCGCTTCCCAAGGCCGGCAGACCCGCCCCTCCTCACCGAACACCCGCTTACCCTGGCTACCGGTGCCGACCCCTCTCCGAACCCTCGCTTCACCAGTCCGCCGGCCCCGTCCCCCCTCTCCGAACCCTCGATTCCCCAGTCCGCCGGCCCCGCCCCCGCCTCTTCGATCCTGCGGATCCCACGGAACCCTGAGCCGCTGCAAGGTCTTGCCTGCAGTCGCGATTCCGGACGGGTTCCGGAGTCTCGGGCAAACGTTGATCATTATCCGCGACCAATGTATTATGGCCGATGGCCTTCGGGCCTTTCCCGAGCCCACCTGGGGCCGTCCCGGCCCCGCCGCACCCGGCCCGAGGCCTGCCGGGCGCGACACTGACCGGCCTTTCCGAACCAGGGTGTACGCCATGTCGGCGAGAGAGAAAGTCAAGGAGTCGGCAATCTGCCGTAACAAGAAGGCCTCCTTCGAGTACGAGCTCGGGGAAAGGTTCGAGGCCGGCCTCGTGCTGGCCGGGACCGAGGTCAAGAGCCTGCGCATGGGCAAGGCGAACCTCCTGGACGCCTACGCCAAGACCCAGCACGGCGAGGCGTGGCTGATAGGAGCCCACATAAGCCCCTACACCCAGGCCTTCTTCGGGAACCACGACCCCCTTCGCAAGCGGAAGCTCCTCCTGCACTCCAAGGAGATAAAGCGCCTGGAGGGCAAGACCTCTGTCAAGGGCCAGAGCATCATCCCCCTCAGGATGTACTTCAAGAACGGCAAGGCCAAGGTGGAGCTCGCCCTGGCCAAGGGCAAGAAGCTCCACGACAAGCGCCACTCCATCAGGGAGGCCGACAGCAAGAGGGAGATGTCCAGGGCCGCGGCCGAGTACAACAGGAGGGGCTGAGAGGCTCGGGCCCTCCTTTCGGTCGGGGATCCAGTCACCCTCCCCTTCGCACGTGAGCCGGACCTCCCCGCGCCTTGCTGCCCGGCCCCATGTCTGCAGTTGCCGGGGCTCCCGGCCCCTTTCTCCTGACCTGCGCCCGGACTCCCGGCCCCTTTCCCCTGCCTGCGCCCGGACTCCCGGTCCCTTTCCCCTGACCTGCGCCTGGACTCCCGGCCCTTGTCAACTGCCCTGCACCTGAGCTTCCAGCCCCTGTCTACAGCCCCGCTCCTGAGCTTCCGGCCACTTTCCCCTGACCTGCGCCTGGGCTCCCCCCCCTGCCGGCGGGCGGTAGGACGCCAGGAACCTTTCCCCCGCCGGTACCGGGGTTCCCGGCCATTTTTCCCTGGCCAGAGCCCGTGTGCGCGGCCCCCTGCCCTTGCAGGACTGCGTTCCTTGCGGCTCCGGCCCCCGCTCCTGCCGTCACGCGCCGAGGAGTCTTTGGCCTGCACCTGTCGCAGGGAGCCTCTGCCAATTCCGGCGGCTTCTCTAGCGCCGGCGCGACTTTCCTGTTAAGATTTCGCCGCTTCACCGGCTGGCTGCCCAGGACCTCCTGTCCGGGAGCGACGTCTTTATTTGAAGGCTTCCCTCTGTCCCCGCCTGCAGGACAGAGCCGCCTTCCCCGGTTTCCGCTCTGTGCATTCTGGCCGCCAGCACTTCCAATGTCCCGGCTCTCTGCCACCGGGCCGCCGGAGCCTCCGCTCTGCCCCGGGCCTGCGGATCCTCCGGAGCCTCCGCAGGACGCTTCCTGTTGACAGAAACTCGCCATTCCAAGCCTCAAACCAGAGCCCGCACCCCCCGGATCCCCCCGTCTCCGCAGAACGGCACCCGGCGTCATCAACTATGTTCCTGCGCCGGAACGCCTCGCCCCGTTATTTTGCCCGGATCATGCTCGGTGCCCCGCAGATTCCAGGTATCAAAGCCTCCGGCTTACGAATTCCCAGGCTCATGGCCCCTGCCCAGCGGATTCCCCTGAATCAAGGGCCCCATCCCGCTGATTCCCCCGAATCACGGGCCCCCTACCCGAAGATTCTCCCCGAATCGGTGGCCCCCTCCCGCCGATTCCCACGAATCGCGGGCCCCTACCCTGCGGATTCACCCGGATCACGGGCCCCATCCCGCTGATTCCCCCGGATCGCTGGCCCCTGCCCAGCCATTTCCCCCGCATCGCGGGCCTGCCTGAGGATTCCTCCGGATCACGGGCTCCGACCCTGCGGATTCATGCCGATCTCGGGCCCCTGCCCTGCCGTCTCCCCCGAATCGCGGGCCTCCTCTCGCCGATTCCCCAGAATCGCGGGCCCTGCCCGCTGATTCCCCTGCTTTACTGACCCCGCCCCGCAGTTCCCTCCGGAACAATGGACCCGGCCGGCAGATTCCCTCGGATCATCCGCCGCGCCCGGCAGATTTCCCCAGACGATATGCAGCTCTGCGGGAGTCCCCCCCTTTCTCGTCCCCCCAGGGCGGCGGCTGACCCCGCCCCCCGAACGCCTTTCACGTTTTTGTTCAGACCATGCCCCTCCCGAAGCTCCCCTTCCCGAGGCGTCTTCCATGACCGGGAGCCCGCGTTCTCGCTCCGGGGCGGATCTTTCCCGCCGGCGGGCCTCCCGGCCCCTTCACCTTTATAAAGTCCTATCGAGAAGCCGGCCCCGAGCCGGAAACAATCCGAACCCTAACTCAGGCGCGGCCCCGCGCCGGGACATTCGGCTTACCGCCTGACCCGGCTTCCCCTCGGGCCCGCGCGAGACAAGAAAGAGCACTCCTTATGGCAAAGCAACAGCGCCTCCTGGTCTTCGTGGACGAGGCCAACGTCACGAGGGCCGCCTCCAGGAACTTCAACAAGAGCTTCGACTGGGCGAAGTTCCGCGACTATCTGGTCAACTACGGGGGGACTCCCAGGCAGCTGGTCGAGATGGTCGTCTACGTCGGCATCCCGCCCGACGCCAAGCGCAAGGAGTCCAGGCTCCGCTACGCGCACTACCTCAAGAGCATGGGATTCCTGGTCTACACCAAGGAGGGGCAGCTGAAGACCTACAACTCGCCCCGCAGCCAGCACAGGGACGACTGGTACGCGCAGAAGGACCAGGCCGCCCGCACCCCCAGGGAGGTCGGCGGCTACCAGCCCCCCCCGGACTTCAAGGCCAACGTGGACGTCATCATGGCCATCGACGCCGTCGACCTCACCCTCCGGATCCGCCCGGACGTCGTGACGCTGGTCACCGGGGACTCGGACTTCGCGCACCTGGCGCTCACCATCCGTCGGGAGGGCATCCGGGTCGAGGTGGCCTCGGCCCCCCAGACCCTCTCCTCCGACCTCCGCTCCTCCGCCAACAAGATGATCGACCTGACCGAGCTCTTCGCGACCTTCGAGCCCTACGAGCCCAAGAAGCCCGCGGAACTGGACCCGGGGCCCGTGTCCTACGTCTCCCCCGACCAGCACGACCAGCCCGAGGAGCAGGACGGCTGAGACCGCCCGCAGCCATGACCTCCCCCACCTTGCATCGCCCGGAAAGCCGCGGCCGGGGCCCGTCCCCTGCCGCGGCCTCTTCATTCCCCGAGCGCCCGGCGGCGTCCCCGCCGTCCGGGCGCTCGGGTCTGGCCTGCGTCCTGAACTGCGCCCGTGCCGACAGCCCGTCCGGCGGCATGAACAGCGGCCCGGCCTGCCGCCCCGCCGGCGGCATGAACGGCGGCCCGGCCGGCAGCCGGAACAGCGGCCCGGCCGGCGGCACCGCCGTCGGCATGAACGGCAGTCTCGCAAATGACAGGAACTGCGGCCGCGCCGTCGGCAGGATCCCCCGCTCCGCAGGCGGAGGGAACCGCGGCTCCGCAGGCTGCCGGGCCGGCGCCTTCCTGGCCGCGCTCGGACTCGTCGCGGCCCTGGCGCTCGCTCTCCCGCAGGTGGCCGCGGCCGTGCCGTTCGTCCAGGAATTCGGGCCCTACACCCTCACCCAGGAGCGGCTGGGCCCGGGGCTGTGGTACTTCCAGATTTTCGAGCAGGCCCCGGAAAAGCATTCCTCGCCGCCCAAGAGCATACTCATCTCCCCCATGCTGAAGGACCCGCAGAGGCTGGTCTCTAAGGAGCAGACCGAGCCGTTCCCGGTCACGACGTTCGAGGGCAGGCCGGAACTGAGGATCTACCGGGAGTCCGACAACATGCGCACGGTCTTCACCGTGTCCCCCTACAGCCCGGACGGGAGGCTCGCGGGGGTGGTCTTCCACCGCGAGGGCTACACCTTCGCGGCGGGGCTGGGCGCCCAGCTGAACCCCCTCGCCGAGGGGATGAACCTCCTCGGGAAGACCGTCATGCCCACCGGCCCCCACGGGCCCAGGCTCCAGGCGTCGGAGTTCGGGGCGCTTGGGAGCCTCCAGATACCCGTGTGCTACTTCCTGGGTGACGGCACGGAGACGGCGGCCTTCTTCATGAACGAGACGAGGCCGCTGGTGTGGGACTTCTCCGCCTCCCCCTGGACGGTCAGCCTGGCTGGCCCCCTGAACCCCGACAGGTCGCTCTCGTTCTTCGTCATCACCGGGGAGGACCTGCCCGCGGTCCGCCGCGCCTTCATGGGCCTCGTGGGCCGCCCCCCGCTTCCGCCCCGCTCCATCTTCGCCCCGTGGATAGTGGACACGCGGGGCGAGCCGGCCTCGAGCGCGTCGGTGGTCATACGCGGCTGGAAGACCCGCTTCCCCCTGCTCCCCATGATAGGCGGGCTCTTCAGGCAAAGCCCGTCGCTCCTCCCCTACGACGACGCCGCAAAGGCCAACACCCCGCTCATGGCCCCCGAGACCCCCTACGTGCCGGTGAGCTCGCCCTTCTACGAGGACATGCGCCGGAGGGGCTTCCTCGTCCGCGAGTACCGGTCGGAAGGCAGGCCGGCGATAGTGGACTTCGAGGGCCAGCCCTCGGCGCTCGTGGACTACACCGACCCCGGCGCCGCTACCTACTGGCACAGCCTCAGCCGGACGGCGAGCTACGGGAAGGGCGCCAGGATCTTCTTCTTCGCCGGGGGCGAGCCCGAGACGGCGTCGCCTCTCAGCTGGTACAGGGGGGTATCCGATCCCGAGACCCACTCCCAGTACGCCTGGGCCAACCGCTACTCGCTGAAGTGGATGGAGGGCTTCGTCCTGGGCGCCCGCCAGTACCCGCAGTTTCTCTCGAACATGCCCATGCGCAACTTCATGATGGTCCGCGCCGGCATGGGAGGCATGGGCCGGCACGGGGCGGGCGTATACGCCGCCGACCCGTCCCTGATAGCCCCCGCCTCGCCCGGACAGGCCAGGTCCCAGTCGGCCCTCTCCGGCATCGACTACTACACGACAGACGTCACCCAGTACCTGGCCCGCTGGTCCCCGTCCGGGCCCTGGCGAAGCATGTACGAGAGCTGGGGGGCCAGGAACATTCTCCTGAACCTGCCCCTGCTCCTGCCCGACGTGCTCATAGACGAGCCCTGGGCGAAGCAGCTGATCGAGTTCAAGTCCGAGCTGGAACCCTACCACTACTCGCTGGCGCACTTGAGCACCCGCCTGGGCGATCCCCTCACGGCGCCGCTCCTCTACGCCTTCCAGGGCGATCCCGGCACCCGGGTCAGGGCGACGGAGTTCATGATGGGGCCCTGGATCCTCGTGGGCGCGGGATCCGGCGCCCCCGGAGACGATCCCGAGACCGCGCGCGTCTACGTGCCAGCCGGCCGCTGGTTCGACTACTTCGCCGGCGAGGTGCTGGACCAGGCGGAAGGCTCGGAGATATCCCGCCCCGGCAAGGTCTCCGGCTACCTGATGCCGCCGATCCTGCTCCGCGAGGGGGCCATAGTCCCAACGAGGATCCCCTCCCGGCCGGACACCGAGGAGCTCGGCGTCAAGATCTTCCCCGGCCCCGCGGAAACCACGTTCACCCTCTACGAGGACGACGGGCAGTCCGAGGCGTGGATCTACCGCCAGGAGGTCATGACCACCGATCTGGAGCTCCGTACGCTTCCCGGCGCCGAGGGCCGCCCCGAGTTCCATTTCACCGTGAAGGCCCGCAAGGGGCATGCCGCGGGCGCCGTGCCCAAGCGGCGCTTCGTCCTGGAGTTCATGGGCATCGGCAACCCCGGCACCGCCACCCTCGACGGCTGGCCCTACGACCGCTCCAACAGGCTGGAGCTCCTCGAGCAGCAGGAGGGCGCCGCCTGGGCATTCCGCGGCACGGGCAACCTGGTCTTCAGGACCTCCGTCCTGGATCTCACCAAGGACCACACGGTTGTCATTCACTGACCCGCCCGTCCCGGCCTCCGGGACCGCCCCCCGCCCAGGGGAGCCCGCCGTCCCGGAAAGCCCGGAGTCCCCGGTTACGGGGCGCTGTCAGCCGGTTCCTGACCCCCCGGACGCTTCCGGAGGAGAGGCCGGCGAGACCGAAATAGCCGGGGAAGCCGAAGAGGCCGGCGAGACCGAAATGGCCGGGGAAGCCGAAGAGGCCGGAGAAGCCGGAAAAGCCCGGGAGACCGGAAAGGCCGGGGAGGCCGGAAAGGCCTGGGAAACCGGAAACGCCGGGGAGGCCGGAAAAGCCGAGGCAGCCGGGGAAACCGGGGAGTCCGGAAAAGCCGAGGCAGCCGGGGAAACCGGGGAGACCGGAAAAGCCGAGGAAGCCGGGGAAACCGGAAAGACCGGGGAGGCCGGAAAAGCCGGGGAGGACGAAAAGGCCAGGGAGACCGGAAAGGCCGGGGAGACCGGACTGGTGCCCATGCCCCCCCGCGTCGAGCTGGGCCCGTCCGGAGGCCAGGAAGCACCTGGAGACTCCCTCGCCGCAGCCCTTGCGGGCACCCCCGAGGCCAGCAGCCTGCCGGGAGATCCCGGTCCCGGCGGGACCACCATCGCCCTATCCGGACCCGTCATAGGCGGCACGAGGCTCTCGAGCCCCTTCACCCTGGCCCCCATGGCGGGGGTGGCCGACCGTCCCTACAGGCGGCTCTGCGTGGCCGAAGGGGCCGCCATGACCACGAGCGAGCTCGCGAGCGCGGCGGCGCTGGCCCGCAAGGGCAGGCACACCCGCGAGATGGTGAGGCCCGATCCTTTCCAGACAGGCAAGGCCCCATTCTGCGTCCAGCTTTTCGGGAAGGTGCCCCAGGAGTTCGCGGACTCCGCGCGGTTCTGCGCCTCCGAGCTGGGCGCGGACATGATAGACCTGAACTTCGCCTGCCCCAGCCGCAAGGTGGTGAGGAGCGGCCACGGGGCCGCGCTCCTGAAAGACCCCGACATGTGCCTCCGGATAGCCGAGGCCGCAGTCGGGGCCGCCGGGGTGCCCGTCACGGTCAAGACCAGGCCGGGCTTCGCTCCGGGAGACCGGGACGATCCCCTGGTCTTCGAGCTGGCCCCGAGACTCGCGGATCTGGGGATCCGGGCCGTCACCTTGCACCCGCGCTGGGCGACCCAGGCCTTCGGGGGGAGGGCCGAATGGTGGATGGTGAAGCGCCTGGCCGCCTCCCTCCCCGTGCCGGTCATCGGATCCGGCGACATAGACTCCCCGGAACTGGCCCTGAGGCGCCTCCGCGAGTCCGGGGCCGCCGCCGTCATGCTGGGCCGGGCGACCCGGGGCCGGCCCTGGCTCTTCGCCGAGTGCCTGGCCCTCTGGCGAGGGGAGCCCCCGCCCGAGACGGGCCGGGAAAAGATCTTCGAGACGGCCTGCCTCCACGCCCGGCTCCTGGAGGAGGAACGCGGGAGGAGGGCGGTCTTCGTCCTCCGGTCGGTCCTGTCCTGGTACATCAGGGAACTGAGACATGCCGCCGCCTACAGGAGGCGGATCTGCGCCTCGGAAAAGATTGACGAGCAGATAGAGATCCTCCGGGAGGCGCTCCTGGGCGGCGGCGAGGACACCCAGCCGGAGGAGGGCGGCCTCCTCCGAAATGGAGACCCGGGGCCGTCCGGAGACCCAGAACCCCAGGATTCAGCCTGACCAGCAGGACATGCCGTATCCGCAAGGCCTTCTGCTACTGACAGGACTTTTGCACCGGTGCCTCGGGATTCCGGGCCTGACCCGCCGGAGCTTCCGTGCCTGACAGCTCTGATGCCCCGGAGCCTCGGAAGTCCGGGCCTGACCCGCCGGAGCTGCCGCGCCTGACAGCTCTGATGCCCCGGAGCCGCTTGAGGCTGTGCCGGACCCGCCGGAGCTGCCGCGCCTGACAGCTCTGCCCCGGAGCCGCTTGAGGCTGTGCCGGACCCGCCGGTGCTGCCGCGCCTGACAGCTCTGATGCCCCGGAGCCGCTTGAGGCTGTGACGGACCCGCCGGAGCTGCCAAATTCAGAGGTGCCGAGACGCCGGTGACGCTGGAGGCGGACTCCGCGAAGTGAGCCCCTACCGGCGAGGCGGACTCTCAACCGGAAACCCCTGGCCCGGCGAGGGCACTGTCCCGATCCCGGACTGCCCCCCTGACCTGCCCGGAACTCCGTGGAAGCCTCCTTCCACGGCACGTCCCGGACGTCCGGCTCCGCCGCGCCTGCGACCGGGGGGATCCGATATGCCCTGAACCCCCTGTCCCGCAGGGGCTTCAGAAAATCCGTCCCTGCCCGAGGCCCTGCCCTTGACTGGCAGCGTTTCCTGCCATGTTGCCCTTTGAGGCTTCGGACAGCCGGGCGGATCTCCGGCTTCATCGCCGACCCTCCCCGACGCTCCCCCCCGCTCCTTTTCGGCAGTCCGGCACCGCTTCGATCCGTCCTCGCCTTCGGACTCGTCCTTCCGGACCCCGCTTCCCAGCCGTGACGACCGGTTCCGTGCCCTGGAACCCGGGGTCTGGGAGACCGTGCTGTCCTGAGCCTCGGACGTATCTGTTCACGGGTAGGGCATGACTTCGGATTTTCAGGTAAACTGTAGTGAAATTTCTGAATCTGGAGAGCATCCGCCTCACGCCTCGTCCTTCATGTTCGAAGTCAGTTCAGCGGTTTCTCCTTAGCAAGATTTAGGCCAAACCGATACACGTCTGGGCTGGAAGATTCGGGTCTTGAGGGGAGCGGTCTCCCCCGCAGTTCTGGGTCTTGCCCTGAAGGCACGTGTCCTTCGGCCTTGACATGACGGCTGGCTCCTGTTCCGGTTTAGATGTCCGGATTTTCGATTCAGGCCATGTCGGGGTCGCCAAACCGGCGCGGCTTTCCCTTCGCGCCGGCCAGGGCAGAGTTTCCGCTAGAACGCCAAACCCTGGCCCGTGCCTGGCAAGGCGGCGTTTCATGAGCAGGAGGGCGTCCGCCTCACGCCGGCTCCAGCATGAATGGGCAAGTTGTGTGAATTCCAGCAGCCAAGATTCCGTCCATTACTCTGTCGGACAGGGCACGAAGTTCCGCGACTGAAAGGACCGGGTGCCCAGCCAGTTGTGAGTCATGTCTTTGAAGGCACCCGTCCGTCAGCTTTGACATGACGGCCGGTGCCTGCTCGGGCTCAGCTTCTGACGCCTGGCTCCTCCCCGGATCAGGCTATGTCAGGGCCTCTCGGAGGGCGTGGCTCTCCCTTCGCGTCCGTCGGGCCCGATCTCACGTCCGAACGCCGGGGCGTCGCCGTGGCCTGGGCATGAGGGCCGGACTTCCCCCGGCCCGGGGCTTTCGCCCCGCCCCCGGGACTGCCTCCGAGGGGTGCCTCCTCTCTTGGGGGAGGGCATGTCCCTGCGGACGCCGGCACGGTGCTCACCGAGGAGCCGTGAGACCCGTTAGGGCAGGCCCAAGAATCCCCGAGAGCGGACCCCGGGGCTTTCGAAAGCGTGGCTCTGAGTGCCGTTTGAGGCTTGCCCGCAGAAGCCGCCTTGGCCTGGCCGACGTTCCCGGCCGGCCTTCCCCAGGCGCCTTCTCCGGGCCGCCGATCGTGCGTGTCCTTGTGATCTCGGCCTCGCCGGGCAGCCACTCGGACACGGGCCTTGCGGTCACAGATCCCCCGGGTCGACATTCGGGAACGCTGCTTGCGGACGTGGTTCCTCCGGACCGCCTTCCATTCGGGGGCAATGAGGGCTGACCTTCCGGGGCACGGTCCAGCGTTTCAGGTCTTCATGAAAGGCGCCCGGCCCGGCGGCTCAGCAAGTTCAGAATGTCAGGAGCCCGGGCATGCCGGGCGGGGGAAAGGAGAAAATAGGGATGCGCGACCGCAGGCTATAAAGAAGCGGCAGGAGCCGATGCCCCGAGCCGGAGCTTCCGTCCTCGGCATGAGCGTCGTGCGCATCAGACGAAACAAACGGGTTCGCCCGTGTCCGGCATCGCGTCTCCCGCAGGGCAGTTCAGAATGGCCTGCCGGGTCCAAAGGAACCGGAAATGGCGAGGCGGGAGAATCACGGAAGGTGCCGGACCAGCCGCCGTGGCGGCTACTCGGACAGCGGCTTCTCCTTGGATCCATCCAGGGTGTCCTGGCCGGGGTGCCTCTCTCCTGGAACGACCGGAGTCCGCGCCCGCCGACGAACCGAGGCGCGGACAAAAGGCGCGTAGACGGAACCCTGCAACTGTCCGATGTCCACCTTCATGATAGAAACAGTCTCCGTCAATGCGTCCAACTTGTCAGCAACCTTAGCAATGCTGGCTTTTACCTCGGCAAAGTTGGCTTTTGCATCAGCTTTTACCTCAGCAAAGTTGGCTTTTGCATCAGCTTTTACCTCACCAAAGTTGGCTTCTGCATCAGCTTTTACCTAAGCAATGCTGGTTTTTAGCTCATCAATGCCGGTTTTTACGTCTTTCAACTCGCTTTTCAGCGATTTGGACAGGTATTTGAGAAATAAGATATCCCCCCCATGAAAATGACAACGATTATGTCAACGAACCACTTAAACATCTCAAGGTTGTTGTCCATGACATCTTCGCTTTAAAGTTATCCCGGAAGCCTGCCAGCTTCCCACGCCCTTGCAAACGTTCGCCGCCATCGCATGGGCCTTGCCCAATGCCTTGTGCGGACATGAGTCATGAACTGGTCCGCAGGCGGGTCTCACAGTGCCTGCGACGCGCGCCGCAAAGTACCCGTGAACCTGCCGGGGCGACCGTCCGCAGGACGCAACGCGTGTTCAGCCCCGACAGCGTACCTGCCGACCTGTAAGGGCATGTTAGCATCAAATCGTCTTCGGCACCTGTCTTTCCTGCCTCCGTGCAGACATTGGAGCCAGGAGCACAGCCGGAACACGAACCCATAACTCCGGGTGGAAATCGGGCTGAACCCGACGGAAGTCGGACGGAACCCTCCCTGGAAGACCGAACCTGTGCCGCACTGGCACAGGCATTTCGATCATCAAAAACAAAGCCGCGCCGGAAGGGACGCCTTCAGGAAGGGTCTGAACTTGAAGAGAGGTGCCTCTGACGACAGGGACTGCCGAGCTACCCCAATTGGTTCCGTTCGCGGAGGGTGACTTAGAGGCAGGAGGCACTTTGGGGCTGGACAACTGGTACCCTGGAGACCTGGCGGCGGGACTCTAAAGCGCGGAGAGCAGAGTTGCATGAGGATGAGAGCGCTTGTTGTTTGTGCAGAGGGCAGGGCCGGCTTAACAACCTTGCCTCCCCTGAACAGATACCCTCGGACGCCTGCCGCACCACTGACCGGACGGGCGGCTTCGCGGCGCCTCCCACCGAGATGCTCGATCTGCCCGGCCCACCCCTTAGGAAGGCACCGTCTCCTGATAGGTCGACCCTTCGGCTTCTGACTGCCAGCAGAATCGCCCCCTGCCCCCTCCTGTCAGCCCTGCCTGCCGGCCAAGCCCCCCGACGTTCCTCCCCGGAGTTCCCGGCTTTCCGTCCACGGCCCGGCCTGCGATCCGGGCCCTGTCCTTCCCCGTCCCGCATGATCCTCACACAGCTCTCCCGCCCGTCATCCCGGATCACCCCCGCCGCAATTCCGACCGACATCCCGGACCGCACCCCGCCGCAGTCCCTTCCGTCATCCCTGACCTCCCCGTCGCAGGTCCGTCCGTCTGACAAGACCGCCCCCAGCTGCGGTCCCGTCCGACATCCGGTTCCTCCCCCCGCCGGGCACCCGTCCGAGGTTCCTCTTCCGGGCGAGCTTCCAGGCAGGTCGGAGGCCTTCCGCCGGGGTCCCCGGCCTGGCTTTCGGGAGGCCCGGGTGCTATAATTTCGCCCATGAAGATGACCGAACTGCGCAAGACTCCCTTTCCCGCGAGAGCCTAGAGCCCTATCACGGAGGTGCCGACATGGCAACCAAGAAGATACTAGTCGTTGACGACGAGGCCCACATCCGCATGCTTTACTCCGAGGAGCTTGGGGAGGACGGCTACGAGGTCGTGACGGCCGAGAACGGGAAAGGGCTCCTGGAGCTCATAGAGCGCGAGAAGCCCCACGTCGTCATCCTGGACATCAAGATGGTGGACTACAACGGGCTGGACCTGCTTCAGGACATCAGGAACAAGTATTACGACCTGCCGGTCATACTGTGCTCCGCCTACGACACCTTCAAGGACGACATGAAGTCGATAGCCGCGGACCACTACGTGGTGAAGAGCTTCGACCTGGCCGAGCTCCGGCAGAAGATTTCCGAGGTGCTGGCGTAGCCGCCCGCCGGCTCCCAGCGCCGCGCGTCCCGACGCCCCTCCCGGAGTGACCTTCTTGCCCCAAGACCCGCCCAGGGCCAGGCCGTCCGCCCCCGCCAGAACCTGCTCCGGCACCCCCTCCCCCGCCCGCGCGTCCTTGCCCGAGCACCCCGGCCTCGCGCCCTATGCCGCGAGAAGCTCCGCCGCCTCCCGCCCCGTCGCCGAGGAGGCCCGGGGGTCGGGTCTCAGGAACCCGTACCGCGAGGATCTCCACCGCATAGTCCACACGCGGGCTTTCCGCCGCCTCGCCCACAAGACCCAGGCCATAGGCGCCGCCTCCTGCGACCACTGCAGGACGAGGCTCACCCACACGCTGGAAGTCGCGCAGATCGCCCGCACCCTCGCCCGCGCCCTGGCCCTGAACGAGGACCTGGCCGAGGCGGCGGCAATGGGCCACGACCTGGGCCACGCCCCCTTCGGACATGCAGGCGAGAAGGCGCTGGACTCCGTTGTCCCCGGCGGGTTCCGCCACCAGGCGCAGAGCCTCCGCATAGTGGACCTCCTGGCCTGGGGCGGGAAGGGCCTGAACCTCACAGACGACGTGAGGGACGCCATACTCAAGCATTCCAAGGGCCTGGGGCCCGTCTTCGCCCGCGGCCGCGAGAGACCCGCCACCTTCGAGGGGCAGGCGGTCCGGGTCGCCGACATCATTGCCTACCTGGCCCACGACATGGACGACGCCATCGAGGCGGGACTCCTGAAGATTTCCGACATCCCCGTCTCCATCCTCGCCGCCTTCGGAGAGAGCCCCGAGAGCCGCGAGGACGCCATGGTAAACGATCTGCTGGACTCCACCAGGGTCCTCGCGGACGGGCCCCGCTTCGCCTTCTCCCCGTCCATGGAGGAGAGCATGGAGAGCCTGCGCTCCTTCATGCTGGAGAAGGTCTACCGCTGCCCCGAGATAGCCAGCGAGATGGCCGCCGGAGCCGAGACCGTCCGGGCCATATACGGTGCCGTCACCACCGACGCCTCCCTTTTCGAGGAGATCCCCCTGAAACACCTCTCCCGCACGAGGGAGGAGGCCGCGAAGGACTTCATAGCCGGCATGACCGACCGCTTCGCCATAAAGTTCCTGGAAAGGGTCAGATCCGGCGAACGTCCCGTAATGCCCGTGAAGTTCTGAGGCCCGGAGAGCGGTCCGGGGCCCCTTTCCAGTCCCGGCCCCCCTCCCCCCAAAAGCTGGCCCGGGCGGCACAGCCCGGTTCATGGCCGGATACCGGCCGGCTCACGATCAAACCGGCGGAGAACCGAACTGCGTCCTCGGTACGAAGAGTCCGCAGGCCGGACAGCGCCCTGGGGCCGGAACGTCCGAAGGCCGGTCTGCGCCCTGGGGCCGGTGCGTCCCAGGGCCGGACAGCTCCCTGGGGCCGGTGCGTCCGAGGGCCGGACTGCTCCCTGGGGCCGGTGCGTCCGAGGGCAGGACTGCTCCCTGGGGCCGGTGCGTCCGAGGGCCGGACTGCGCCCTGGGGCCGGTGCGTCCGAGGGCAGGACTGCGCCCTGGGGCCGGTGCGTCCGAGGGCCGGACAGCGCCCTGGGGCCGGTGCGTCCGACGGCAGGACTGCGCCCTGGGGCCGGTGCGTCCCAGGGCCGGACAGCTCCCTGGGGCCGGTGCGTCCGAGGGCCGGACTGCGCCCTGGGGCCGGAACGTCCGAAGGCCGGACTGCGCCCTGGGGCCGGAACGTCCGAAGGCCGGACTGCGCACTGGGGCCGGAGCGTCCGAGGGCCGGACTGCGCCCTGGTGCCGGAGCGTCCGAGGGCCGGACTGCGCCCTGGGGCCGGAGCGTCCGGGGGCCGGACTGCGCCCTGGGGCCGGAGCGTCCGAAGGCCGGACAACGCCATCTGTCCAACACACGTTCCCTTCAAGCGCCTGACCGGAATCCTCTCCTGCGCTCCCAGTCGTGGGAAATCCAGCCGAGCCTGGGGGGGACGCGGGTGAAATCCTCGAACCGCAACTGTTCAGGTGCGCCTCTGTTGAAGCCCTTTTCGGAGGATGAGAGCCCTAATACGAAACTTCCAGCATGTTGCGGCGTACTTTGCTGACGCCGCGACATGCCGGGCCTCCGGGAGGGCCCCCGAGGACCGCCCGGAGGTGCCGGGCTCCCAGCGGCCGGTCCTGCGGCCGGGGGCCCGGCGCACGGGC
>JAISFP010000268.1 GCA_031263525.1 Deltaproteobacteria bacterium | reverse complement strand
ACCGCCCGGGTCCGTCCTTGGTCCGGCCTCGGTCCGGCCTTGGTCCGGCCTCGCTCCGTCCTTGGTCCGGCCTCGTTCCGGCCTCGCTCCGGCCTTGGTCCGGCCTCGCTCCGGCCTTGGTCCGGCCTTGGTCCGGCCTCGGCCTTGGCCTGCTCTTGCCCAGGTCTTGTGATGACGGTCTCGGGGCAGCCTCATCCGTCCGTTGGATTTTTGAGAGGCGTAGCCAGGCTTGATAAATGGCGGCTCCTCCCTGCCTGCGGAGCGAAAGGCTCCAACGCAGGAAACCCCAGCTCCTGTTTGTCCGAGAGGCGGACAGGGCAGGAGATGGGGCGTGAGGTATGCGCCTTCCGGAGGCTCGCGTGAATTGCTCAGATCCAGGTGTCTTCCTGGGTCCGGCCCGGCTCCAGCGGCAGCGCCGTTCGCCGTCTTTCCGTGCGGGCCGTCAGAGCTTGAAAGTCACCGAGTCCAGCGAGGGCTTTCCGTACTCGCGGAAGAGTGGGTTGTCCAGCGCGGTGTAGGCGCAGGCAGCCGCCACCGGTGCCGGATAGTAGCAGAAGAAGCTGAACAGATAGTGCTTGTCCTCCACGACGAAGGAGCGGATGACGCCGAAGATGGACTCGATCCTGACCCTGTCCCTGTTCATGCCGGAGAAGCGCATGTCTCCGGCCAGGCATCCCTTCGCGGCTAATTCCGTCGCGCCCACGAAGGTACCCCGGAAGGCCTCCGCGGTAGCGTTCCCCAGGCAGTCCAGGAGCTCGCGGTGGCCGGTCCTGAGCCACGTAAGCTGGCCCTGCTCCAGTGAGCGGCAGGCGATGTCCAGGTAAGCCGCGCTTTCCGATTCGGAGTCGGTCAGGCTGAAGCCCTGGACGAGCTTGCCGGGGACCTTCGGGTTCGGGCTGTACCAGATGCCAGCTTCGAAGGAGGGGTGAATGCGCATCGCGAACGCCGGAGAAGGGGAAGAGGGAAGCCAGACGTCGCTGTCGAAGTTCAGCCAGCCGCTCGGCCCCGGGGCTGCCGACGACAGGAAGTTGAAGCGCTTTTTCCTTTCTATAATGGATGGTCCTCGCATGTGTCAGTGTCCTGGTGCGGTCCGGCCCGGCGGGGTGGTTCCGCCGCGTCCACGGTTTTGGCTGAAGGGGCTTATGACTGAAGGAAGTGCGTTTCTGATTGATGGAGCGGCAGTCGAATGCGTCGGCTGGCCCCGCTGCAATGCCGGAAACCTGGCATATGGGGGGGACGTGGCACGCCCTGGCTGAAATGGGCTGATGTGCAACCTGCCATAAGCACAATATGTGCCAAAAAATTAGCTGATCTGACTTTACAAAATGATCTAATTTTGATTGTTTAGAGAATTTTCAATCTTAAAAATATTTTTTTAAGTGATATTGCTTCGAAATATTCCAATATATACTGTCGGCAAAATTGTCACATTTCAATGACGGGTTTCCTGGCGTGGCTGTCCGATCCCGGCACATTCCCTGCCAAGTTTTGCCGCCCCCCCCACTCCCGGCACGATCTCCGCCTCACTTGCCGGGACGTCTCTTTCTGGCCTCTGCCCCGTCGGGCACTTCCTGGTCTCCCTATCCCCGGACCGGTCCTGCCTGGCCTCGATCCCGGCCTGATCTTCCCCCCTCTCTCCAGGCTGTCACTTCCCGGCCTCTCTCCAGGCTCTCATCCCGCCTCTCTCCAGGCGGTCTCTTCCCGGCCTCTCTTCCGTCGCGCCGCCACCTGGACTCTTCCGGACTCTGCCCCCCTGGATCTCTCCCCCTGTCGTCTCCCGGTGGCTGCCTGGCTCGGAAACGGAAAGGCCCCCGCCCCCCGGAGGGGGAGGGGGCCTTACAGACGGTCCGGGAACCGGCACTCCTGATGCCGCCGAAAGCATTGTCCGCACTGCCCTGCGCCGGCCCGCCGGCGAGGTTTCGGCGGTGCCTTAGATGGTGAAGGTCAGCGAGTCCATGGCGGGCAGGCCGAACTCCGTCAGGAGGGGGTTGCCGAGAGGGGTGTAGCCGCCCTCGACGGTCTCGCGGGCCGGGTAGAAGCTGGTGAAGCTCAGGACGAAGATCATGTCCTCCGCGATGACGGAGCGGAAGAGACCGAACATGGCGCCCGGGCCGCCCTTCCCCGTCTGCTTCCTCCCGGAGATGTACGTCTCCACGGCCTGCAGGCCTCCCGTCCGGACCCTCCTCGTCCCGTGGTGGATGCCTCCGAAGGTCCTGGCCATGGACCGTCCCATGCCGGCAATCACGTCCTCCAGGCCGGACCTGAACTTTTCCAAGGTTCCCTCGAGCATCCGCGTGCAGCTGAGCTCCAGCCTGGCGCTCCTGCCGGTGGCGGGGTCGTCGAAGACGAACTCCTGGGCGAACTCGTCGGGGTCCTCGGGGATCGGGCCGGGATCTCCCGGAACGAAGGAGGGGTGGACGCGCATCGTGAACGACGGGTCCAGGCCGGGGAGCGCCAGGGAGCTGAAGAAGGGGGTCCATCCCTCCGGACCGGGGGCGAACAGCGGGGCGAAGGCGGGGAAGGGGGCGGTCTGCTGGAGCATGCAGGAGTGCGTCATTTTTCATGTCCTCAGCCGCCGGGGCGGCATGGTTCGGCGGGTCAGCCTCCTCCGGCCCGGGCGGGTCGGTGGGTTCCGCAGAGTTTCCGGCTGTCCGATGCCGTATTGGACCGCGTCCCCGAGCGGGACGCCCTTGCCCGGAAGGGGCGGGGCGGCTAACCGCCCTTGCCTTCCGTGGCATGACCTGACTTATTCAAGAGGTGTGCCATGTTTCAGAACGTCTGGCTCTGATAATGTTTATAATTAGTAATTATTTGAAATAATTTAAGCTTACTATGATTATTTTATTCAAATTCATATTGATTTGCCCTGGTATGCTTTGGCGGAAAAATTGACCAGGTTCAGGAATTCCGCTAGTCCCGGCAGATTTCTGCCGCTGTTTGCCGGCAATCTTGTGGCGAATCTCCCTCTTTCTTTTTCACGAACTTTTCTTTTCCAGCCTTCGACGGGAAACCTCTTGCCTTCTGGCCGAGTGGGGGAAGTCCCTGCCTTGTGGGCGAGGGAGGGAAGCCCCTGCCTTGTGGGCGAGGGAGGCAAGCCCCTGCCTTCAGGCCGAGGGAGGCAAGCCCCTGCCTCCTGGCCGAGGGAGGGAAGCCACTGCCTCCTGGCCGAGGGTGGGAAGCCCCTGCCTCCTGTCCGAGGGAGGGAAGCCACTGCCTCCTGGCCGATTTCAGACGGTTTCGTTCAGAGTGCTGTCGGCTGATCTCGCCCGAAATTTTTCCGGTCTCCGTTGGACGGAAGCCCTGAAGCCGCTCGCCTTCTGTCCGCAGGATAAACCGCCGCCTTCGCTTCATTTGACAGGCTTGCCGAAACGGTATCCGCCGCCTGAGGTTCGGAACCGCGCAGGAGAACGCTCTCCTTCCCGTCGCTCTAATCTCAGTCGCCGCCCTCCGGACCCTCGCCCTGACGCGGAAAGGCCCCCTCCCCGCGAAGGGGAGGGGGCCTTTCCGGGGCGTGTCCGCAAGGGCGGGCACGCCTGATGACGCAGGGGGCCAAGGTCAGCCCGAGGCTGGATTGCGGGCGGGCTGACGCGGACGGCAGGGGTCACGGCAACGGCTGACCGGAGGAGCTTCACTGCCCAGGGCCCTTGCCGCACGGCCCGCTGGCGAGGCCGTTCCGCGGCGTCACGTGCCGAGACGCCGCTGCTGCCGGCCGCCGTGGGCGGTGCCTACATGACCGAGCCAGCCGTGCCCAGGGGGGCGGCCTTCAGGCTCCGCTCCTCGGAGGGGGCCTCGTAGGAGCCCAGGACGTGGCACCTGTCGGTCTCGCCGGAGAGCGCCTCCAGGCCGGCCTTCACCTTCTCGTCCTGGAAGTGGCCCTCCAGCTCCAGGAAGAAGAGGTACTCCCAGGGGGTGGCTGGGTTGGGCCGGGAGTGGAGCCGCGTCAGGTTAACGCCGGTGGAGGCCAGCGGCTGGAGGCACTTGTAGAGGCTCCCGGAGTTGTGCGGGGCGGAGAACCACACGAGGGTCCTGTCGTTGCCCGTGGGCGGGGAGTCGTCGTGGCTCATGATGAAGAAGCAGGTCTGGTTGTGCTGGAGGTCCTGGATGTCCCCGCTCATGACGGTGAGGTTGTAGAAGGAGGCCAGCGCCGGGTGGCCTATCACCGCCACCGAGTCGTCCGCCAGCGCGAGCGTGGCGCCCGCCGCGGTGGAGACCGAGGGCCTCAGCTCCACGCCCGGCATGTTCAGGGCCAGCCAGTTCCGGCACTGGGCGAGGGCCTGCGGGTGCGAGCTCACGGCCTTGATGCTGGACAGGTCCCCGTGGGCGCTCATGAGCGTCAGGTTCACCTTCAGGTTCAGCATGGACTGGACCCGGAGCTCGCTCTGGGTCATGAGATCCAGCGTCTGCCCCACGATGCCCTCCGTGGTGTTCTCGAAGGGCACAAGGGCGAACTCCGCCTCGTCCCCGGAGGCGGCGCGGAAGACGTGGGCCAGGTCGTCGCAGGGCACGAAGAAGGCGAGCCTGCCGAACTGCTGGAGCGCGGCCGCGTGGCTGAAGGTGCCCGCGGGCCCCAGGAATGCCACCTTGGTGGGGGCCTGGGCGGCCCGGCAGGCCTTGATGATCTCGGTGTAGACCGAGACCACGGCGTCCAGGGTGAGCCCCTCGCCGGGCTTGACCTTGCCGGTGAAGCGGGCGAGCACCTGCTTCTCGCGGGAGAGGTCCATTATGGGGAGCGAGATCTTCTTCTTGAGCTTCCCGAGCTCGATGGCGGTGAGCGCCCTCTTCTGTATGAGCTCGAGTATCTGGTCGTCCAGGCCGTCTATCTGCGCGCGCAGGGGGGCCAGGGCCTCCTGGGCCTTCTTTCTGGCTTCTTCTGGGGTCATCGGAATCCTCTCCTAGTCTCAGTCCGCCACGGCGGCGGCGGGGCTCTCGGCGGCGGCGCCGGGCTTCAGTGTCGATATCCTGCGTCCGAAGTGGGGGGCTATCTCCTGGAGGACCCCCATGAGCTCGCGGAAGGCCTGGGGGGTCAGGGACTCCTCCCCGTCGCACAGGGCGGTCTCTGGCGAGCAGTGGACCTCTATCATGAGCCCGTCGGCGCCCACGGCCAGCGCCGCCCTCGAGAGCGGGGCCACGTAGTGGGCCCGGCCGGAGGCGTGGCTGGGGTCCACTATGACAGGCAGGTGGCTCCTCTCCTTGATGGCCAGGACCGCCGACAGGTCCAGCGTGTTGCGGGTGGCGGTCTCGAAGGTGCGGATGCCGCGCTCGCACAGGATGACGCGCTCGTTGCCGCCCGCCAGCAGGTACTCGGCGGAGCACAGGAACTCCTCTATGGTGTTCATGAGCCCGCGCTTCAGGAGGACCGGCTTCTTGGTCTTGGAGAGCCTTTTCAGGAGCGAGAAGTTCTGGGAGTTCCTGGCGCCCACCTGGAGGATGTCCGCGTAGGACTCCACCAGGTCGATGTCGGTGGAGTCCATGACCTCGGTCACGATGCCCAGCCCGGTGAGCTCGCGGGCCTTGGAGAGCATCTTAAGCCCCTCCTCGGCCAGGCCCTGGAAGCTGTAGGGCGAGCTCCTGGGCTTGAAGGCCCCCCCGCGGATGACGTGCGCCCCGGAGACCTTCACGTCCCAGGCGGTGCCCAGCATCTGCGGGTCGTGCTCCACGGAGCAGGGCCCGGCCATCACTACGAACTCCTCCCCGCCTATCTCGTGCTCCCCGAGGCGGATCCTGGTGTTCTCGGGATGGGTGATGCGGCTCGCGAGCTTGTACGGGGGGAGCTTCTTGGGCGGCGCGGGGGCGGCCGCCTGCTCGGCTGTTGCGGACATTGGAAGCCTCCTGGGCTCGGCCTCCCGCCCGGGGCGGGGCCGGCCCTTTCAGGTTTTCCCCCGGCGCCTCGAGGAGGCTCCGGGGAACGTGTGGCGGAGCGGATAGGCTCGGTGTGCGTCCGGGCCGGGCCCGGGAGAGGGAGATGCGGAAGGGGGGGGCAGAAGGCCAGGGCGGGCTGTCTGGAAGGCCAGAGAGCCAGGGTGGCCGGGTTGGTCGGACGGCCAGGGGGTCTGGACGGTCGGGAAGGCCGGTCAATGCAGACCGTCAGGTTAGACGGCCGGGGCGGCCGGGGAGCCGGGGAGCCGGGGCGGCCGGGAAGGCCGTTCAGCACACCCCGTCAGGTCAGACGGTCGGGGTGGCAGGGGAGCCAGGGGGTCAGGAAGGGCAGGGGGGTCCAGGAAAACCAGGTTGGTCAGCCGGCCAGGGGGTCAGGAAGGGCCGGGGGCCGGGGTGGCCAGGGGGTGCCGGAAGGCCTTCGGAAGCCGGGAGGGAAGGGGAGCCGCCGGGGGGCTGGGCAAAAAAAAGGGCCGCCGGCGGTTTGAGCTCCGCTGGCGGCCCTAGAGATCCTTTCGGTTCAGACCTGTGCCGTCATGCGGAACCCTTCCAGAAGGCGTAAAAGCCCATAAAGTAGAAGAACCCGCCGAAGGCGCCCGAGGCGGTCCTGGCGGGGGGAAGGGCGGCGGCAACGCTGGCGCGGAGGGCCTGTCCCCCTGCGGCGGTCTGGATGTAAGCGCACAAGCCGGTCATGACGGTGATGGTCTCCCGTGCCCCGGTTCAGGGGCTGGCCCGCCTCCGTTCGGAGGATGCGGGTCCACGGAGAATGATAGCCAATGCCGCGAGTTTGTCAAGCGTTTTTTAACAAGCGTTTTTTAATATGGTCAAGCCGCCGGGGCCCTGGCCTCGGATGTTCCGGGATCCTGGTGGAGCCCGGCCTCCCCGGTTCCGAGTTCAGGGCGGGGGGCAGGTTCCCAGATAGTTCCGTGGCTGGCTCCGGGCCAGGGTGCCGGGTCTTCCCAGGCTCAGGCGCGGGAGGTCAGCTTTTATCGGGGGCGGGGAACGGTCGGGCATCGGGTCGGGATGCCTGGCCCTCCCCATTCAGATCCGGCTCAGTACGCCGGGCTCTCCCCGTCTCCGTTCGGCGGTCAGCTTCCCTTCCGGAACGGGCGGCGGGGCTCCCGAACGGAAAGCCGGGCTCTCTCTGGTTTCGGCTCGAAGCGGCTGGTTCCTGCCGGGGGGGCGGGGCAGGGGCGGCAGGTTCCTGGTCGGGGGGGCGGGGCAGGGGCGGCGGGTGCCTGGCCGGGGGGGCGGGGCAGGGGCGGCTGGTGCCTGGCCGGGAGGGCGGGGCAGGGTGGTCAGATTCCCGTCCGGGCGGGGTAGACAGGGTTTCGGGCCGGGATGCCGGGCCGTCCCCCGGCTAAGGTTCATGTAGCCAGGGCGTCCCAGGCAAAGGTCCAGGTTGCCTGGCCGTCTCCGGTTCGGGCGGCCCGGACGTTTCCGGTTCCGCCCTGGGGCCAGGTTCATGTTGGGGGCAGTGCGATCCAAGGTCCGGGCTGGGAAGCCGGCCCGGGCGGGATCAGAGGGTGCCCGGTCACGGGCCGGTCTCCGGGCAGGTTCAGGCCGTCCCGGCGGACAGGGTTCCGGGCGGGTTCAGGGCGTCCCGGCGGCCTGGGTTCCTGGCGAGTTCAGGGCGTCCCGGCGGCCTGGGTTCCTGGCGAGTTCAGGGCGTCCCGGCGGATGGGGTTCCGGACGGGGTCAGGCCGTCCCGGCGGTCTGGATTCCTGGCGAGTTCAGGGCGTCCCGGCGTATGGGGTTCCGGACGAGGTCAGGGCGTCCCGGCGGATGGGGCGGCTGGCTGCGGTGCGCCGTTGGAGGGGGCCGGCCCGGGCGCGGGGGGCGCCTGCTGGGAAGCAGGGGCAGTTGCGGGGGCGGAGGCCGGGGCTGGAGCCGTGGGCGATGCACCCTGGTCAGGCGCGGCGCCGGGGCCGCCCTGTCCCGCGGAGGCCGGCGACACCGGGGGCGGGCCGGGGGGAGGCGAGCCAGGGGGCCGCCTGTAGGGCGACTGGTAGGCCGGGATGGCGCTCCGCCCGCCCTCCCCCTGGCCGGCCTGGACGGGGGTGCCGCCCAGCGACGGGGAAGGCGCGCCGTCAGGGGCCTTGGTGACCGGGGTGTAGATGGGCCCGCCCGGGCGGTTCCGGCTGTCCCCGGAAGGGGTTCCGTCGGGGGCGAACAGGGTCAGGCCGCCGGGGTTCCGGCCCTGGTCGGTCATGTAGCCCGACCCCACGTTCACTATCTCCACGCGGCGGTTCCGGCCGTTCTCGGGATCTATGTTGGGGAGCGGCCTGGACTTGCCCCAGGCCTCGGTCATGAGTTGCCACGAGCCTATGCCGTAGTTGTCCATGAGGAAGGACTGGACCCTGTTGGCCCTCCTCTGGGAGAGGCCGATGTTGTATTCCCAGGTGCCCT
Source organism: Deltaproteobacteria bacterium (assembly GCA_031263525.1). GTDB lineage: Bacteria > Desulfobacterota > Desulfarculia > Adiutricales > Adiutricaceae > JAIRZX01. The sequence continues at coordinate 975 of JAISFP010000268.1, read as the reverse complement.
TGGCGTCCGTGTGGCCCTCAAGCTTGAAGCTGTGCCCCTGGAGCTGGGGGCTGGTCATGGCCTTGCCCAGGGTGTGCAGGACCCGCACGTCGTCCCGGGTCAGGGTGTCCCGGTCGAAGTCGAAGAGGATGTTCAGGGCCAGCCTGGGGGCGTTGTCCAGATCCGTCGGGGCGGACCCCCCCCTGGCGATGGTGAGCGCCGACCTCTCGGCGGGGCTCATGCCCTTCGTGCATCCCGTCAGGGCGCAGATCATGTCCTCCACCGAGGGGTCGCGGTCCCCCGTGAGGTCCGTGAACCTCCTGGCGTTGGCGTAGCGGAAGGGATAGTTGATGAAGGTCCACAGAGGGAGGGGCATCTCCGAGAACGCCGGCTCCTTGTGCTCGAAGGCCCCGGAGCCGTCGTAGTCCACTATCTGGAAGTCCCAGGGGTCAGCGAGATCGTGGTCCGCCACGTAGCAGAACACCCGCCCGTTGTGGCTCAGGCGGTAGACCCTGCCCCCCTCGTTGGGGAGGATGAACTCCTCCCGGCGGGTCTCCTCCCCCTCCACCGCGGGATCGAAGTCTATCATCTCGTCCGACACCCTCAGCGACCCGTACAGCACCGGCTTGTACCACCCGTACGGGAAGTACTCGTGATGGTTGGTCATGGCCGCCAGGGGGGCGGCAAAGCCCTGGACGGCCAGGAAGGCCAGGCAGAGGAGGCAGACCTGGAGGGGCGCGCGGCACGCGGGGCCCCGCCGCGCCGGGACGCGGGCCGAGTCTTCCCCCGCGGGCTCGGGGAGGCGCCCTGAGGCGGCGGCTTCCCCCGCGGGCTCGGGGAGGCGCCCTGAGGCGGCGGCTTCCCCCGCGGGCTCGGGGAGGTGCCCTGAGGCGGCGGCTTCCCCCGCGGGCTCTGGGAGGCGCCCTGAGGCGGCGGCTTCCCCAGCGGGCTCTGGGAGGCGCCCTGAGGCGGCGGCTTCCCCAGCGGGCTCTGGGA
>JAISFP010000505.1 GCA_031263525.1 Deltaproteobacteria bacterium | reverse complement strand
GCCGTCCGCGCCACGGAGGAAGGCCGTCCAGGCCCCGGAGGAAAGCCTTCCTGCACCAGGAATGATGAAGATCTTGGTCCTGCTGAAGGTTCCCCCGCTTTCGTCTGTGAACAGATACCGGGATCAAAAACTTGACGCGGCACCTTTCTAGGACGGTCCGGGCCGGGCTCCAGGTGCCCGCAAGCCCGCGTCTGGCGGCGCTTTTGGGAGTCCGGGGATCCCGGCTTGATTTTGCCCCCGGATGTTGCCTTATAATGTAGCGTCAATAGCCTCACGCGTCGGACCGGGGCCTCCCCCCGCCCGGCCTTCGGGCCGGACGGAAAGGCTCGATCCGGCTTCACGGTGGCCTCCCTCCAAAAAATGGGCAAATCCTGGAAAAGCGTCTTTCTGGCCGTCGTGGTGCTCGCCTCGCTGGCCTTCGTCCTCCTTTCTCTCTGGAACCCCAGGGGGAGAGGCTACGGGCCGGGCGGAGGGTCCCTGGAGGCCTCGGGCCGCGCGGCGTCCCTGGTCGCCAGGCTGGCCGGGATCGTCGAGCATGTCTGGAGGGGCTACTTCAGCCTGGTGTCCGTCAGCGCCGAGAACGACAGGCTTAGGGACACCCTGGCGAAGCAGAACCGGCTCATCGTCGAGCTGGGCGAGGCCAGGGTCGAGAACCTGAGGCTCAGGAGGCTCCTGGACTACAAGGGCAGGACCGCCAGCCGGGCCGTCACCACGAGGGTCCTGGCCTGGGAGCCCGGACCCTTCTACCAGTCCATAGTGGCGGAGGCCGGGACCGACGACGGGGTCTACCTGGAGGCTGCCGTCATCACCGACCAGGGCATCGTGGGCAGGGTGACCGAGGTCTCCCCTGGCTACTGCAAGATCCTGCTCGTGACTGACCCTGCCAGCGGGGTGGACGCCTTCATCTCACGCAACCGGGTAAACGGCCTCGTCACCGGGTCCGGACCGGGCAGGCTGGCCCTGGAGTACGTGCCCAAGGCCGACGACGTTCGTCTGGGGGACACTGCCGTGAGTTCCGGGCTGGACGGCATCTTTCCCGCCGGGGTCGCCCTCGGCACCGTGACTTTCGTGGACAAGGTGAGCATGGGCTTCTTCATGCAGGCGGAAATCTCCCCTTCTGTCGACCTGGCCACCCTGGAGGAGGTGATGATCCTCCTGGACCCCCCTTCCCCCCTGGACTGGAGAGAGCTCGCCCCGGACGTGAGGTCCCTCTACGAGAAGAAGGCCCGCCGGAGCTAGTCTCTGGAGCGACCCGGTCCTTCCGGCTGGCCAGAACGGCAGGGGCCCGATTATTGGCTCTGCCATTTATTCTTCCGTTTCTTACTCTTCCGTTTCTTAATTCTTAGTCTTATATCCTTATCTTTTGTTAATCTTTCGTTTCTTATTCTTTCATTTCTTAGTCATCAGTTTCTTAATCTTCCGTCTATTAATTTTTTGTCTTATATTCTTTCTATTCTTAATCTTCCGTTTCTTAATCTTCCGTTGGTTAACCTACATTTTTCTGACTTTCCCCGCTTTTGTTTCTTTGACACTTCAGCCTTCCCGTGCGTTGACCACGAAAGGTTCAGTTGAGCGTGATGCTGTTTAGCCCCTCGCCATGTTGCATGGTTCTTTGACCGGGATGCTGACGGGCCCGGATGAACGTCGCATTGTGCCTTTCAGAGCGTTCCCCTTTTCCTGACGATAAGTCATGCTGCACTTGGTATGATGCTCAGGAGGAGACGGTCTTCTAGTCAGCAGACAGTCCTTTGTTGCCTGACACTTCGGCCCTCCCGGCTCGCCATGTTTTACTGGCCTTCGGCCTTCAGAACTCGAGCCTTGGCCTTGCTTCCTCGGCCCTTTGCCTCTGGCCTTGCCCCGGCCCTCCGGCTTTTCTGGCCCTCCGGCTTTTCTGGCCCTCCGGCCAGCCTGACCGCCCGTCTCCCGCAGCCGTTCCGGCCTATCCGTCACCACCTCAATCCATCAAATCCGGCTCAGGGCTCCTGCCCCGTCCGTTCCCGTGAGGGGCTCGGCCGGGGGGCGTCACTTCTTGGCCTGTGCCAGCCAGTCCCTGACCTGAAACTGAACACGATTCCTAATCGATCCTGAAACCCTCATGTACCCTTATCCGAACTTGACCATGACCCTCTTCCCGAACCTGATCATGACCCCCTTCCCGAACCCGGTCCCGACCAGCGAAGCGATCGGGGAGCCGCCGTGCTGAGCCGCCCGAACACATCTTCCGGATGCCGGGTCCCGTGTCCCTGCGGCTCCGCAGGCCCGGGCCGTGACGGCGGGGCCGGTGCGTCCCCCGCCCGGCCGTCCTGACGGACGGGAGCGCTCAGATTGCAGGCCATAGCCAAGAACGTGCGCGTCACGGGGCTCAGGCCCCCGGCTTGCGTCGCGGCCGTGTTTGCCGCAGGGGCCTGCGATCTCCTGCTGGACGGCCCCCACGGGCGTCACTTCCTGTGGGGCTTCGCCCCGGACGTCGCGGTGATGATGCTGGTCTGGCTCGCCCTCCGCGCCGAGAGCTGGGCGTCGGTGGTGGCGGCCTTCTTCCTTGGCTTCCTGAGGGACGGCATCTCTGCCGGCCCCGCCGGGGGCTGGGCGCTGGTGCTGATTGTCGTGGCCCTGCTGATAAGGGCCCTTCTGGTCGCGGTTGAGGTGAACAGGGCATGGAGCGCGGCGGCGCTCACCTTCGTCGCGGCGGCCATGTCGAGCATTTTCTTATATCCACTTTTAATGTATATTTATACAGGAATGAATGCAGTTAGAGTTATTTATCAGTATTTTAGCATATATTGCCTACAGGCGCTGACGACGGCACTGATAGGGATCCCCGTCTTCAGGTTGCTGGACAGGGCGGCGGCCGAGAGGAGAGAGTAGTGGCCGAGCTGGCGCCCCCGATAAACGAGGGCAAGCAGGCACCTGGCGAGACCATCCGCCTGTTCGGAATACACTGGCTCCTTGTCGCCGCCTTCACTGTGATGGTGGCGAGGCTGTGGTTCCTTCAGGTGGACATGGGACAGGAGTACCTGGAGAAGAGCGAGATCAACTACACCCGCTTCACCCAGATACCCACCACCCGTGGCCTCATTAAGGACCGGCAGGGCAGGATCCTTGTGGACAACGCCGTCAGTTACGAGCTCCTGGTGACGCCCAGGGAGGTGGGTGACGACGATGCCGCCAGGGGCCTCGCGAGGGACGTGGCGGAGGTGATCGGGAGGGACCCCGCCGACCTGGAACGACGTTACAGGCCGCTCATCAAGCAGCCCTACGAGGCCTCCGTCTGGCTCCCGGATCTCACCCGCGCCGACATGACGCTCCTGGAGACGCGCCGCTACGGCCTGAAGGGCCTCTCCGTTCGGGTGAGTTCCGTTAGGAAGCCGATGTCCGGCTCCTTCGCGCCCCACGTGATAGGCTACCTGGGCGAGATCAGCAGGCCCAAGCTGGAGGCCGGCGAGTACGAGGGCCTCTCCCAGGGCGACCTGATCGGCCAGAGCGGCATCGAGCAGTCCATGGACTCCCTCCTGCGCGGCTCCAAGGGCACCAGGCTCATGACGGTGGACTCCAGGGGCAGGCTCCTGGAGGAGCTCGAGAGCGAGTACCCCGCCCCCGGCCGCAACCTGGTCCTGACCCTCGACAGCCGCCTCCAGAGGGTGAGCCAGGCGGTCCTGGGCGAGAAGGCCGGGGCCGTGGTGGTGATGGATCCCCGGAACTTCGAGATTCTCGCCTTGGCCTCCAGCCCCTTCTTCAACCTGGACGACTTCACGGGGGGGGTGGGCACGGACCGCTGGAGGAGCCTCAACGACGACCCCTTCCATCCCATGGAGAACAGGGCGGTGAGCGGCCAGTACCCCCCCGGCTCGACCTTCAAGATAGCCGTCTCTCTCTCGGCGCTGACCGAAGGGGTCATCACCCCCGACACAGTGTTCCACTGCGGGGGCGGGCTCAGGCTCGGGAACCACGTGTTCGGGTGCTGGAACCTGGGCGGCCACGGGGCGGTGAACCTGTACAGGTCCCTCAAGGAGTCCTGCGACGTGTACTACTACGAGACCGGCAGGAGGCTCGGGATCGACAGGATGGCGAGGCAGCTGAGGCTCAATTTCGGCCTGGGCAGGACGCTGGGCGCCGACCTCACGGCCGAGCAGCCCGGCCTCATCCCCGACCAGGACTGGAAGCTCAGGCGGCACGAGGCCCCCTGGAGCCCCGGCGAGACGCTCCCGGTCTCCATCGGGCAGGGCTACGTGCTCGCCACCCCGCTGCAGGTGGCCCAGTACACGGCGGTTGCCGCGAACGGCGGCACTCTCATGAGGCCGCACCTGGTCCGCGAGGTGACCGACTTCGACGGGAGGCTAGTGGAGAGGGTCGAGCCCGAGGTGATCAACCGCATCGGCCTGAGGCCCGACTACGTGGAGAAGGTCCGCAGGGGCCTGGAGGGCGTCGTAAACGATCCGGGCGGAACTGGCCGCAGGGCCCAGGTCCCCGGTGTCCGCGTGGCCGGCAAGACGGGTACGGCCCAGGTGGTGAGCCTTCAGCGGTACCACAACTACGGCCGGGGCGGCAGACCCTACCGGTACCAGCATCACGCATGGTACACGGCCTACGCCCCTGCGGAGAATCCAGAGGTGGTGGTGACAGTGCTTCTCGAGCATTCCGGCGGCGGAGGCGCCAACGCCGGCCCCGTGGCCCAGAAGGTGCTCGCCGCGTATTTCGACAAGTCCGTGGACACGACTCTCATGCCGCCCTACCAGGCGCAGCCAGACCGGCCGTCCGGGTGGAAGGGGGAGCTTTGAAATTCCTTTCTTTTGACCGGAGGCTCATGGAGCACTTCTGCTGGCCCCTGGCGATCTCCGCCTTCGGCCTTGTCCTCTGCGGCCTGGTCAACCTCTACAGCATCTCGCTCAGCCATCCGCCCGATAACGGCCTCTCCGAGTTCGCGAAGCAGCTCGTCTTCGTGACGACGGCCTTCTGCGTGTGCCTGGCGGCCATGGCCGTCGATTACTCGATACTCAGGAAGGCCGCCTGGCCCCTGTTCGGGCTGGGCGTGGCCCTCCTCGTCCTCGTGGAGTTTTTTGGCGTCTCGGCCGGCGGGGCCACCAGGTGGCTGGAGATCAAGGGGTTCAGGTTCCAGCCCTCGGAGTTCATGAAGCCGGCGCTGGTGGTGATGGTGGCCAGCCTCTTCTCGGCCAAGGAGTTCGCTAAGCGGGGGCTCACGCTGAGGACGGTGGGCGTCCCCGTGCTCGTGGCCCTGGTCCCCATAGGCCTCATCCTGAAGGAGCCGGACCTGGGGACGGCGGGGCTCCTGGGCTTCACCGCGCTCCCGCTGTTCCTGTACGTGCCCTGGTCCCGGTCCCTCATCTACACCGTCTGCGGGATAGCCGCCGCGGGCGTCCTCTGGATCGTCTTCTTCGGTGGCCTGGATTACCTCCTGGAAAAGGAGATCATCCGTCCCTACCAGATCCAGAGGGTGTTCACCCACTCCAATCCCGAGGACGACTACAACGGCAAGGGCTGGCAGATAATCCAGTCCAAGCGGGCCATCGGGAGCGGCCAGGTGCTGGGCCGCGGGTTCCACGACGGCACCCAGCAGAAGTACGGCTTCCTTCCCGCGCCGAAGACCGACTTCGCCTTCGCGGCCCTCGCCGAGGAATGGGGCTTCGTGGGATGTTGCGTGGTCCTGACCCTGTACTATGTCCTCCTGGTGTCGGCCATAAACATCGTCCGACGAAGCAGGGACCTCTTCGGCAAGTACCTGGCTCTCGGCCTGGCGTCGCTCCTCTTCTGCCAGATGGCCATCAACATCCTCATGGTGACGGGGCTGTTCCCCGTGGTCGGCATCCCCCTCCCCTTCGTGAGCTA
>JAISFP010000404.1 GCA_031263525.1 Deltaproteobacteria bacterium | reverse complement strand
ACCCGTTTAAGCAAATGTCGGAATCTTCTTCCATATTTTAGTAGCGAATCATTGCGAGCAGATACCAGGGTTGGGGGATTGACCGACCTTTCCACTCCTGGGCTAATAGCCAAATTCCGACATTTGATTAAACGGGTAATAATTCATTCAATTTTTGAAAATATCTGATTTCTCATTGTTTGATTTTCATGATTTCGCAACCATTCAAGTACCCATCCAAGATTGACTCATAAGGGAGATCTTGCAAATCCAAAATCCCTCTACAGCAAATCTCTACTCCCCCATTAAGTATCCAAAGCGGGTTCTCCAACCTACAAGGGTTCCTCACCATTGTTCTCTTCAAACGAAAAAAGCCCTCTAATGAGGGATCCTGAATGGTTACATGATTTAGGCCTTTTTCTGTGTTCTAATTTCATTTCGGTTCCCGCTTCTTGTCCTGATCTAAAAAAACTACTTGTCATGTTCTTCATGTTCTTCATTTTCTTGCATTTCTTTATTCCGCAAAGATAAAAAATATATCTACTGCAAGATTTGCAATTATTACCCCGGAAATTAAATCTGGCCCTCAGGCAGTGGTAAGAGGCGAGAGGGCTTTGGGCAGGGGCGAGTACTGAATGGGTGAGAGCTTTGGAGGAAGGGTTAGGGGCGGAAGGGAAGGGCAGGGACAGTTTCACGGTCTAGCTCACAGTGAAGAGGTCCCATAGGGCCAGATTTAATTTCCGGGGTAATATAACGAAGCCGGGATAATTGGAACATGCGGCCCGGCGTCATGCCGACCCATGAAAGCCGAGTCATGAAGCACAGCTGCATGTCGCGAAGTCCCCGTCACCGGAGAGCCGTAAACCTTTCCGACAAGGAAACGGTCCTGGGACATGTCCTGTCTACTCACAAAGATACTGGCCATTCCCCGCACGTCCCGGACGGCCAGGCGAGCCCACTGCGAAGCAACCACTCCATCACCACATCTGAAATGGTGATGATGTTGCGAATCCTCCCCAATCTCCTGCCCAGCGGGTGAGCCGGCCTCCCCAGCCGGGGAACGCCCAATCCGCTCCAGCAACTCCGGCCCCTGCCACGTCCGCGCCCATTGCTGCGGACCATGTGCCGCACTGCCCGGGCGGCCAGGCGAGCCCCGCCGTGGAGCAACCACACCATCACCTCCTCCTAAATGGTGACGATATTGCCTCTCACCCCGCCCGCCTGCCCCGTGGATTGAGAGCTCCCCTGCCGGGCCTTGTCCCGTCCACTCCCGCAGCAACGGACCATGTCCCGCACGGCCAGGGCGGCCAGGGCGGCCAGGGCGGCCAGGCGAGCCCCGCCGTGGGGCAACCACACCATCACCTCCTCCTAAATGGTGATGATATTGCCTTTCACCCCGCTCGCCTGCCCCGTGGATGGAGAGCTCACCTGTCGGGCCTTGTCCCGTCAACTCCCGCAGCAACGGACCATGCCCCGCACGGCCAGGTCGGCCTTGTCGGCCAGGGGTACCCGCAAAGCCACAGCACCATCTCACTGTCAAAATGATGGCGATGCGGGTCTTCTCCCCACCGCTCTCACGCCCAGCGGGGGTGCGGCCTGCCTGCCGCCCCTTGCCCCCGCCACGCCCGTAGCTACGGAGCATGCCCCGCCCGACCGGCCAGGCGCCTCCCCAGCTTGACAGCCGCTCCATCACCTCCTCAGAAGAGACGGTGACAATGTCGCTGCTCCCCCTCCGCTCTCCGGTCCAGCGGGGGCGACATCTCCAGCCTGCCCTCTTCCCGTCCTCTTCAATCGTTCCGGGCCTTGCCACACGCGGCCTGGCCTGCCAGGCGATCACGCCTGCTGAGCACCCTCACCATCACCTCCTCCGAAATGGTGACGGTGCCGCAGTCCGTCTCCTCTGGTCGTCCGCCCTTGGCGGAGTCGACTTCCCCTTCAGGGGCTTGTCCCGCCCGCACCCCTCGCTCCGGCCCATGCCCAGTCGGCGCCCGATGCCACGTACGCCCCGCACTGCCTGTGAGACCAGGCACGCCCCCCTGAGGAGCTGCCGCCCCGTCGCCCCGCCGAAACGACCAGGCCTGCCGGGCCCCCCCCCCGAGAACGAGCCCCGGCACACGGCTCCGGATTGACCGCAAGGCTCCGAGGCTCCGGCCAGGTCTTGAATTTCCCGCACTCGGGGCATATAATGAGCGGATCCGCCCGGTCCGTCTCAGGGCCAGCACCCCTGCCGGACACCCGGCCAGCGCGTCCCGGCTCCGGGGGAGACCCTGACTACGGCGCCCTGCCTTTCACCGGCCCCTTTCCGGCACACGCCCTTTCACGGGGCCCCGCCGGTTCCCGGCCTTCCGTTAGGGCCTTTCCGGCTCCCTGCCTCCCGCCGGCCCGCTGCGGTCCGGGCCCTTCCCGGGGCCCCGGCGGCCCGACACCTCTGACAGCAAGGACTTCGCCCGGCCCGGGCGGGACGCCTCGCGCTCCCGCCCGCGCCTCCCCCCACCCGGGGCCTGCGGCCCCCTCCACCTCGGACTGGAATATGCTCGACTACATAAGAAAAAGATCCGGCGGCTTCATCAGCGCTATCATCATCGGGGCCATTGCCCTGGTCTTCGTGTTCTGGGGCATCGGGGGCCAGAACACGGGCGACGGGGTCAGCATCAGGGTTGACGGGACCCAGGTGCCCGTGGCGGTGTACCTGCGCTTCCAGAGGATGGCCCAGGAGAACATCCGCCAGCGCTTCCCGGACATGGAGTCCGGGCCGCTGGAGCAGGCCGCCTCCCAGTCGGCGGTCTCGACCCTGATCCAGCGCCACGTCCTGGGGCGGCTGGCCGACAGGGCGGGCATTTCGGTGCCCGCGGAGGCGGTGGTGGCCTCCATCACCGCCAACACGAACTTCCGGGACGAGAACGGCAACTTCTCCAAGACCTACTACGAGAACGTGGTGACCAACTACTTCAGGGAGTCGGTCGCCTCCTTCGAGGCGGCCCTGGCCGAGGACATGCGCCTCGAGGCCGCCATCCGCTACGTGCAGGACATGAACTTCGTGCCCAGGGCGGCGCTCCTTGAAGACTACCACTCCGGCGAGGACGAGCTGGCCCTGGCCTGGGCCTTCTTCCCCTACACGGCCTACGCCCAGGGCCTGACCCCCTCCGAGAAGGACGTGTCCGACTACTGGGCCGCCAACCGCGAGCGCTGGAGGCGTCCCGCCAGGGTCAGGGTGGCCTACGTCTCCTTCGACCCGGCCGACTACCGCGAGGGCCTGGAGGCCACGGAGGACGAGCTCGCCGACCTCTACCAGGAGGAGCTCGCGACCCTGACCACCCCGGCCTCGGCCCAGGTGTCCCACATACTCTTCAGGTTCCCCAGCTTCACGCCCACGGCCGAGCAGCGCCAGGAGACCAGGGCCAAGGCTGACGCCGGCATGGCCAGGGCGGCCACCGAGGACTTCGCCGCGCTGGCGCGCGAGATCTCCGAGGACCCCGGCACGGCCTCCCAGGGCGGCGAGCTCCCGCCCCTGCGGCCCGGCGACATGGTCCAGGAGTTCGAGCAGGCTGTCTTCGACTCCACCCCCGAGCAGAGGGAGGGGCTCATCGGCCCCGTGGAGACCATGTTCGGCTACCACATAATAAAGGTGAGGGAGTTCACGCCCGCCGCGGCCAAGACCCTGGAGGAGGCCACCCCCCAGCTGACCGAGACGGTGGTCTCCCGGAAGGCCAGGATCGCCGCCGGCCAGGCCCTGGAGTCGCTCCTGGAGCGCGCCCAGGCCCAGGGCCGCGACGGGGCGGACCTGTGCGCCCTGGCCGAGCCCGCCGGTCTCGCCTGCCAGACCTCCGAGTTCTTCGGCGAGGCGGACGCCCCGGCGTTCCTGGGTTCCTCGGCGGCCGAGGCCGCGAAGGCCGTGGCCCAGCCCGTGGGCCTGGTCTCCGACCCGGTGGACACCGCCACGGTCATGTCCCTCTACATCCCGCTGGAGCGCGAGGAGTCCTTCGTGCCCGAGCTGTCCGATCCCGACACCCGCGAGGCAGCGACCGCCGCCTGGACCCAGGACGAGGCCCTGAAGCTGGCCCTGGCCGACGCGGAGGGGGTCATAGCCGGCCGCGGGACCCGCACCCTGGACGCGGCGGCGAAGGCCGACGCGAGGGAGGGCGTCACCACGGGGACCTCCGGCTTCTTCCGCCGCCTCCGGTTCGAGTCCGACACCCAGGCCCCGGTCTCCACGGCCGACAGGGAGGCGCTGCTCAAGGCCCTCTTCTCCCTCCACGCCGTGGGCGAGACGGCCCCCGAGCCGATACCCGCCGGCGCCCAGGACGCGCGGGGCTACCTGGTCCTGGCGCTGAACGGATTCCGCACCGCGCCCGAGCCGGTCTTCAGCCAGACCGAGAAGTCCCGCCGGGAAGGAGCCGTCCAGGACATCTCCGAGGCGGCGTACACCTACTGGACCTACACCCGCACCGCCGCGGCCTCCGTCAGCCTGCCCGCCGAGATCCGCCGCCAGATGAGCGGCTCCGACGAGCCCGCGCAGTAGCCTTCCCTCCGGGCCCCTCGCCCGCCGCCCCGGCCCCGCCGGAATTTTTCCGCCGGGGCCCTGCAGCCGCCCCGCAAGCCGAAGTCCTGAATCCCCTTCTCCCGCAGCCGCCCGAGGCCCGGCGGGCCCGGACGGGCCGCCGGAAGAGGGCGCGCCCGGGCCAGCGGCCCCCAGTGCCGCAAGGAGAAACGCGTTGTTCGACAGGCTCACCGAAAAAATATCCGAGACCGTAAACAAGCTGGCGCACAGGGGCCACAGGCTCACCGAGGCGGTGATCGACGAGTCCCTGAAGGAAGTCCGCCAGGCGCTCCTGGAGGCCGACGTAAACTACAAGGTGGTGAAGAACTTCATCGCCAAGGTCCGTAACCGGCTCATGCTCGTGGGCGACATCGCCACCGAGAGCCCCGGCCAGCACGTGGTGAACATGGTCTTCGAGGAGCTCACCGAGCTCATGGGGTCCGCCCACCAGGAGCTGAACTTCAACGGCCCGCCCCCCTACGTCGTCATGATGGTGGGCCTCCAGGGCTCGGGCAAGACCACCACCGCGGCCAAGCTCGCCATATACGTCAAGAAGCTGGGCCACAGGCCCTACCTGGTGCCTGCCGACGTGGCCAGGCCCGCGGCCATCCACCAGCTGACCGTGCTCGCCGACGAGGCCGGGGCCCCCGTCTACGCCCCCAAGGCTGGCCAGGACCCGGTGTCCATAGTGGACTCGGCCCTGGTCGAGGCCGCGAAGATGAACTGCGACTGCATCTTCATCGACACGGCGGGCAGGCTCACCATCGACGCCCGCCTGATGACCGAGCTCTCGAACATCAAGAGGAGGGCCAGGCCCCGCGAGATCCTCCTGGTCGCCGACTCCATGACCGGCCAGGAGGCCGTGACCATCGCCCGCGACTTCGACGAGCGGCTGAACCTGACAGGCGTCATCCTCTCCAAGATGGAGGGGGACGCCCGGGCCGGCGCCGCCATGAGCATGAAGGCGGCCGTGGGCAAGCCGCTGAAGTTCATCGGCACCGGAGAGAAGCTGGACGCCATCGAGCCCTTCCACCCCGACCGCACCGCCTCCCTCATCCTGGGCATGGGCGACGTCCTCACCCTTATGGAGAAGGCCAAGGAGCATCTCAACGAGGAAGAGGAAAAGGCCAACATGGCCAAGATGCAGAAGGGGACCTTCACCCTGGACGACTTCAGGACCCACATGAGGAAGCTCATGAAGGTGGGCACGCTCCAGAGCCTCCTCGGCTTGATCCCCGGACTGGGCAAGCTGAAGAAGCTTCCCGAGGCCCAGCCCGGGCAGGAAGAGCTGAACAAGATGCTGTACATCCTGGACTCCATGACCGTGGAGGAGAGGAAGAACCCGGACATCCTGGACGCCAGCCGCCGCCGCCGCATAGCCAAGGGCTCGGGCAAGGACGTCAAGGACGTGAACACCGTCATCCGCAACTTCACCCAGATGAGGACCATGCTCCGGGCCTTTACCAACAACAAGGATCCCATGGAAGCCTTGAAGCAGTTCCTTCCCCGGTAGGAGGCCGGCCCCCGCCCTCCTCGGCCCCCCGGAACAGGCACCTTCCCGCCCGGAACACGGGCCTCCCGGCCCGGAACCGGGTTCTTCCCGCCCGGAACCCCGGGCCTCCCGGCCCGGAACCAGGACCTTCCCGCCCCGAAACGGGCCTCCCGCGAATTTCCGGCCCTCCCCGAGGCCCGGACGCCCCGTCCCCTGCCCCGCGGCAGGAATCTTCCGCCCGACGGCGAGATTCCCCCGCCCGTGGAGCCGATTCCGCTGGAAATCCGCCCCCGTTTCGTGTAATGTGCCCGTCTAGGCTTTTTCCCCGGAAAGGGCCGTGCAGGGGCCCGGCCTCGCCAGGCCCGCCCCATCTGAGAGGAGTACCCAAGTCCATGGCCCTTAGAATCAGACTCGCCCGACTCGGCGCCAAGAAGAAGCCCTATTACCGCCTGGTGGTCGCGGACTCCCAGGCCAAGCGCGACGGCCGCTTCATAGACATCGTGGGTCACTACGACCCCAAGCCCGACCCCTACCTGCTGGACATCGACCACGAGCTCCTGTTCAAGTGGATAGAGAAGGGGGCCGTGCCCACCGACACCGTGGCGAGCCTCATCAAGGCCGACCGCCGGAAGAAGAGCGCCTGACGTTGACCGGGCTCGCGCTCTTCCTGGCCGAGGGCCTGGCGTCACGTCCTGATCTGGTCTCGGTGGCCCTGGAGGCCGGGGAGCCCCGCCCCACGGTCGTCATAAGCGCCTCCCAGGACGACGTCCCGGAGCTCTTCGGCAAGGGCGGCCGAACCATACGGGCGATCCGCGCCCTCTACGCCGTCCTGGCCGCGAAGACCGGCAGGCGCTGCGAGATTTCCGTGACCCCCCTCCCCCAGGAGGGGGGCCCCCCTTCCGGGGGGTGACGTCCCGATGCCCGAGAAACGCGATCCGAACTCCGTCCGTCCCGCCCGTCCCGCCTGGGAGGGCCGCCGCCCGCGCCGCTCCGAACGCGCCCCCGCGACTCCCGCGGACCCCTGGCGTCCCGCCGCCTATCCCCTGACCGTGCCCGGACCCCTGCCGGCCCACGCGTCCGGCGGGAAGGAGAGTTGCGGCCAGACCCCGGAGCCCGGACTGAAGGCGGGCCATGCACGGGCCCCGGAAGCCGGACGGAAGACGGGCCACGGCCGGGCCCCGGAAGCCGGACGGAAGACGGGCCGAGGCCGGGCCCCGGAAACGGGACGGAAGGCCCGCCCTGCCCAGGACCCGGAGCACGGACTGAAGACGGGCCGAGGCCGGGCCCCGGAAACGGGACGGAAGGCCCGCCCTGCCCAGGACCCTGAACACGGCCAAAAGCCGGGCCGGGGGGACAGGCAGGAGCCCGGACGCCTCCGTGACGGGCACCCCGGACAGTTCACTCGAGAGCTGCATCCCCGTTCCGCGAAAGCGTCCGGACCTTCCGGCCCCGGCAGACCTGCCCGGCAGGCCCGCGTCCCCGGCAAGGGCCTGGACGCGGATGCCGGTTCCGGCAGGCCTTCCGGGCCGCAGGGAACCTCCGGGAACCTGACGCGGATCCGGGGCGGCGAGGCCGGCCCCGCCGGAACCGGCAGGCCTTCCGAGCCGCACGGAACCTCCGGTAACCCACGGAAGAACATAGAAAGCCCGGCCCTGGCGTCCGCCGCCGACTCCCGCGACGCATCGGAGGCGGCCACATCCGCGGGATCGCCGGCCCCCGGCCGCGGGGACGTGCCGGACGCCGGCAGCCGGCAGGCGCCACGCCCTGACTCCTGTCACGTGGCGGACGCCGGAACCTTGCCGGACGCCGGACCCTCGCCCGACGAGGGCCCGGACCCCGCCAGGGTTCTGGTGCGCCTGGGACTCGTCCGCCGCGCCCACGGGATCTGCGGGGGGCTGAGAGTGGAGTATTTCGGGGAGGATCCGCTGTGTCTCCCGGACCTAGCCGGCGTCGTGCTGGAGCCCCCGGACGGCGGGACGCCCCGGCCGGCCAGGGTGCTCAGGGTGAAGGTCTCCCCCCCGGGCGTGATACTCGCGCTGGACGGCGTTCGCGACCGGGAAGCGGCTGAGCGCCTCCGGGGCTTCCGCGTCTCTGCGCCCCGCGGCTCGCTCCCGCCACCCGCCGAGGACGAGTTCTACCAGGCGGATCTCATAGGCCTCCCGGTCATGGCCACTGACGGAAGGTCCCTGGGCCGGGTCGCCGGCTTCGCGGACTTCGGGGGGACGCCCAACATGGAAGTCCTGACCCCGTCCGGCGCGACCGTGATGATTCCCTGGACCGGCGACTTCATCCGCGAGGCCGGCCCCGAGGAGGGCCGCGTCCTCGTGGAGGACGCACCGGGCCTCCTGGACCAGGGCTAGGGGCCGTGATCTTCGAGGTGCTGACCCTGTTCCCGGGGCTTTTCGCGTCCTTCATGGCGGAGTCCATGATGGCCAGGGCCCTGGCGCGCGGCCTCGTCAGGATAGAGATAGTGGACATCCGGGAATTCGCCCGGGGCACCCACCGCATGGCTGACGACCGCCCCTTCGGGGGGGGGCCAGGCATGGTCATGATGCCCGGCCCGCTGTGCGCCGCGCTGGACTCGCGCGTCGGCGCCCCCGGCATCCCCCCCCTCGTGGTGCATCTCACCCCGGCCGGCAGGAGGCTGGACCAGTCCCTGGTCCGGGAGCTCCGCTCCAGGCGCAGGCTCGTCATGGTCTGCGGCCGCTACGGCGGCGTGGACGCGAGGGTGGCGGAAATCCACCCGGGCATGGAGCTCTCCGTCGGCGACTACGTCCTGAACGGCGGCGAGATCCCCGCCATGGCCGTCATGGAGGCCGTCTCGAGGCTCGTGCCGGGCTTCCTGGGCGAGTGCGGGTCCCTGGAGGGCGAGAGCTTCACGGAGGGGACGCTCGCCGCGCCCCAGTACACGCGCCCGAGGGTGTTCCGCGGCCTGGCCGTCCCGGACGTGCTCCTCTCCGGGAACCACCGCGCGATAGACCTTTACCGGCGCGGGGAGGCGGCCAGGGTCACGAGGGCCGCGAGGCCCGATCTCCTGGATCCCGACGCCGGGCAGGCCCCGGAGGCGGACGCGCCGCACGGGGCGTCAGGGAGCCCGGGCGCGGGGGACGTGCCGGCCTCTGCCGGAAAGAATGACGCGCCTGACGGCCCGGACGCGGCGGAATCCGCCGGCCCCCAAGGCCCCGAAGACAGCCGCAAGCCCTGAGTTCCCGGAGAGCCGGGAGAACCGAAGGTGCAGGAGGGCCCGGAGAACCGGAACGCCCGGTCTTCCGAGGGGGCCGGAGTGCCAGGCGAACTGGAGTGACCCGGGCTCCGACGGGTCGGGAATGCCGGGAGAACAGGAGTTCCCCGAGCTCCGAAGGAATCGGAGTGCCCCCGCCGTCATCGGCAGGGGCCCAGGGGACAGGACCAGCCGCGCTGGCCGTCCCGGGGCGGAGGGCGCCCGGACGGGAAAGTCTCGGGGAACGGGCCAGACCGGACCCTGGCCTTCAAGGCGTCCCCCTGCGCGGCGGCCGGGCAGGCTACGTGCATGGGAGCCGAGGCTCACGGCCATCGCGGGCCCACCGAAAAGCCCGCGTTCCGGGGGAACGCGGGCTTGACGGGGAACCTGCGGAACGCCCGCGATCCGGGGGGATCTCGGGTGTCCCGTTAAACGGGGCGAGGGGTTTCAGCCAGTGTAGAGGAGATAGCTCACGTAGCTGCTGGTGGTGTTCTTGACAGCGAGGAAGTAGTCTCTCGTTCTCCCGGGGTGCCAGGAGCAGATGCCTATGCTGGTGTAGTCGTTGTCGAAGCTGACCAGGTTGCCGGAATCGTTGTAGACGTAGAGGTCCACGTCGTAGCGGGAGTCGGCGGTGACCGTAGCGCGGGCGGTCTCGCCGCCCCGGTACCGCACCGTGTAGATGTCCGTGGCGTAGGGATCCACCCGGTCGAGGTGCCTGGCGCTCCGTCCGACGGGGCTTCTGGAGCCGGCAGCCGCGGCCGAGAGCTCTATCTGGGCCGCGAGCTGGTCGTTCGAGGCGGCTCTGGCGAGTTCCGCCGCCTCGGCGAAGAGGGCCTTGGGGTCCGTCACGGGCTCGTCCGTGGGCACGGAGCCTTCCGGCGCCGGATCGCCCTCGATCCCTGTCTTCCCGGTATCGGAATCGGCCGTGCCCGCGGAGGCCAGGAGGTCCGCCGCGGCCGCCAGCGCGTAAGGCGACCTGGTCTCGCGTCCGATGACGGCGAGTCTCAGGCCCAGGGTGATGCGGGCCACGGCGTCGGAGTCAGGCGATGCCGCACCGGGCTTCCCGTCCTCCTGGCCGCCGGCGCCGCCGGCCGCGTCCGCGGCGTCCCCGCGGGTGTCGGGCTTGGCATCGGGCTCGGAGGCAGGGGAACCGTCGAGGGGACCGAACGCGCAGGTGCCAAGCATCACACACAGTCTGCCCGTGACTCTCCCGGAGCCATTAACAACCCCCTCGGACCACCCGCGGGTGCCGGGCTCGGGACCGGGCTCGGAGGCAGGGGAACCGTCGGGACGGAACACGCAAGAGCCAGTTAATGCACACATTTTGCTCATGAGGCCCCTGGTGCCGTCAGCCCCCCCCTGGGAGGACCCGCGGGTGCCGGGATCGGCATCCTGGCCGCCGGCAGCATCGTCCGCCCAGGCGTAGAAGCCACTCATCTCCGCTACAGTGAGTCGAACTGGCCCTGAGGCCCCGCGGGCGCCAGGATCGCCCTGGCCGCCGGCGGCGTTGTTCAGGACAGAGACGGCGACCATCGTCCAGCCCGGGGGTATGCGGTCGACATCGGCCATGGGCCCTCGGGCGCCGGGATCGGGCGTCGCGGAGGGCTCGGCCGGTGCCTGAGCCCCTCGGGTTTCAGGGACAGGTTTTGGACGGGCCTCCGCCGCCGCGGCGAAGGCCAGAATGCAGAGGATGATCAGGATGTTCTTGAAACGCATGGCGGTTCTCCTTCTTGGAGGGCGGCGGCGGAGCCGGCATCTGCCGATCCGCGCCGCGGCTGGCGGGCGCGCCTCGCCGCCTGGCTGGCCGGGTCAGGGGAGGCGGCCCTCGCGGCCTCCCGCGTCCCCGTGCCGGGCGGGCGGGCCGAAAGTTCCGGAAGGCGGCAGGCCGGAAAGTCCCGGAAAGGGTCCGGGGGCGGATGCCCGTGCCGGGGGAGCCGGCATCGCGGGAGGCCGGGCTTCGCGCGGAGCCCCGGAGCCAACCCTAGTTGGTCAAGATGAGGTAGTTCACGTAGTTCGCGGTGGTGTTCTTGACCCTGAGCCTGTAGTCGCCGGTCTGCGGCGGGGTCCAGACGCAGATGCCTATGCTCGTGGAGTCGTTGTCGTAGGCCGCCAGGTTGCCTGCCGAATCGTAGACGAAGAGGTCCAGGTCGAAGTTCCCGCCCGCTATGAGCGTGGCCCTGGCGAGCTCGTTGGCGTTGTAGCGGACAGTGTAGATGTCCGTGGTGTTCGGGCTGACCCGGTCGCGGTGGCGTCCCCCGTGGCCTGCCGCAGGCTGGCGGGCCCCCTGCGCGGAGGCGGCGAGCTCTATCTGGGCGGCGAGGGGCTCGTTGGAGGCGGCCCTCGCCAGGGCGGCGGCCTCGGCGAAGAGTTCCGCGCCGGTGCCCAGGACGGAGTCGCCGTACCCGGCCGGAGCGGGCTCCGAGGCACCTCCGGAGGCCGAGGCCGCGGCCGCGGCCCCCTCGGAGGCCTTCGTCAAGCCGCTGTCCCTCACAGCGGTCGCGCCCGTCAATTCCGCGGCGGCCGCGAGCGCCAGGGGGGAGGCTGCCCTCCTGCCCTCGTCTGCCAGCCGGGCGGCCAGGGTGAGCCTTTCCACGGCATCAGAATTTGCCGAGCGCGAGGGCTTGCCCGGATCCGCTGACTGCTGGGCGAAAGCCGCGGCGGCGGGGCCCAGTGCCAGGACGGCCGCAAGGCCCAGCATGCGCAGGGAGCTCTTCAGGGGCATGGCATGTCTCCTGCATGAGGTGTCGCCGACGCGCGGCGGACGTCCGCGGGCTGACGTCAGGTGTCTCTCCCCTCGCCTGCGGGGCTGCCGGAAAGGGCTGGCGCGGCGGCCCGCGCAACCGCACGCGCGGCCCCGCGCCGCTCCGGCGGCAGGGTCCGAAGGCAAATGCTTGTCCGGGCTTCAGGCAATTATAGACCTTCTGCCGGGCACGTTCAAACTGGCGGGTTCCCTGAGGCTCCCGAGCGAAGTCCCGGACCGGAGCCGGCATGCCGGTCCCCAGCAAGTCTCGTGTCCCGGGCCGTCCCCGGGCGCGTCCGGCATACGGAGCCCGCCATCGCGGGACGTCCCGGCCCTTCGCAAGCCGGCCCGGAACCTCCGGAGGGCGGCCAGGAGCGGCGGGAGCCCGCACGGGAAACGCCGGAGCGGGGCCGGGAACGGCGGACGGACCCGCCCGTGATCGAACCGGGCGCGCACCGGCATCCTCCGCCCACTCGGAGAGCAAAGCCTGTGCCAAGCCGCCGGAAAGCGTCCGGCCTCCCCCGCGGACCCTTCCATCCGGAAAGGCGTCATCACTGAAGGTCCTTTCACGTATGGATTTCAGGTTCTGCGTACTCCCCGCGCCGAGTCACCGTCCGCCACTTCCGACCCGGTCGGAGGGGGCGGGATGGGGAAAGCCGAGAGTAATTTTTTCGCGTCCCGACTACCCATTTCCCCTCCAGCGTCCTCTCCCGGAAGTCCCCCCGGCTTTCCGCGGACGCGCGAGGAACGGCCCGCCGCCTTCCCCCCCGCCTCCCCAGGAAGCCGCATCTGTCCCGTCCAATCCGGAAAAAGGGTGCCGGAACCCCGGAACCATGGGAAATCGCTCGCCCAGTCCTGCCCGGGGGTGGGCTGAAAACAACCCTCCCTTATTCCAAAATCTGGAATTTGAAAACCGCCTCGTTCCAAAATGTGGAACTTGCGCTTTGCGGTCGGAAAACTCTCGCAAGGCCCTTGGCCGCCGTCCCAGATATCCGCCTTCCATGCCCGGGCCATCGAAGTGCCAATGTCAAGGATACATTATTACCCGTCCAATGAAATGCCGGAATTTAGCTATCAATCCAAAGGTGAAAAGGTCGGGAAAACCCCCAGACATGGTATCTCCTCTCTATGATTCGCCACTGAAATAGGGAAGATGATTCCGACATTTACATGGACGGATAATAGTGTTTCAGGCATTCACCCGACTGCAGCTTCCTTTTGATGCCGTCGCGGTTCACACGCGACATGCCCAAATGCGCGTCACCCATTGCCGATTCCTTCGGAGCGTGTCGCCAGCAGGTCCGTACCCGTTCACTAGACCCCTGCCCTCCGCCCAAGCCGCATGGCCGGGCCCCGCCTGCGGCCTGCCGGCATGTCCGGGCCGCCTGGCCGGCCCCCCCCCCCCCGCGGCCTGTCGGCATGTCCGGGCCGCCTTGCCGGGCCGACTTGCCGGGCCGCACCCCGCGGCCTGCCGGCATGTCCGGGCCGCCTTGCCGGGCCGCATCCCGCGGCCTGCCTTCACCGCCGGTCCCTGAAGCCCCGTGACCTGAAGCCCCGACTTTGGAGCCGTCACCGCGTCACTCTCCGTGTTCCGGCACTGCCCCCCTTCTTTCGCCGGAACTCCGTCCCGCCCGGTTCCCGGCTCCGGCCCGGCGGCCCAGCCGCCAGCCTTTCCGCCCGCAGCCCGGCGCGCAGATTGAAGCGGCCCCCCCCTGATGGTAGAATGTCCGCATGCCTCATGCGGGACCCTCGCCCGCCAGAAACATCCCCCCCGATCACGGGCCCTCCGGCCGGCGGCGCCGGCGCATTCCGCGCCGCGTGCCGCCCGGGGCCGGAACCCCCAGCAAGAAACCAAGGAGACGACCATCATGGCCTCCAAGAAGATTCTCTTCATCGTGGGCGACTACGTCGAGGACCTGGAGATCTACGTGCCCTACCAGGCGCTGGAGGCGGTCGGGCACAAGGTGTTCTCCGTCTGCCCCGGAAAGAAGCCCGGTGACGTGGTGCGCACCGCCATCCACGACGGGGAGGGCGACCAGACCTACTCGGAGAAGCGCGGCCACAACTTCTACGTCAACACGGACTTCGACTCCGTGAAGACCGCCGACTTCGACGCCCTTGTCATCCCCGGCGGCCGCGCCCCTGAGTACCTCCGCCTGAACGCGAGGGTCCTGGAGATAGTCCGGGAGTTCTTCTCCGACAAGAAGCCGGTGGCCGCCATATGCCACGGCCCGCAGCTCCTCGTCACCGCGGGGGTCCTGAAGGGCCGGAAGGCCACGGCCTACCCCGCCGTGGGCCCGGACGTGAAGGACGCGGGCTGCGGCTGGGGCGAGACGAACGCGGACCTCACGAACTCCCTCATCGACGGCAACCTCGTGACCGCCCCCGCCTGGTCGGCCCACCCGGCCTGGATCCGGGACTTCCTGAAGGTCCTGGGCACGAAGATCGAGCCCTGACACTCCGGGCCCCCGCCACGCCCGCAGGGCCGGACGAACGCCGGCTGTAGGCCCGGGGCCCCGCGCCCCGGGTCTTTTTTGGATAAAGATCATTGCATTTCTTTTCCTGATATCAATTAAACAATCATTAAATTTTTTTTATGAAATATTGCCATATATCAACAAAACAGACAAAAAATTTATTATCATTTTAATTAAATACTATGAAACACAGACGCGGAACAGATAATTTTAAAACACCAAAAATATTATTTAGAAATTATATAAATATTGAAACTCGTCAGAGCATAATCTGTTTATGCTTCACAAACATTTGGAATTAATTAAGCCATAGCCCGTAGTATATATTGTGATAATTCATTTCAATTAATCTGACCATTAATTATTCTAATATAATTTTTCAATTGCCTCTGTTCCCATATGCAAATAATATCAACTAATAATTATAAATCTCTTTGATCAGATTTCAACTAAACGAACATAAACCTGGTCATGCCCGCAGATCGTCACTGTCAAACTTATTCTCTGCTGTTTCCCTTCCCTGTACGAAGAGGCATGAACCTTTCTCTTTGTCACCTTATCGCCTCTGTGCAAAACAACGGACAGATGCTTCGCGGCGTTATTCTTCTCTGTCTCTTTGGATCGTTCGGTATCTGCGATACCCACTTGCTTCTCGCCTCCCTTGCCATTCCTGCCGATCTCGTCGGCATCCTGAAACGTTTTGAAATATTTAAACTCGATCTCCGCACGGATCTTGTTGCCGAGAAGCAGTGTCAAGCGAGACCCGTCGTCCGCAGCCGCTTTCTGGTCCGGCACGTCGAGACCTGCGGCAACTAAGGCCGCATGAAGCACGTCACGACAATGGCTTCCCGACGGTACATCACGATCGGGGGCAAGCGAAGAAAAAAGGTCATGCAGAAGATCGGCCGCCCTGCCGGAATCCCTGGTCAGCAGAGCGGCTGGAATGTTCTCTGCAATATCGATTAAATATTCGACATTTCTTAATCCAAAAGCTTTCGAAAACAGGACTGTCCTGAAATTCTGCTCGACATCCTGTCTGGGAAACCTGAAGGCAAACGCATCAGCCTTGCTCCATCTTCCACTGAAAAAAAAATTTTCTTGCGTGTAGGCCTGTCAACGGTCAGACAGCCGCTTTGGAACAGGACGGGGACCGGCCTCACCGCCGCGAGATCAGCTGTCCTGCTCTCCGTGTCCAGGCAGTCGTCCAGCCTTGTCCGGAGGTAGTCCAGCTGACTCTCTCGCACGAGGGCCGGCAGACGGGGCGGGCAGCCGGACTGCGGCCAGAACAAGTCGAGCCTCTGCTCGCCGAACAAGCTGACTATCGCGTACGGGTTCAGCATGCGCTCGGACCCGAGCCAGCTGTATCCGTCTAACTTATTACCCCGGAAATTAATTCTTGCCCAGGACACCTCGTTACGGTGAGCTAGGCCGTGAAACTGGCCCTGCTCTCCCTCTCCGGCCCTAATCCTTCCCCCAAAGCTCTCATCCATTCAGTACTCCGCCCATGTCTGCCTCAACCCAGCCCCAGAGCCCTCCCGCCGTCCGGCCCAAACTCCTCACTCGAAGCCATCTGCTGAAGCTCTCCCCTCCTCCTGTCCTTCATCTTTCACAATCACGCCGTGAAAAGGATACCTGAGGGCCAGATTTAATTTCCGGGGTAATATCAAGGCTCTTCGCCTTCAGCTCCTTGGTGCCGGCGTTCCGGGCGATTTCCCCGGCCTTTTCCAGGCCAGCGAGAGTTCCGGGAAACCTTTCGCCGAAATACTCGTCCAGATCGCCGGCAGTGAATCCGCAGATTCCGGCAAATCCTGGCCTCAGCGAGATGACCTTGAAATTGTTCGCTAAGGACCCCGGGAAAGTCATGGAGAAACCGGTGATGCCCGTGACGAGGGCGAAATGGAAGTAGCCGACGTTCGTTTTCAATGATTCGATAAAATCGTTCAAGACCTGCCTGTTGGCCAAGGCAAGTCCCCTGTCTTGCATATGACTGGTCACGGGGAAGTCGCACTCGTCAACCAGGACGACCGCCTTTGCACCGTGATTATTGCATACGCGCTCCAGAAGTTCGCCCAGCATCTCCCCGCAGGATTGCTCGGTCAGCCTGATTCCCTCCTTCCCGGCCAGCTTCCTGAGCCCGCTCTCGATCCTGGCGGCAAGGCCGGACGCGGCAGAAATTTTCGATAAAGTCATGTTGAAGTCCGGGACCGGGTGCCTTTCGAACTTCTAGTCGCTTTTCCGATCCACAGATCCCTGAAAAGTTCCCGGTCTCCCTGGAACAGCTCCCTGACAGTGCTAAGCAAGAGCGTCTTGCCGAACCGCCTGGGCCGGGAAAGGAAACAGGACTTGAATTGGAAAGTGTTGAGAATTTTGCATATGTACTCGGTCTTGTCGTCATAGACAAAATTTTCCCGTATCGTTTCCCCGAAAGACTTTTCGTTTGTACACAGCAGTTTCATATCTTCCATGTTCCTTCCCCAACGCTACCAGTTCTCTGGACAAGTCAGGACCGCATGGCATCCATGGCGCCGTCACGCGGCTTTGTCCTGCTGTCAACATCTGATGAACCGGATACAGACTTCATTCTATTATTACGAGTTCGGTTAAATGTTATAATTTTGGCTTTCGTTCCATGTGTGAGAAATCAGTGCAAGAACCCAGATCTGGTATCTCTTTGCCATGGCTCGCTCCCATAATGTGGGAAAAGATTTCAACATTTTCTAATATTTATCCGGAAGCGTAATAA
>JAISFP010000396.1 GCA_031263525.1 Deltaproteobacteria bacterium | reverse complement strand
CTTCGGAGCGCCCCCCCTCCCGAAACGGGGTCAGACCCCTCCGGACCGGCCCTCCCCCCGGAGCGGGACCGAACCCCTCCGGACCGGCCAGCCCCCTGGAGCTGGCCCTAACCCCTCCGTACCGGCCATCCCCCCGGGGCGGGACCTAACCCCTTCGGAGCGACCGCCCCCGAAACGTGGTCAAACCCCTCCGGACCGGCCATTCCCCCGGAGCGGGACCTAACCCCTCCGGACCGGCCACCACCCTGGAGCGGGACCTAACCCCTCCGGACCGGTCGGCTCCCCCCGAATCCGCACCGGCCCCCTCCTGACGGGACCCTCCCGCCACGGGATGCCGTCTTTCCTGCCGTCCGGCCCATCCTCACTGGGCCGGACGGCGGAACCCCCGGCCTCGCGGGCGCCGCGCGGGAAGGCCTCCCCGGCCCTTCCCGGACGGCGCGCCCCGCAGGCCGGCTCCGGGGCGTACCGGCCTCCCCGCAATGCGGGGCCGCCGCCCTTTCAAGTCCGCTCACTCCACCCTGCTTCACATTCAGCGCGGCGCGCCCCGCGCGGGCCCCTCAGGGCCCGCGGCCGGAAAGGTGCGCCCCGGGGCCGGCCGCGAGGCAGGCCCCGGACATTAGCCCAGAGAGCCGGGACACAGACCCGGCACCCGCCCGGCACATGCCGTCAGGCCCGCCAGGGGCGGGAACGCCAACCAACCGAATCCAGAAAGCGAACGATGACTGACAAGCTAGGATCATTCTACGGGCTGGGCGTGGGCCCGGGCGACCCCGAGCTCCTCACCCTCAAGGCGGTGAGGATCTTGAACCAGGTGGACGTGGTCTTCACCGCCGCGTCCTCCAAGAACGAGTACTCCCTCGCGCGGGACATTGCCTCCCCGCACCTGAAGCCCGGGGCCGAGGTCGAGACCCTGAACTTCCCCATGACGGCGGACGAGGCCCAGCTGGACGCGGCCTGGGCCGCCAACGCCGAGAGCGTGGCCAAGGTGCTCCGTTCCGGGCGCTCGGCGGCCTTCCTCACCCTGGGGGACTGCCTAACCTACAGCACCTACTCCTACCTCCTGCCCTTCCTGAAGAAGATCATTCCCGAGGCCCCCATAGTGAGCGTTCCGGGCATCACGAGCTACCAGCTGGCCGCCGCCAGGCTCAACAGGCCCCTGTGCCTGAACTCCGAGTCCTTCACAGTGCTCTCCGGCACCGGGGACGAGGAGAACTTCTCGGCGCTGATGGACAAGTCCGACAACCTGGCCATCATGAAGTCCTACCGCGGCCGGGAGAAGGTCATCGGCATGATCAAGGAGAAGAAGCTCGCCGCGAACACCGCCCTGTGCTCCCAGCTGGGCCTCCCCAACGAGAAGGTCACGGACGGCCTGGACGACGACTTCCCCGACGACCCCTCCTACTTCACGATATTCCTCGTGACCAAGAGGGGGAGGGACTGACCATCCCCGGCCCCGGCCCTGTGGCCGGTCCGGCCGCCTGCTTCCCGAAAGGCCCTCCCGGAGTACCGGGCGGGCCTTTCCCTTTGCCCGTCCCCACGCTCTCCCCCGCCTGCGCTTCCGGCCACCCTGCCCCGGTCTCCCGCCCTCGCCTTCCTCCTCCTGCCGCCATGCCCCGCCACCCCCGATCTCCTTCTCCGGCCTACCGGCCTCAGTCCCCCGCCCGGGCCTTCCGACTCCGCCTGCCACACACCCCGCCACCCCCGATATCCGCCTCCGGCCTACCAGCCTCAGTCCCCCGCCCGGGCCTTCCGACTCCGCCTGCCACACACCCCCGTCACCCCCGATCCACTTACCCCTCCGGCACTCTTTCCAGGACCGGCTCCCCCTGCCGCCAGCATCGTACCGTCCTCCCGGTCGTGCCGGAGTGTTGCCGCACCGCCCTCGGGACCGGACCGACCGCCTGCCGTCATGGCCGCACCGCCCGCAGGACCGGACCTCCCTCATGCCGCCCGGACCGCCCTCGGGACCGGGCCAGCCTCCTGCCGGTCTGGGCGAACTGGGGCCCCCTGGACCGCCTGCCAGACGGAAGAACGAAATATGTGGAGATGTATTCAACATTTTCTGTATTCTGAACTCAGTCGGGCTGCCGGATGTGGTACAATGAGTCAAATAATCTTCCAACGCTCCAGAGGAGGGCCATCCATGGTCGAGACCAATCCGGACGGCGCAACCGGCCACGGGCCTCCCGGCCCAGTCACGCGTCCCGACGGGGGAGCTCAAGCCGGGGCCGGATACGAGCCAGGCGTGCCCACTTTTGCCGACATCCCGGCGCGGGGGGCCGGAAACGGGCCAGGAGCGCCCACTTTTGCCGATATCCCGAAGCGAGAGGGGGCCGGCGGGCCAGGCGCGCCCACGATTGCCGACATCCCGGCGCGGGCGGCCGGAAACGGGCCAGGCGCTCCCACCGTGGCGGACGTCCCCGAGCGGGCCGGACACGCGGGCGACGCCGGGGAAGGCGCAGGCGGCGGGCCCCCGCGCCCCCTGGCGGTAAGGGAGTTCATGGGCATGAGGGCCAGGCCGCTCTCCAGCTCGGGGGGGCAGGCCGACCTGTACGTGCTGGAGACACCCGCCGGGGAGAGGATCCTGAAGCTCCTGAGGGTGTCGTCCGAGGACCGCCCCGAGGTGGCGGCGCGGCTCGACGCCGTGGCGGACGGCCTGGGGGGCGGGGCGGTGCTGACCTACGATCGCGGGACGGACCCGGACACGGGAAGGCTCTTCGAGATACAGGAGTACCTCCCCCTGGGCGACCTCTCGCGGGTGATGGCCCGCGGGCCCGTGGGCGAGCCGGACCTGCTCGCGATAGCCGGCTCCCTCTCCCGGACGCTGGATCTCCTGCACTCGCGGGGCATCGTCCACCGGGACGTGAAGCCCGCCAACATCCTCATGAGATCGCTGGACCCGCCCGTGCCCGCCCTGTGCGACTTCGGGATCTCATCGGTGATGGCGGCAGACATCTCCATTAAGGTCACGGGCAAGGCCAGGACGCCCCTGTACTCCCCGCCCGAGTCCTTCGCTAGGATCGCCGGGGAGGCCGGGGACTTCTGGAGCCTGGGGGCGGTCCTCCTGGAGGCGGCGCTGGGCCGCCACCCTCTCGCCGGCTTCAGCGAGAACATGGTGATGATGGAGCTCTTCACCAGGGGCATGCCCGTCCCCGCCGGGCTCCCCCCGACGGTGGAGAGGCTTGTCCGGGGCCTTCTCCACCGGGACGACCGCGTCCGCTGGCGCAACGCGGAAATTGAGGCGACCCTTGCCGGGAAGGACGTTCCTCTCCCCGAGGGTGCCCCGTCCGCTGGAACCGCCGCGGGCGGGGACGGGGCCCGGTCCGGCAGGGGGCCGGGCGGGGCCCCCTACGAGAGGGCTGCGGCCCCCTTCGCCTGCCTGGGCGAGGACTTCGGGAGCCCGCGCGAGCTCGCGCTCCGCTTCAACCGCGACCCCGCCGGCTGGGAGGCCGGCTCGGCGCTCCTCAGCCGGGGCTCCGTCCAGGCCTGGCTCCGGGACACCGGCAGGGAACGTGACGCTGACTGGTGCGCCCGCGAGCTCAGGGGCGCCCCCCACGCGATGCTCTTCACGTTCATAAGGATGTTCGCGCCGGAGAGCCCCCCGGCCTTCCGGGGGGTGACGCTCACCCGAGAGAACCTGGAGACCCTGGCCCTCGACTCCGGCAACACCCGGGCGGGGGGCCTGGCCGTGACGGACGCCGTGCTGGACGGGACCCTCGGGGAGTTCCCCCAGATTGCCAAGGCCTTCGGGAAGCCGCTCGACGAGGCGACGGAGGCCGTGCTCTCAGCAGGGGGGGGCATGAGCCTGACGACGCTCGCGTGCGCCCTCGCCGCCTACAGGGACCCGTCCGCCTTCATCTGGGGGATCTCGGGTCCGCCCAGGGGCGTCAAGGCCCTGGCCTTCGTCCTCAGGGCCGGCTGCCCGCTCCTGACCATGGACTGGTGGGAGAGGAACACGCCGCCCGGCACCGAGTTCCCGGAGGAGCTGCGCCGCGGCCCGCTGGACAGCCCCGAGACCTACGGGGCCGGATCCGAGGAGGCCATGAAGGGCGTGAGGTCCGGGCGCCACACCAGGCGCGCCGCCGTCAGGGGAATAGCCGGCGAGGTGGCCAGGGGCGTCGCGACCGAGCTCGCTCAGGCGGCCATCCGGGAAATGCCTGCGAACGCCAGGGACATAGCAGCAGACCTCATACGGAGACTCGGACGGCTGAGGCCCTGAGCAGGCACCTGCCCGTCGGCCCTGCCGACGTGCCGTCTCCGTCCCAGCCGACGTGCCGGCTCCGGCCATGCCAGCTGACCGTCTCCGTCCCGGCCGACGTGCCGGCTCCGGCCCAACCGGCATGAAGGCTCCGCCCATGCCGGCGTCCCGGCTCGGTCCAGGCCGACGTGCCGCCTCCGTCCACTCCGGCGTGCCGGCTCGGTCCATGGCGGCGTGCCGACTCCTTACGGGCCGACGTACCGCCTCCGTCCAGCCACCTCACGGGTAATCAGATGCCGGGCCAGGGAGCGCTGGCAAAAGACGGGAACGTCAACTGGCCGTCCCCGGAACGTCCCCCGTAGTGACCAGCAAGAACGCCGGGGACTGCCTATCCTGATCTTGCAGAAACGTTCGGCGGGCCAGCCGCCTGCAGCTGCAGCGGCGTGAAATCCCATCCGCCCATCTGGAAAAGGGCGGCCATGTCAAGATTTACCGTTGCAAATCAATAAACGATTAGTACTCCGCAGGATCTCGGCTGTTCATCGGGAAGGGATGACTTGCCCTGCGATCACTGCCGAGAATTTATAATGAATGGCCGTCAGGCGTCCTTCCAGGTTGGACCGGCTTATTCAGTCAGTGGACAGTGCCCTTTCGCGAGGTCGGGGAAACTTCCTTGAGCGGGGCCACTTCAATGGGTCCTGGGTCAGGGCCACTTCAATGGGTCCTGGGTCAGGGCATATTTGCCGGAAGTCCCTTTCACTGGGTCTCAGACTCCTGACGACGGCAGGAATCATTCCGGAAGCTTGGCCTGTTCCATAAGCCCGTACTTCTTTCGGGGGAAGACTTCTTCACAGATTCCAGCCACCTTAATTGGGACAGGCATCTTCACGAGTCCATGTAGTGATTTTCCTGTATTAAATGGTCTGTAATAAAGGGGTATATTCTGAAGATTCCGACTACGTTACCCGTATTTGAAAAATCTGTTTTCCCTGGACAAAAGCATCCCTGCGGAGTTCTGGACAGGCATGCCGGCTTTTATCCTAGCTTCGACACCAGTCACTTCAGTCCACATGCCTGAAATCAGAACGGGTGAGATCTCTGGAACCGCATGGAAAGGTCCATATTCACTACGCTCACCGCCTTGCACTAAAGCACACTGCAAGGACTCCCGCTTGCCCTAGTGACAGATCAACAGATCACAAGCTTGTAAGATCTAAAAAAATTGTGCTACAAAGACGATTTCATGGTCTTTTCTTTGCAAGGGAGTGACGGCCTTCATGCTGGAACATGCTCATGTAATCCTTGGGGCTTACCACATCGTTTCTTAAGACCACTAGCACCAGGGCAACGGGGCGTTGTTCTACGATATATGCAATTGCCCGACGGCTCTTGACTCAAGAAATTCGCCTCCCTGAACCAGGTCGACGGAGGGAAAAAGGCTCCCCTGATTAGGGGGAACCCGAGTGCAGGGCAGCCTAAGACAAGGATTTTCCCGTGAAGACTTCTCAGTTGAACGCTAAATCCTACTATTACCCGTTTAATTAAATGTCGGAATTTTGGCTGTCAGCCTATGGGTGGAAAGACTGGGAAACAGCCCAGCCCTGCTATCTCCTCGTCATGGTTCGCTCAAAACATGGAAGAAGATT
>JAISFP010000395.1 GCA_031263525.1 Deltaproteobacteria bacterium | reverse complement strand
GGTTCCGGCAGCCGTCTCCGGGATGGCCGCCGCTCCCTGAAACCCGAAAGGAAGGCGGCGGCCCGGAGAGGGCGATGCCCGGGCCGCCGCCGGGAGGCCGCGGCCCGCTGAGAGTCTGGTCCGGAACTGGGTCCGGGCCTGCCGTGTACCTCCCCGGCATTTCTGCCGGGGCACGGGCGGGGCCGGCGTTTCAGCCGGCCGCCGTGCCGGTCCTCCGGGCCTGGCCCCGCACTTGAGCCAGACCCGGTTCCGGCCTGCCCTGCCGGGGCAGGGTCTTCCTCGCCCCGCCTCCCCCCGTTTCAATGGGAGGCGGGACGCCCCGATCCCGGCAGGGTGATCCGCAGGCCGCGCAGGGCGCGGCCGTCCAAAGATTCCGGCCTTGAGGCCACTGATGACGTCAGGCCACCGAGCATTGCCGCCCATGAAGTCGTGAGTCAGCTGGCCTTGCGGTCAGTGAGGCCCCGAGACGGCAGGATTCGATGCGCTCGCCGTCGTCCCGCCGGTATTCCGGGCCTGGCCCCGCACTGGGCCAGGCCCGGTCCCGGCCTGCCCCCCCCGGGGCGGAGTCTTCCTCGCCCCGCCTCTCCCCGTTTTAATGGGAGGCGGGACGCATCCGTCCCGGGAGGGTGATCCGAGGGCCGCCGCCGGCGGCGGCCAGTCGTAGATGTCCGGCGTCGGCGCCGGGTCGGGCGGTCGGTCCCGCTCGGAGAAGCAAGTGGCGGTCAGTTTTCGACATCGGCTCCGGAAGTTGCCGTCAATGCCCGGCTTTTGTGCCGGCCCCGGCATCTGGCCGGGACCTGGTGCCGGACCTGAGGGTCCGTGCCTGAAGTCCAGGGCAGCCGTGCTGGCCGGTCGTCCTGGCCGGCTCCTGTCCAAAGGTCCGGCCAGGTCCCGGTCTCTCCCTGCGGGGCGTCGCCTTCCAGCCGCCCGAGTCTCCCCGGTCAGCCGGGAAGCGGGGCGGCATGGCCCCGCGAGGTGATCTGGGGGCCGCCAGGGAGGCGGCCGCATTAAGTCGTTGAGCTGTACCGGAACGGCGGTCCTTGCCCGGCCCTCGCAGCAGTGCCCTGCCCGGCTCTCGGCGCCGGGCTTTGCGGTTCCGGCCAGGTCCCGGCGCAGGGGCGGCCGCGCCCCTGCCGTGGGGCAGGGGACGCCCCTGTCCACGGGGCCCCGGGCGTCAGATGGCGGCCTGGCTGAAGCCCATGCCCCTCTGGAAGCGGCGGCCGGCGGCCATGCCCCCCGGGAGCTCCGGGGCCTCGGGACAGCGCCCGGGCTCCGGGGGGAGGAGGGCGCGGTCTATCACCTGGTCAAGGGTCCTCGCGGGGACGATCTCAAGGGAGCCCGCGATCTCCGGGGGGAGCTCCTCGACGTCCTCCATGTTGCCCTCCGGGATCATGACCGCGGGGATGCCCGCCCTCGCGGCCGCCAGGAGCTTCTCCTTCAGGCCGCCCACCGGGAGGACCAGGCCGCGGAGGGAGATCTCGCCGGTCACGGCCACGTCCGGGCGCACCTTGCGGCCGGAGGCGAGCGAGACTATGGCCGCCGCTATGCCCACCCCCGCGGAGGGGCCGTCCTTGGGGATGGCCCCGTGAGGGAGGTGGAGGTGGATGTCGTTGCGGGAGAACCACTCGGGGTCCAGGCCCCAGTCGGCGGAGCGGGAGCGCACGTAGCTTGCCGCGGCCGAGGCGGACTCCCTCATGACGTCGCCCATGTTGCCGGTGAGGGTTATCAGGCCCTGGCCCGGCATGCCCACGGCCTCTATGAACATGATGTCGCCGCCCGCGGACGTCCAGGCCAGGCCCGCCACGACCCCCGCCTGGGGCTCCAGCTCCCTGGCCTCGGCGTGCCTGAGCGGGGGGCCCAGGATGTCCTTGAGCTCCACGGCCGTCACGTTCCGCTCGTACGCCTCGCCCTCGGCCTTGGCGACTGAGCGGGAACGGGCTATGGCCGAGAGAGAGCGGTCGAGCTCGCGGACGCCGGCCTCCCAGGTGTGGAGGGTGACCACCTTCTCCATGACCTCGCGGCTCATCTGGAGGTCTTCCCGCGCGAGCCCGTGGCGCTCGAGCTCCCTTGGCCAGAGGTGCCGGGTGGCTATCTCCACCTTCTCGTGGACCGAGTAGCCGTCGACCTCTATCACCTCCAGGCGGTCCCGGAGCGGCCCCGGAACGTCGCCCAGGACGTTGGCCGTCAGTATGAACAGCACCCCGGAGAGGTCGAAGGGGACCTCCAGGTAGTGGTCCGTGAAGGTGTCGTTCTGCTCGGGGTCCAGCGCCTCCAGGAGCGCCGCCGCAGGGTCCCCGTGGACGCCGGTCGCCATCTTGTCGAGCTCGTCCAGGAGGAACACCGGGTTCGAGGTCCCGGCCCGCTTTATCTCGGAGACTATCCTCCCCGGCCGCGAGCCCACGTAGGTGCGGCGGTGGCCCCTTATCTCGGCCTCGTCCTTCAGGCCCCCCAGCGAGAGCCTCACGAACTTCCTGCCCAGGCACTCGGCTATCGAGCGGGCGAGCGAGGTCTTGCCCACGCCCGGGGGGCCCGTGAGGCACAGTATGGGGGTGCGGGCGGACTGGGAGGTGAGCTTCCTCACGGCCAGGAACTCCAGGATGCGTCTCTTGACCTTGGCGAGGCCGAAGTGGTCGCGGTCCAGGATCCTGCGGGCGGCCGCTATGTCGCGGGTCTCCTCCGTGAAGGTGTTCCAGGGGAGATCCGCTATCCACTCCAGGTAGCCCCGGATGACCCCGTACTCCGCCGACTGGGGCGGGGTCGTGGCCAGCCTCTCCATCTCCCGGTCGGCGGCTATCCGCGCCTGCTCGGGGAGGGCCATCGACGCTATCCTCGCGCCCAGCCCCCTCAGGTGCTCCGGGCAGCCGTCGGCGTCCTCGCCCAGCTCGGCCCTGATGGCCTTCAGCTGCTCGCGGAGGTGCAGCTCCTTCTGCCTTCGGTCCAGCCCCTGCTCGATGCGGCGGCTTATGGCCATGCCGGCCTTGCGGTTGGACACCTCTATGGTCAGGTGCTCCAGGAGCTTCAGGTAGCGCGACTTCAGGCCCTGGATCATGAGGTACTCGGCCTTGAGCTTGGTCTTGAGCGGCAGTGACGCCATGATGAGGTCGGCCAGGACCACGGGCTGGTCGTCCAGGAGGTTGTTTATCTTGAAGAGCTCCACGGGAAGCCCCGGTATGAGCTGCAGCACCTCGGCGTAGAGCCTCCTGGCCTCGAGGATGAGCGGCTTCGTGGTCCCGTCCTCCTCGGGCTTGGGCTCCTTGTGGGGGATGGCCCGGACGCTCGGCACCTCGCCGGAAAGGAGCTGGGTGAACCCTATCCTGGAGACGCCCTGCACGGTGACCTTCAGGGCGCCCTTCTCCGTCTCCCGGACGTGCAGGATGCGGGCCGCGACGCCCATGGGATAGAAGTCCGAGGGCCTGAAGTCGAAGGTGTCCACGTCCAGGGACTTGAGCGGGAAGAGGGCCATCATGTTGTCCCCGCCGGGCCCGGCGCTCTTCCTTATCACCTCCCGGCTCATGCCCTCGTCCACCGAGATGGTGGACGTGAGACCCGGGAAGCAGTTGAGCTCCGCCATGGGGAGCAGGTTCAGGTAGTCTGGGAGGCGGACCTTCAGGGCGTCCGGCTCGTAGGAGAGCTCGCCGTTCAGGTCCTTTTCGCCGGGCGAGGTCGCGTGGCTTCTGGTCATCTTTCCTCCGTCGTCCCGGGCGCCGGGCGCACGGGAACCTGTCTGTCTTTTGTGTTTCTGCACTTAGACCTGTGCCTCCCTTCTCTAGTCGCGCCCCCGCGCGTCTTTCCGTCGCCTGCGGCGTCTGCCGGAGCCAGCGGGCGCGAAAAGCCTCGCGGGGCGGAGCCGCAGGCGCGTCGCGGCGGCGTGGACGCGTGTCCGGCTGCGGGGCCGGGGAACGCGCTCCTCGGGGCGGGCGCTCCTGCGCCCGGCACGGAACCGCGCGCCCGGACATGCAGGCGTCCGGGCGAGCTTTTCCCCGGCCGCCGCAGCCGTCCGGGACGTCAGTGCCCCGTCGCGGCCTGCTGGCGGCCCGTCTTCGTCTATGTCGTCTTCGGCCAGGTCTACGTCTAAGTCTTCGTTAACGTCTAAAGTCTTACGTCTAAGTCTTCGGTCAAAGGCTTCGTCTTCGTCCAGAGGCTTCGTCTTCGTCAGAAGGCTTCGTCTTCATCTTCTTCTTCGTTTTAGTCTGAGGCCGAGGCGTCGTCCGTGGCTTCAGCTTTGTCTTGGTCTTCTTCTTCGTCGGAGCCAACGTTTAAGGCATCTGCTTTATCTTCGTCCGAGGCATCGTCAGTGGCTTTCGCCTCGTCATCGCCATCGTCAGAGGCATCGTCAAGGGCTTCTGCCCCGTCATGCACCGGGGCGTCGTCAAGGGCTTTCGTCTCGTCATCGTCAGGGGCTTTCGCCTCGTCATCGTCAGAGGCGTCGTCAGGGGCTTTCGCCTCGTCATCGTCAGAGGCGTCGTCATGGGCTTTCGCCTCGTCATCGTCAGAGGCGTCGTCAAGGGCTTCGGCCCCGCCGTCCCGGGCATCGTCAAGGTCTTCGGCTTCGTCTGGTCCGGGGCGTCGTCAAGGTCTTCGGCTTCGTCTGGCCCGGGGCGTCGTCAAGGGTTTCGGCCCCGCCGTCCGGGGCGCCGTCAAGGTATTCGGCTTCGTCTGGTCCAAGGTGTCAGTGTTTAAGTGACATCCTTTGGGCTCCCTTTCGGGAGAGCCGTAACCGCCGGCCTGACTTAAAGGTAATCACGTGATTTGATTTGGCAAGGGGGTGGCAGGCATTTTTTTAGATTTTTTTGTGAAAAATGGCTAAAACACCAGTAACTATCTATATTTCACAGTATAAGATTTATTTTTCCGATTGCTGTTGACACCCCTGAACCCCGCCAACCACCGTGGGGGAGGGTCCTGCCGGCTTCGATATGGTCTGCAAGTCCCCAGTTTAGGCCATTCAGTCGCGGGCCAGGGGGGGGCATGATCTCAGCGTGCCGGAAACACAGACTGTCGGTCGAGTGGCATGTATCCGGGGAAAACCTACGTAAAATCAGGGGTTTAGGTTAAAGGGAGGCACCTCATGTTTTCACAGAAAATGTTGGATCTATCTGTTTTTGTGTGAGAAACATATATCTTTGATGCTTAAATGTTCGCCTAAGTCTTGTCACTCAAACTAGAACACAGGCCGAGCCTGTTGTTTTGTCTGGGGGTTAGTGTTGATTTGCGACGGGTTTGGCGACCGTAAGTCTTTGAGGGAGGGACGGGGAGGCCGTCAGCAGCAGGTTCCGGGCGGCCACCGTCGTCAGGGCCCAGATGAACCCCCTCAGAGCTGAGAGGGCCCTCGCCAGGGTTCGACGCGGCCTCGGCCGGGGCTCAGGCTGAACCCCTCAGAGCTGAGAGGGCCCTCGCCAGGGTTCAACACGGCCTCGGGCAGGGCTCAGGCGTAACCTCTCAGCGCTGAGAGGGCCCTCGCCAGGGTTCAACACGGCCTCGGGCAGGGCCCAGGCGTAACCTCTCAGCGCTGAGAGGGCCCTCGCCAGCGTCCAACACGGCCTCGACCAGGGCCCAGGAAGCCCCGGCGAGTGTCCAGGAGGCCGCGTCCGGGGTTCAGGTGGACCACGTCAGGCCCGGGAGGCTCCGGTCAGGGGCCAGGAAGATCTCATTAGGGCACTGGTGACCCGCTTTAGGGTACAGGCGGCCCCTCCACCAGAACCCTAGGTAGCCCGCGGTCAGGATCCTGCCGGTCTTCTTCGTCGCCTTGGGGCACCCCGAAGGTGGGCGGCAAACACGGGAGGGCAGATCGGAAATCATCAGAAGGGAAGGAAACGTGTGATCCTGACTTCTGGCGTTCCCGGACCTGGAATCGCCCGTGGATTTCGTCCCTGCCACTGCTCTCAACCATTTTTTGTCTGATTTGTATCCGTCAATGGGTGAGTACCCTGGACCTGAGGAGGGTAGCCATGGAGCCCGAGGAAGTTCTCATGGCCAGGAGAGTGGGGGAGCAGGGACAGGAGGAGGAGCCGAGGAAGGGGAGAGGGGAGCCGGGGGAGGGGTGCGGAAGGTGAGGGTCAGGCTGTTGAGGATGGTGAAGGAGAGGAGGGGAGTTGACGGTGAGGAGGGAGAGGTGCGGAGGGTGAGGATTAGGGTGTTGAGGATGGTAAAGGAGAG
>JAISFP010000252.1 GCA_031263525.1 Deltaproteobacteria bacterium | reverse complement strand
GAGGAGAGCGGGGGTGCTGGCCGTCATGCGGGGTGAATGGGGGAGGACGGTCGTCATGAGGCGAGCGGGGTGCTGGCCGTCATGCGGGGTGTATGGGGGAGGACGGTCGTCATGAGGCGAGCGGGGGTGCTGGCCGTCATGCGGGGTGAATGGGGGAGGACGGCCGTCATGTGGCGAGCGGGGGTGACTGCCGTCATGCGGGGTGACTGGGGGGAGGACGGCCGTCATGGGGCGAGCGGGGGTGATGGCCGTCATGCGGGGGGCGAGGACGGAGCATGTTGTTTCTTTTGGTTTCCGGGGTCAGACGTGGGGTTTCTTCTTTCTTTTCGGAGGTAAATGGGGTAGAATCTTTCAAAATCTAAAAAGACTGAAGAGTCAGCCTGCCCCGGGCGGCCCGGAGCTGGCACCTAATCCTGCCCGCGACGTCCCGGCACGGGGCGGCGCAGGCCCTGCCGCAGGCGGGTGCCTCGACCCGCATGAACTGAATCCGGCTGGCCGTGGGCGCCCCAGAGTCGCAGTCACGGGCGCCCCGAAGCCCGGACAAGGGAGACTTACAGACAAATGCTGGGCATAGAAAGGCGGCAGGCCATCCTGAAGCGCCTACTCGAAAAGCGCAAGGTCTACGTGGTTGAGCTCTCCGAGGAGTTCGGGGTCACGGCTGAGACCGTGCGCCGGGATCTGGAGCGGCTGGAGAAGGAGGGCCACGTGAGGCGGAGCTACGGCGGGGCCGTCCTGGCCCGCCCCTCCAACGAGGATCTGCCCTTCAACAGCCGGAGGGCCACCAACACGGGGGAGAAGGAGGCCATAGCCGTCAAGGCCCTGAACCTCATAAACAACGGCGCCACCCTCATGTGCGACTCCTCGACCACGGTGCTCTCCCTGGTGGAGCTCCTGACCGGCAAGAACGAGCTCATCCTGATCACCAACTCGGTCAAGATCCTCCACGAGTTCGCGAACTCCAGGATAAACCTGGTGGGAACCGGGGGCACCCTCCGCGGGCGCTCCTTCTCCCTCACGGGCGAGGGCGCGAGGAGGACCCTGGAGGCCCACAACGTGGACATCGCCGTGATGGGCTGCAAGGGCCTGGACATCGACAGGGGGATCATGGAGTCCAACGAGCCCGAGGCGGTCCTGAAGAAGATCATGTCCACCCAGGCCAAGACCAGGATCCTCCTGGCCGACCACTCCAAGTTCGACCAGGTGGTCTACCGAAAGGCCCTGGAGTTTTCCGACATAGACTGCATCGTGACCGACCGCGAGCCGGACAAGGCCTGGTCGGACTTCTGCCGGGCCAAGGACATACAGCTCGTCTACTGACGGGGCCCTGCGCCTTCCTCAGGCGGTTCCCCGGGGAGCCTTCGGCCGCGGCCCGACGTCTCCGCAGTCTGGCCTCGCCGCGTTTCCGGCTGGATCGGCGATGGATTTGCGGGTTCCGACGTCTCTTCGTCCGGATTCTTGCGGAATTTGCGGGCGAGTCCTCACGTCTCGTCAGGCGGGCCCCGTCTCGTCCGCGGCCGGATCCATGCGGCATCTGCGGGCGAGTCCCTCACGTCTCGTCAGGCGGGCCCCGTCTCGTCCGTGTCCGGATCCATGCGGCACTTGCGGGCGAGTCCCTCACGTCTCGTCAGGCTGGCCCCGTCTCGTCCGCGGCCGGATCCATGCGGCACTTGCGGGCGAGACCCTCACGTCTCGTCAGGCTGGCCCCGTCTCGTCCGTGGCCGGATCCATGCAGGATTTGCGGAGGTTGCCGCTAGTGCTGGCGTGTCCTGCGAAGTTTGAACACTATGGCCCATGGGGGCTTAAAGCGAAGCCGGTCCGCTCGCGGTCGGCTGGCCTGGCCGTGAAGACGGGAGTCAGGCGCCGCTGTCCCGCGAGATGCGGAAACCTGTCCGGCGAACGCCCGTGAAAGGGCCGGAGCGGAGTGTTGCGGTACTGAGGGGGAGGATGGGGTTCCAGGATGCCGGTGACTGCTCCCTTCTCAGCTGCGTGTTGCCGTTCCGGGGGAGCTTGGCACTCCAGGCGGTCGCGGCTGCTCCGTCCGGAATTGCGTGTTGCCGTTCCGAGGGAGGACGGCGTTCCAGGATGCCGGTGACTGCTCCGTCCGGAGTTGCGTGTTGCCGTTCCGATGGGGCATGACGTCCTCCGCTCTCTCACCACTCGATTTCATGGCCCAGCGTTTTCAGGGCATCCCTCAGCGGAGCGGCCGCCTTCTCCATGTCGGTGCCGGGCATGGCGAGGACATTCAGTTTTTCCAGAAACATGCAGTTTGTCCAGAAAAATTCCCCGCCGTCCCGGACGAGGCCGGGCAGCGCCGAGAGATCCCCCGTCGCGGCGAGCGCGGCGGCCAGGCAGCTCATGGCGGGGAAGAACAGCTGGTCACGCTCGTATGTCGAGATTCCGCCGTGCCAGTCCCGTGGCATGGGCGGGCCGCCAAAGCCGGCTATCACGGCGCCGCCCTCCCACAGCGAGAGCGTCCGGCGCAGCCAGCCCAGCGCCTTCCCGGCTCGTCCCGCGCCCAGCAGGGCGGCGGCAAACTCGATCGTGCCGCCTATCCAGCGGTCGTCGTGCGGGCGTCTGAGCTTGCGGTCCAGGCGTTCCAGCCGTTCGCTGACGGCGTCCGGTTCTGACAAGGCTGCCGCGCGTCTCGTCCGGAGAGTTTCCAGCCAGGTTTCCGCGAGGACCTTTTCCCGGAGGCATTCTCCCGGCTCCGAGGCCGCGGCCAGCGACGCATTCCTGAAGAGGGTTTCCGCCGCGTCCGGACCCTCTGTGTCCAGGAGCGCGGTCCCGTCTGAGATCATCTCCGCCACGCGGCCGGCCGCGCCTGGAGTGGGTCCGGGAACGTCAGAGCCGGTCCCCTCCAGCGCCTTTTCCAGTTCGTCCACGATCCGTTCCGGGACGGGGCCCATCTCTCTCATGACGTGCTCTAAAGTGAAGAGCATGCGGCAGGTTTCCCCGTGAGCAGAGGCCCGGAGCGTCTCTCGGAGCCCGTCCTCGTCCCCCTCGAGCGCCAGGGCCGCGCAAAGGCATGCGAGAGATTCGGAGACGGTTTTCTCTAGCCAGCCCCTGTATCCCTCCAGGTTCCTGCCCATCCAGGATCCGTCCACCGGATCGGCCCTGGCGCGGTCCAGCGCCCGGCGGAGCCAGAGGATCGCGCCGGAAGCGTCGCCGGCACGGAGGAGCGCGGCGCCCAGCTCGTCAAGCCACATGTGCGGGACAGTTCCGGAGTAATCTCCCCGGGTGATTATCGGGTGCCAGGCCATGGAGAGGCTCGCGACGTTCCTGCGTCCGAGGGTCACGTGGTCGTCGCCGAACTCCTTCCAGTCGGCCATGTCCCGTTTGAGAATTTCCAGGGAAACGTCAAAGTTCGGGGTGTCGGGATGGGGTTCCATCTGCCACACCCATTTGGCCGCGAGGCGCGTGGTCGGATCGTCTTCCCCGAGGCTGTTTCTCGCTAGACACAGGGCCTCCCAGAAGAGCTTTTCCGCCCCGCCGGCGTCCTCGTCGTCGAAAAGCCGCATCCCGCGCTCGATAAGGGATCGCGCCGTATCCGAGTCCGCCTTCCGTCTGTCTTCATCCATCAGCCGAGCCTCCTGTCTTCCTCCATCGCCTGAGCCTTCCTGGCTTTCTCCGTCACCTGACCCTCCCTGGCTTTCTCCGTCACCTGAGCCTCCCTGGCTTTCTCCGTCACCTGACCCTCCCTGGCTTCGTCAGTCACCTGACCTTTCCTGGTTTCGTCAGTCACCTGACCTTTCCTGGCTTCGTCAGTCACCTGAGCCTGCCTGCCTTTCTGGCTATCCGCCTGCTTCTCTCTGACGAACAATGCGCCACGATGTCCTGGCCAGACAGCCTCGCGTCTTGAGCAACCGTCCTGATCCGTCTTCCCGGAAGCGCGACAGGTAACGACCGGAGTCCAGTCAAGGGAGGACTCCCCGAAACTGTTTCGAAAGGCAGTCTGACAGAGTTTTGACATAAAATCAACGCTGTCTGCTAGATTCATATGTCTTCGGCTAGGAAGGACATTCTAGAGTTTTTCGAAAGGACAAGTGTGTCAAGGGCTTTCGGAACAGTAATGTCGAACGGTTGTGATAGCCCGACAGATATCTTATTACGAGTCCGGTTAAATGTTATAATTTTGGCTATCGTTCCAGGGGTGAGAAATCAGTGTAAGGCCCCAGATCTGGCATCTCTTTGCCATGGCTCGCTCCCATAATGTGGGAAAATCTTTCAATATTTTCTAATATTTATCCGGAAGCGTAATATATGGTAACCATTCAGCTGCCACACCAAGGGGGACTCAACAGGAGGATCTTTCCAAACCAAAAGCCATCTGTAGACAATCTTTACCCCCGCATGAAGTATCGATAGTTGGCTCTTCAACTTCTAGGATTCCTCATCAGGGCTCTCTTTTTACAAAGAAGGTCCTTAACAGAGGTTTTCCTGGATTGTTACCTATGTTTCAATTATGATTTCTGGAAAGTCAGCTCATATAGAGTATATCTCAAATCCAGCATCGACAGTCAGTAAAATTTAATAATTTAATATTTCAATAAAAATATATTCTAGATAAGCTATGTATATGACATATTTAAATTTTTGTATTATGAATGCATTATTTTTAACATTTGAAATGAGGGTGCTGGATGACAGCACAACAATGACCGGGCTGTTCAGGGCACCTGAATGGCGATGTACATCCCAGAACTGTCTTGAATTTATTTTGTCTAGTGGCAACTGTCAAAAATTTTCAGTCGTGCTCAACGTATTCTGCTGGAGACTGTCAAAAATCTTTAATTGTTACTCAAAAATTTCCGATAATGTTCAAGGTTTTCTGCAGGTGGGCTAGGGCATGTGCAAGACCGGCGTCCGTTCTGCAAATCTTTTCTAGCTGAATGACTGATGCTGGACAGTTGAACGAATTCCGGTTGTCCCGGACGAGGCTGCTCAGGGCAAGGAGTTCGCCGGTCGCCGCAAGCGATGCGCACAGGCCGCACAGGGCGGGGTAGTAGAGAAACGCTCTAGATGACCTCCAGGCCAGCCTGTGCCCGCCTGGGATGCCGGGCTGACCATGCATGCCGGCCATGTCGGCACCGCCGTCCCAGAGCGACAGGGCTTTCCGGAACCAGCGCCCAGCCTCGTCGGGGCGGTCGGCACCCAGCAATGCCGCACCCAGCTCCACCATCCCAAATATCCAGCGGTCGTCCGACGAGTGCTCGAGTTTCCGTTCCAGGCGTTTGCGCGAATCCCATACCGACTGCTCCTCCTTGAAACGGACGACGCGGCGGTCGTACCCCAGCGCCAGACACGCCTCAGCGATGATCGCCTCCCTCAGGCCGGATTGGGGACTGGTGATGGCCCCGTTAACTTCGACTGCTCGCTTGAAGACTGATATGGCGGAGTCCGGGCCGTCGGTGTTCAGGAGAAGTCTTTCACGGTCTGCAAGTTGCATTGCTCCTGTGGCCTGAACGTCTGTTTCGGCAGCCCGGGGGGTAAGGTTGGCCCCGATCCTTGCAAGTGCTATTTCCAGGACGTCAGCCATCCCTTCAGGGACGGGGAGGTTCATCTCCATCATGGAAATTTCCAGATAGAAAGGCAGGTATCTGACTACGTTTTGCGGCCATCCATTGAGCGCATGAGCCAGGCCCCTCATGTCGGAGTCGAAAGCGCGAGCGGTACAGAGGCAGGACAGGGTACTGCCGATATGATCGGCATGAAAACATCTGCGGGCGGCGTCAGCCAAAAGAAAGGAAAAATCAGGTACTGGTTCGGATTCGCCTGCATGATCGGTTGCGCCGTCTTGATCGGCTTCGCTGTCCTTCAGAGCATTCATGCACCAGAGCGTTGCCCCGGCAATGTCTCCGGCACGCAGCAGCGCTGCGCCCAGCCTCCCCATCGCCTCGTACTGCCATGGATTTCCTTTTTTCCGGCACTTTTCGCTCGGAAGAATCCGACTTCTCAAATGGCTAGCAGTATTTCGGCGATTAAACGCTACTGGATCGTTCTGTAGCAATATCCAACTTGTACGGTCGAGACGTAGCACGGTTTCCGCCTCAAATTTATCGGAAATTTCGCAGTGGACCTGCCATGTCCAGTATGCCGCAAGCCGGGTGTCCGGGTCAGTGTCTCCAAGAATCGTTCTTCCAAGCCGAAGCGCCTTTCGGAAAGCCATCCCCGCCCCGGACATCTCCCTCGCGTTGAAGAACTGTTCACCGCGGGACACCATGTCACGCACTGTCTTCCCGTAGTCGAAACATCCGGATTCCGCCGTCATTTTGCCCCCTTCCTGTAAACTGGATATCCTGCCTCCGCTGTCAAGAGCCCTTCTTTCCATCTGAGGTTTCCGGCATACGGAGTCATGTAACCTTCTGTCCGAAACCGAGACTTCTTTCATCAGCAATCGTATTACGAGTTCGGTTAAATGTTATAATTTTGACTAGCGTGCCAGGGGTGAGAAATCAGTTTGAGGCCCAAGAGCTGGTATCTCTTTGCCGTGATTCACTCCCATATTGGGGGAAAGGTTTTCAATATTTTCTAATATTTATCCGGAAGCGTAATATGACTAACTTCCAGGTGCCGATTCTGCCGGCGTCCCTCGTCAACGGATCTGCATTCCTACAGACGACACATCCGGACTGCGCAGTTACGTGACCCCTTTCCCGCAGACGGAACTTCAGGCGTCCCCGTCATGGGGTCTCCTTTCCGCAGCCGGTACTTCCGGCGTCCTCCGTCACGGGACCCCGTTTCCGAAAGGGAACAGTCCCGGCAGTCCCCGGCCCTGCCGCTTCCCTCACGGCTCGATCTCCCCGGCGAGCATCTTCAGGAGCTCGTCCTCGCCTATGACCTTCACTCCCTTCTCGGCCGCGGCGGCGGTCTTGTTGCGTCCGGTCTTCTCGCCGGCTACCAGGTAGTCGGTGTCGTTCGTGACGGCGGAGAGCACCCTGCCGCCCGCGGCAACGATGCGGGCCTTGGCCTCGGCCCGGGTGAGCCCCGTGAGCGTGCCGGTGATGACCATCCGCTTCCCGGACA
This sequence comes from Deltaproteobacteria bacterium, assembly GCA_031263525.1. GTDB lineage: Bacteria > Desulfobacterota > Desulfarculia > Adiutricales > Adiutricaceae > JAIRZX01. Next base: position 8,602 of record JAISFP010000252.1, on the reverse strand, counting down.
GCGGGCCTCCCTCGGAGGGGGCCTCCAGGGACGGGGCCACGCCCAGGGACCCGTCCGTCAGATCGGCTATGAACTCCGCGTTGACGGGGCTCCGGAAGAAGGCGCTCACCGCCGAAGATGCCTCCTGGCCCACGTCGTTTAACGTCATGAGCTCGGACTCGGTGGCGCGGGAGAGCTCCTCCAGGCTCCCGTAGCGGCCGGCCAGCGTCTGGCTGACCCGCTCGCCCACGTGGCGGATGGAGAGGCCGTGTATGAAGCGCCACAGGGGGGCCGTGCGGGCCCTGTCGATGGACTCCAGGAGGTTCGCGGCCGACTTCTCGCCCATGCGCGGGAGCTTTTCCAGATCCTCCTTCGTGAGCCTGAAGATGTCGGAGGGCAGCCGCACCAGGCTCTCGTCCAGGAGCATCTTCGCGAGCTTCGGGCCCATGCCCTCTACGTCCAGGGCGTTCTTGCCCGCGAAATGGATGAGCTTCTGCTCTGTCTGAGCGGGGCACTCCCGGTTGGGGCAGCGGCGCACCGCCTCGCCCAGGTGCCTCACCGACTTGGTCCCGCATGCCGGGCAGCTCTCGGGGAACTCGAAGGGGGGGAGCCCCTCGGGGCGGCGGTCGAGGATCACGTCCAGGATCTCGGGTATGACGTCTCCGGCGCGTCTCACGCGGACCCAGTCGCCCGGCCTCACGTCCTTGCGCCTCAGCTCGTCCTCGTTGTGCAGGGTGGCCTGGGTGACGGTGACGCCGCCCACCCGGCAGGGCTCCATCAGCGCCACCGGTGTGAGGGCCCCGGTCCGGCCTACCTGGACGTCTATGGAGATTACCCTGGTAACCGCCGCGAGCGGCTTGAACTTCAGGGCTATCGCCCAGCGCGGGGCCTTGGCCGTAGTCCCGAGCCTCGCCCAGCGCTCAAGGTCGTCCACCGTGGCCACGAGCCCGTCGGCCTCGTAGGGGAGCCCTTCCCGGCCCTCCTCGGCCTCCCCGAAGATCCTGAGCACCCCGTCCACGTCGTGGCCGGCGGAGGTTATGGAGGAGCCCTCCACGGGGAATCCCCAGGAGGCCAGCGTCTCCATGAGCCCCGAGTAGAGGGTGTAGCGGGCGGGATCCGGGTCGTCCACGCCGTAGGCGAAGAACCTGAGCGGCCTCGCGCGCGTGATCTCCGGGTCGAGCTGCCTGAGCGATCCGGCCGCGGCGTTCCGGGGGTTCGCGAAGAGCGGGAGCCCCTTCTCCTCGCGCACGGCGTTGAGCCTCGCGAACTCCGCCTTCTCCATGTAGACCTCGCCGCGTACCTTCACGGACGCCGGCGGGGCGGGGAGCGCTGCCTTCCCGTACTCCTGGGCGCCGTCCCCGGAGGCGCGGGCGCCCTTCCCGGACACGGGGGCGCCGTCCCCGGAGGAGGATGCGCCTTTTCCGGTGCCAGGGGCGCCGTCCCCGGAGGCGTGGGCGCCTTTCCCGGCGTCCGGCGCGCCGTCCCCGGAGGCGTGGGCGCCTTTCCCGGCGTCCGGTGTGCCGTCCCCGGAGGAGGGGGCGCCTTTCCCGGCGTCCGGCGCGCGGTCCCCGGAGGCGCGGGCGCCCTTCCCGCGGCCCGGGGCGCCGTCCTTCCTGCCGGCGGCCTTCCCCGTGCCTGCGGAGCTTCCCCGGCCGGCGCTTCCGGAGTCTCCGGAAGCTCCTGGCGGAACGGACCGTGCGGACGGCACGGCCGGAACCGAGGGGATCCTCCTGGGGATGTCCTTGATGGTGAAGACGTTCGCGGTGATGTTCTCGCCCACCCGCCCGTCGCCCCTGGAGGACGCCAGCACGAGCTCCCCCCCCTCGTAGGCGAGCTCCACCGCGAGCCCGTCGAACTTGGGCATGGTGAAGTAGGAGACCGGCGCCTTCGAGCCCAGGTGCTTGCGCACCCTCTCGTCGAAGTCGCGGAGCTCCTCGGGGTTCAGGGCCTTCTCCAGGCTGAGCATGGGGCTCGAGTGGGCCACCTGGGGGAGGTCCTTCCCGGCCGGGGCGCCGCCCACCTCGCCGGCGGGGGATCCGGCGACCTTCAGGGACGGGTAGGCCTTCTCTATGAGCTCCAGCTCCCGGAGCAGGAGATCGTAGTCTGCGTCGGCTATCTCCGGGGAGTCCCGCTCGAAGTACAGGACGTTGTGCCGCCCTATCTCCTCCCTGAGCCAGAGGGCCCTGGCCCCCGCCTCCTCCTCCGCAGCCGCCGGCATGGGGACGGCGGTCCTCGCCGGGGCCGGCCCGGGCCCGTCCGGGGCGGCACTCGCGGGCTCGGGCGGCCGGGCCCCGTCCTTCGAGACGTCCGGGGCGTCGGCAACGGTGGCGTTGGCCGGCTTCTTGGTCCTGGAGGTCCTGGGCGTTCTCGGGGTCTTCGGGTCTGGGCGGTCCATGTCCTGGCTCCTTCCGGATTCCCTGGCCGCTGACGGGGCGGCACCGGGGGGCGGCCTGAAATGCGGCTTGACCCCCTGCTATTGACATCATTTCTGTTCACCCTGCAAGCAGGGGGGCAACAAGCAATTAAGATAGGCTGCACCGCAGCAAAAAACAAGTTCACGGGGGGAGGCGGCCTTGCTGCCGTCCTCCAAGCTCGGCGAGGGGCCTGCCGCCAGGGGCGGAAGCCGTCAGAACCGAGGGCCGGCTCGGGAGTCGGGTCCTCCGGAGGACCATGGATTGAACGGGGCCTCACTGACAGGCCCGTGGCCGGGAAAGACCCAGGCCGGGGGAGGCGTGAAGGGCCGTGCGGGCGGAGCGTCTCCGCGGGGAGGCGAGCCTGGGGGGGATGATGCGACCCGGCCGCCGTCTCGTCCGCCCGCCCCTCGAGCGGACACGCGATCCGGGAAGTCAGGCCCGGGAAGGAACCGGTCGGAACCTCGGCCAGGGCGCCGGCCCGTCAGGCCATGCCGGGCGGCGCCTGGCCTGGCCGCGGGCCCCCCCGCACGGCGCTGGAGCGGCTGAGCCGCAGGGCGACGCGGAACCCCATGGACTCCTCCGCCAGGAGGAGGCGGTCGAAGGCCGGCCGCGGCGTCGCCCCGCCGCCGAGGGCGGCGGGCCGCCTGAAGACGTGCTTCCTGCTCACCTTCTTCGCGGCGGCCCCGTCACCCGCCCCCGGGGCCGTGACGGGCGCCCCGTCCCCGTCCCCGTCCCCTGCGGCGGCGTCCCGGGACGGGGCGTAGGCCTCGGCGGGGCGGAAAACGAAGGGAACTGTTCAGACGCCCCTCCATTGAGGGCCATTTCGGAGGAAGAGAGCCCGGATGATGGCCGCTTAAAGCTTAAGAGTCGGCAATGGATGCCTCATGTGGAGGGAAAGAGTTTTCGTGGAGGATATTTTGATTGAAAAGGCCCCTGTTGAGCTCCCCTTGGGGGGGGCGCCTGAACAGTTGCCCATGAAAAAGTCTCCGGGGCTCCGGCACGGGGGACTCCGCGACATGCAACAGTGCTTCAGGCGTGTCTTTCATGGGGCTGGGTGCCGCCGGGCCGCATGAGGGTGCAGGTCGCCGGTCCTCCATGTTGGACAAGACCTGGCTCCTGCTCTCGGCCTTCCGGGCCGACATCCGAGTTCGGTCTCATGGACGTGGCGGTCAGCCGGAGGGCTGAAAGCCGCTCATGAGTATAGCCAAAGGACCATTTGCTGGCGACAAGGCTTGCTCAATAATGCCTAGCCTGTAAGGGATTTTGAAAAAGACTCTGCAAAAGTTGGATGCATGCTTTTATTGTTTCGGCATTATGTCAGGCTTTTTGAGATCAGGCTGCGGAAGCTGGGCTTCGGGCGTCTGCCCGGCACTCTTCCGGGGGACGGAGGCATGCCTCGGGCAAGATCCGGCTTCGGTCCGGCCCTCTTCCGGGGGACGGGGGCAGGCCCCGGGCACAGTCCTGCCTCTGCCCGGCCTCGGTCCGGCGGAAGGGCGGGCCCGCCCGCCGGGACAGGCCGGGGACCGGGCCCCGGCCTGGGCCTGTGTCGGAGCTCCGGGCCTCAGGGCTCCAGCGGGGGGAACAGGGAGGCGTCCGTGTGGGGCAGGAACTGGGTCGCCATGTACTTGTCCATGTACCCGGGGGTCTCGGAGAGCTCGAAGTTGGTCATCATGCGCTTGATGTCGTTCGCGGCGAGCCACATGGGCCCGGACATGGCCGCGAGGGTGCAGCCCGAGAGCGAGCCGTTCCCGATGTAGAGGAAGCGTTCCAGGGGGAGGCTCGGGAGCAGGCCTATGGTGATGGCGTTCTCGAGGTTCAGGGACTTCCCGAAGCCGCCGGCGATGATGACCCTCTCCAGGTTCCCCATCTCCAGGCCCACGGCCTCGACCAGGGTCTGGTAGCCGGAGAACATGGCCCCCTTGGCGCGGATGAGGTTCTCGATGTCAATCTCGGTCAGGACAACGTCCTTGCCGCCGGCGCTCTCGGAGGCGGGCGAGAGGAGGTACTCCAGGCCGTCCTCGCCCTCGCGGATGAGGGGGCAGGAGCCCGGCTCGTAGCGGCCCTGCTTGTTCACCACCCCGCTCCGGAAGAGCTCGGCCACGATGTTTATGAGCCCGGAGCCGCAGATGCCGGAGGGGGGCGCGTTGTCTATGACGCCCAGGTAGTGCTTCCTGAGGTTCCGGTCGAAGAGGAAGTTGTCTATGGCGCCGGGCGCGGCCCTCATGCCGAACTTGACCCCCCCGCCCTCGAAGGCGGGCCCGGCCGAGCAGGCGGCGCAGGTGAGCCAGTCGCGGTTGCCGATCACTATCTCCCCGTTGGTGCCCACGTCTATGTAGAGGGTGAGCTCCTCGCGCTCGTAGAAGCCCGAGGCCAGGACCCCGGAGATGATGTCGCCGCCCACGTAGCTCGAGACGGAGGGGAAGAGCTTCAGGATCGTGAAGGGCTCCAGGTTGAGACCGATCTGGTTCGCCTTCAGGGCGGGCCAGGAGGAGATGGGGGGCACGTAGGGGGCCAGGCGGATGTTCCTGGGGTCCACCCCCGCCATGAGGTGGCTCATGGTGGTGTTGCCCGCGGCGAAGGCTATGTAGGTCTTCTGGCGGAAGCCGGGCACCTGCTCCTCCAGGCGGTCCAGGAGCTTGTTCACCGTGTTGGTGACCTGGAGCTGGAGGCGCTTCAGGCCGTCCTGGCGGCCGGCGTAGACGATGCGGCTGATGACGTCCTCGCCGTAGGAGATCTGGCCGTTCAGGTCGGCCACGCTGGGCAGGGCCTCCCCGGTCGCGAGGTTTATCAGCCTCGCCCAGATGGAGGTGGTGCCGATGTCTATGGCGAGCGCGTAGAAGGACTCGTCGCCGTCGGTGGGCGACAGCGCCACGATCCGCCCGAAGGGCCGGGACTCCCTGTCGTCGATGGGGAGGTCCAGGCTGACCGTCGCCTTGCACCTGAAGTCGCCGGCGCGGAGCACCGCGGGCATGGAGCGCACGGTCGCGAGGTCCACGTACAGGTCCGTCATGCCGTGCTCGGCGAGCGCGGCGGACACGCGGTCCAGGTCGCTCACGTTGTCCGCCTGGTCGGGCGGGGACAGGACCAGGCAGGCCTGTTTCACCATGGGGGCGAGGGTTTCCACCGAGACCTTCTCGTCCGCCACCACGGCCTTCTTGAAGAAGGAGGCGTCCCCCCTGGACTCCAGGGGGATGAAGAGCTCGGCGCTGCCGGAGACCTTGGCCCGGCAGGCCAGCCGGAGGCTCTGGGCGAAGTCCTCCTCCGAGAGGTACAGCCCGGGCTGGGCGTCCACCGTCCCGCTCCTGAGCTCCACCATGCAGCGTCCGCAGACGCCCTCGCCGCCGCACGAGGCGTTTATGTGGATGCCGCCGCGGTTGGCGACGTCCAGCAGGGTCTCGCCTGCGGATGCCTTGACGGTCACCCTGTCCGGTAGGAATGTGACTTCCGAGAGTGTTTTCTCTTGATCCATGATTCGACCTGTCTCCCTGGGAATTGAAAATGACCTGGGCCTGTGGGGCAGGGACCGCCCGCGCCTGTGGGGCCGCGGGCCGCCCGGGCCTTCGGGGCCGGAAGGCGCCCGGACCTTCGGGACCGCAGGCCGCCCGGACTTTCGTGGCCGGAAGCCGCCCTGGCCTTCGGGGCCGGAAGCCGCCCTGGCCTGTTGGGCCGTGGGCAGCCTGTGCCTGTGCCTTGGACTGGGACTCGGACTAGAAGAAGCCGGGGTCGTCCCTGATCCCCTCCGGCGTCTTCCAGCGCCGGTGCCCCCACATCCATTCGGGGGGATGCAGGCGGATCTGCTCGCCCAGAAGGTCGTTCACCCTCTGGGCCGCCTCCGCCGGCCAGCCGCCCCCCGGATCGGCCCCGGGGGCCGGGGGCCGGATGGGGGGGAAGATCTCTATCACGCTCAGGGGCCCCTCCCTCCTCGCGAACAGGGGCACCACCGGGGCCCCCGTCCTCGCGGCGAGCTTGTAGGGCCCCAGGTTCGTCCGGGCGGGCCTGCCCATGAAGCTGAGTTCCGCGCCCTCGCGCTCGACCACGGCCGCCTGGTCCACGAGGGTCCCGACGCAGCCCCCGCCCTTCAGGACCTTCAGCATCTCCCTGGCGCCCCTGTCCTTGAAGATGAAGGTGTTGCCCGTAACGGTCCTGGACTCCACCATGAGGCTCTCCAGCACCCCGCCCCCCTGGCCGCGGCCTACCACGGCCATCCGGATCCCGAACTCGGCCCTCATGACGTGCGGTGAGAGTTCCCAGGGCCCCATGTGGGCGGTGAGGAAGAGCGCGCCCCTGCCCTCCGCCCCCTCGAGGGCCGCCAGGGCGTTCTCGCGGCCCGCGACCCTCCAGCGCCCCTCGAACGGCCCGAGCCCCCTCTTCAGGAGCACCACCCCCTCCAGGAAGGTCACGGCCACCGAGCCGAAGGAGAGCCTGGCGGTCCGTCCGGCGTCGAGGTCCGGCGGCAGGAAGCCCGCCTCCTTGGCCCGCTCGACGTTGACCCTGGCTATCCTCCTCCTCCGGGGGAGCGCCAGGTAGGCGAGGGTGCCGCAGAGCCTTCCGGCGGTGCGGAGGAGGCCCAGGGGGAGCCTCGCCGGAAGGAACATGAGGGCCGACGCTAGCGCCCTCGACACCCTGAAGCCCGGCCCGGGGGCCGGAGTCTGCGGCGCTGCGGTGTCCAAGGCGGTCGTCCTCTCCATCGTGGCCCGCGGCTTCTCCGGCCTCGGACAGGGGGGAAGGCGGAGCGGGCGGCCGCTGGCACGCCGGGGGTGAAGGGCCGGGGATCGAGAGCCGAAGGCCGGGGATCGAGAGCCGAAGGCCGGGGATCGAGAGCCGAAGGCCGGGGATCGAGAGCCGAAGGCCGGGGATCGAGTGCCGAAGGGCGGGGATCGAGTGCCGAAGGGCGGGGATCGAGTGCCGAAGGCCGGGAATCGAGAGCCGAAGGCCGGGGAACCGGGTGCCGGAAGGAGCGACGGGGGAGGCGGCTCCCGGAACCGGACGATGGCGGGCGACTGGGATCGAGAGCCTCAGGGTTCAGGGGAAGGTCAGCCCCGGGGAGGGCAGGGGGCCGTCCTCCGGGCCGGGGTGGCGCGGACGTAGGCCTGCGCCGCCGAGGCCGAGGCCGCGTCCGGGGACTGGGTCCCCAAAGGCTGAAGCGCATTTCGGCGCTCCCCTCCCCACCGGAGTGACCGGACATCACCCGTGACGGGGTCCCGGACGAGAGGCCCCCCGCCCTTTTTGTCGGCGCTTGACGTCATATTCTACCGAAATTAGGCTAGCTATGTCAAAAAAGAAACTTCGCAGGATAAGCCGCCCCGGGCCTGGAGATGAGCGATGCCGCAGTCCGGCGGTTTCCCGCCGTGACGGAACCTGTGGGTTCCGGAGGGGCGGAACCTGACGTTTCCGCAGGGGCTGGCGGGAGAGGGGAGGGAGCCGGTCTCGGGGGCTGGCCGGCTTGCGGTAGCGGAGTATGGCGAACTTAGGACGGGATAAATGATTGTCAAAAAATTAAGTTGACATAACATGAAGCGCCGGCCCGGGCCTGACGTGCTGCCGCAGGCGACGGGGGAGGCGTCCATGGGCTGGAGGCGGCGGGGCGGACTGCGTCGGAGGGTTCCGGAGGGGGAGGGATGCCTCGGTGGCCGGGCACGATCTGGAGATGCGAGGCATCGGGCTCTTTGGGTGCTGGCAACTGGCCTGCCCCGGTCGTCCTCCCCTGGCAGGCCGGCTCAGGGGCGGCAAGGTTAAGGGCCGTAGCCTCCGGCACCTGGCCTGCCCCGGTCGTCCTCCCCTGGCAGGCTGGCTCATGGGCGGCGAGGTTAAGGGGCGTAGCCTCCGGCAACTGGCATGCCCCGGTCGTCCTCCCCTGGCAGGCCGGCTCATGGGCGGCGAGGCTAAGGGTCGTGATGAGCCTCCGGCATCTGGCCTGCCCCGGTCGTCCTCCCCTGGCAGGCTGGCTCATGGGCGGCAAGGTTAAGGGTCGTAGCCTCCGGCACCTGGCCTGCCCCGGTCGTCCTCCTCTGGCAGGCTGGCTCATGGGCGGCGAGGCTGCGGGCCTTCTCGAGGCTCTGGCACCCGCCTGGGCTCGGGCATTTACCCCAGGAAGGGCCGCCCAGGGGCGGCGAGCCCGCGGGTCGTCACGAGGCGCAGGAACAGGCAGGGACTCGGGACAGCCTGGCCTCCGAAACGTTCCCGGCATCATCAAATGGCGTGTCAACAGG